>AP018318.1:5850000-6177500 GCA_003990705.1 Nostoc sp. HK-01
CTAACCAGCCGACACCCCCACCTGTATCTTCAATTATTGTGACTCAAGCAACTGGTGAACGGGCGGTAATTTCCATTAATGCGGCGAAAACCCAAGCCAGTAGTACATCTATCCCCGTGAATATTTTGCCAGATATTGATATTGTATTAATTGATGGACATCAGATGGAAGTTGGTAAAGCGATCGCACAAACAGCAAAAAACCATAATATCCCCGTAGTCATCGATGGCGGTAGCTGGAAACCTGGCTTTGAAGAAATCTTACCTTTCGTAGATTATGCGATTTGTTCAGCCAATTTTCATCCGCCCAACTGCAATGCAGAAGTAGAGGTGATTGATTACCTGAGTAATTTTGGCATTCCCCACATTGCTATTACCCACGGCGATCAACCAATAGCATATCTAAGTAGTCAGCAAAGTGGTACTATAACCGTATCACACATTATACCAGTTGATACACTGGGGGCTGGAGATATTTTTCACGGCGCTTTCTGCCACTATATATTAAGTGATAATTTCACTCATGCCTTAGCACAAGCCGCTAATATCGCCGCTGGTTCCTGTCAATTTTTTGGCACACGTCGCTGGATGGAAGAGAAGCAATGAAAGATTTAGCCGAAATATTAGCGATCGCTCGTGATGTAGGCTGGAAAGCCGCAGATATACTCCACTCTTATTACCACGGTACAATTAAAGATGCTGATTTACAGGTGCAATACAAACAGAATGAGCCTGTGACCATTGCAGACATTACCGTCAGTCAATATATTTTGCAGAGATTACAAGCTGCTTTTGGTGGCGAAGATTTTACTTACATCAGCGAAGAAACTTATAAATCACAACTCCAGGAACAAAATTCTCAGTTAGTATGGCTAATTGATCCTTTAGATGGCACCAAAGATTTTATTGACAAGACTGGAGACTATGCGATTCACATTGCTTTAATTCAAGATCATCGCCCTATTTTATCAATCGTAGCTGTGCCAGAAGCCGAAACAATCTACTACGCTACAAAAGATGGCGGAACATTTAAGGAAACACCAAAAGCAACTGTACCCATTACACTTTTAACAGAAAAATCCATCGAAGATTTAACCTTAGTTGTCAGTCGTTCTCATCGCCATGAAAGGCTCAACTATTTACTACAACACTTACCTTGTCAAAATCAAAAAGCTGTGGGCAGTGTAGGTTGTAAAATTGCTACTATTCTCGAACAAAAAGCAGACATTTATATTTCTCTTTCTGGTAAGTCTGCGCCTAAAGACTGGGATATAGCTGCACCAGAGCTAATTTTAACCGAAGCTGGTGGTAGTTTTACTCATTTTGATGGCAGTTCTTTGCGATATAACACCGATGATATCAATCAGTGGGGAGGATTATTTGCCAGCAATAGTAACTATCACCAAATTTTGTGTCAGGAAGCGCAAAGGATATTATTAGAGTTCGACAATCTTAAAAGAGTTTAACACTATATATATATATAGTTAAAATTAGCTTGTCTAGATTGACTATATAATTCATAATTATATGTAATAGTTAATCTAATAAATGTCTATGAACATATTTTTAAATATTTATTAGGTACAAATACTCAAATATCTTATACATATAGTTACAAACTACAAAGTTTTTTGACTACTTGATAACTTTGATTCTTTGAAGGTTGTGCTATACTTTGGCATATAAGGATTATTTTCGGTTGAGTAACTCGTTTTGATTTTGAAAAAGCGTCTCTCCGAATTTAACTCTCTACACTCCCTGAATTCGGAGACATTATATGTCAATTTACGTTGGAAACTTGTCTTACCAAGTCACTGAGGAAGACTTGAAAATGGCATTTAGCGAATACGGAAAAGTAAATCGTGTTCAGTTACCCACTGACCGAGAAACAGGCCGTCCTCGTGGTTTTGCCTTTGTAGAGATGGAAACAGAATCACAAGAAACTGCCGCTATTGAAGCACTAGATGGTGCTGAATGGATGGGACGTGACTTGAAAGTAAATAAAGCTAAACCTCGTGAAGAAAGAAGCCCTTCTCGCGGTGGTGGCGGCGGCTGGGGTAACAATAACCGTGGCGGTGGCGGCGGCGGTCGTGGCGGTCGTTACTAAAATTTTGAAATAAAAATTTAGCATTTAGAGTCTCCAGCAGAAACGAGCCTTTGGCTCGTTTCTGCTGGAGTATCTTATTTTTTCTCTATAGTTCAATATTCATCCATCATCAGAAGGAATGAGAATGACGCAAGTCGTCTTGGGGGAGAATAAGGGTATTGATTCAGCTTTGCGACGATTTAAACGGGAAGTATCTAAAGCTGGAATTTTCCAAGACATGAGAAAGAAACGTCACTTTGAGACACCGCTAGAAAAACAAAAACGCAAAGCGGTTGCAAGACACAAACAAAATCGTAGCAACAGCGCTCGTCGCTTCAAATAATACTTCTAGCCCATCTGGCTAACCAATAAAATAATTTTGACAAATATTAATCAAAATACTAGTTGTAGTAGCGCTCACGATTTTATAGCGGCGCTGCTACGTGTCTAACCAGTATATATAAAGTTACAATAAATTTAGGTAGTAAAATTTCCTTGGCAAAATATCCAGCGATTGAAATATAGTAAAAATAGGGAATAAGCTGGAAAGCCTCTTGGTATATTGCTTTGTTCTTAAAATTTGTACCTCATTCACCTGTAATCTGTTGTGTATCTACCTATATACATACTAAATGTTGTAGTCTGTAGCCTGATTCGGTAATTTCTGGCTTTGGATTTTCAGAAAAATGTTGCGTGTTTATCATATTTTCATAGCTGCGCTTTTACTGTTATTAATGCCATTCGGTGCAAAATTCATCCTCCCCTACTTTTCTGGAACTAAGGTAGAGCCAAAGAACCAAGTAGCATCCACATCCAAGGCTTCCCCACCAGTTAAGCCGGGAAACCCTTCTACCCCAATAGGGGGAAATGTTTGGCAGAAAGTTTTAGGTAAAAATATTGTAGTGCCTAGCGGTTGGCAAGTAGTTCCATGTCAGGGAACTGAACCTTTGTTATGTGTATCTGCCAAAGGTGAAGTTTTAGGTACACTTGAGATGAGTGTTTCTCAAGTTAGTCAAAATCCCAATTTTCAAAAGCATCTGGCTGATGCAGGTATTTCCTTCGGCACGAAACTAGACTATAAAAATTCTAGTAACCAAAATAAAGTCCTCGCAGCGCTGAAAGCTTGGTCTGGTGACTATTATGCTGCGTTGAGTAAAGACCGCCAAAAAGGAAATGGCAATAAAATTATATTTTCTACTCATCCATTAGAAAATATATCAGTTGGTAAGCTGCCAGGAATACGCTACGGTTTCACAGGTATTAAAGCTGAAGGTGGATTACAAGAGCAGTATATTAGTTATGCTGCTTTTGATGGGAATGCGCTGTATATAATCAGTACAGCTTTTGACCCAAATGCTGCTAAAGGTAAGTTTGAAAAATTGGAAAATTTAGTAATTTTTCAGCCTTATTTAGATGCGATCGCCGAAAATTTAAACTTATAAGTTAGTCATTAGTCATTAGTCATTAATCATTTGTAAATACATAATGACTAATGACTAGGAGTGATTTAACTAAATCTCAGCTACAGCGCGTTCAATTAGGCGACGTGCTAAAGTTTGCGTACCTGTATGTTCGTAATAATTAGTAGACACATCTAAGAAGGCTGCCAAATAATCCAACTTGTCATCACTCACTTCCATAAAACTTTGCAAGTGACTAACGACATTTTGCGGAGTTAAATTATTGCTAGTAACTAAGCCATTCATCCAACCTTTAACAGAATCAAAACTTTCGCCAATAAAGTTTAGTTTACTAGCAGCATTACCGCCAGGAATTGCATCTTGAATGCCTTTAAAGGTTGTGTTTTGTTCCAGTTCTTGGGGGCTAGTTTGGTTAAGTAAAGATAACGCTTTATTGATGAAATCTGGGCCTAAAGGTATCAACCCATCAATACAAACTAATGCAACTAATCGTATGAGCGATTCACCGCTGTATTCACCTAAAGCACCGACAAAATCGCCGATACTATCTCCAGGAATACCATTAATTTGGCAAAAAGCTACTAATTCAGCGACTACTTTTAAGGATAAATCAATCGTTTGTGCTTTATCTGGTTTGGGAGTCACAGAGTTAAGAAAACCCAAAAGGGGAATTGATTCACCAACTTTGTTAGCTAAAGCGGCTGCACCGAGAACTTTATCTGTACCATCAACAGTTTGATAAAGCCACATAGCTGTTTGGTAGCCTTGAGAGCTATCGTTATACAGATAAATAGCTCGTTCGCCAATTTGTTGAATTAACTCTTCGTCATCTTCACCAGTCACAGTTTTAATGGTATTGACGAAGCCAACAGTATTTTGCCATTCACCAGGAGCAACAAAATCGAGAGCCTTCAACATAGATATTGTTAAACCACCAGTTGGTAGTTGATCAACCAATTCTTGAATCGGTTTACCCATAAAAATCTCCTGATTGCGAGTTTGTTATCTAAATATTTTGAGTGTTGATTATTTGAGTTTGGCTAGGCCATCAAGATTAAATTTACTGAGCCAATCGGCGCGATCGCTCGCTGTAAATGTCGTAGCTTTTGACTGAACTTTGACTTGATACTTCCCTACCAAAATCGCACTTTGGGTTTTACCCTGTTCTACAGCCGGATATCCAGCAATCTTTTTGGTACTTTTAGAGAATTTTGCTGCTGCATCTGGGGTGCTGGTTGTATCCGAAATCGACAGCACCGCTACTTCTTTACCAGCTTTTTTCAACTTAGCTTCTGCAAAACCTTTTTTCTCTTGAGTGTAAACGCGATCATAACCACCACCAGATTTTGGGAAGAATTTGTTAAATTCACCTCCCTGAGTCGCAGTCTTGGCAACTGCTTGACCTTTTTTCTGTTTACTGCTTTCTTGTTGTACTTGGTCAAAACGCCCTGGTGTTTTAGGTGTACAAGCTGTTGTCAATAATAATACTGAGATGAGCAACACAGCTAAAACTTTCCGCCCACGATAGAAACTCATGTTTCCGACTCCTTATACTTTGAGGCAATTATCAACGCACTTGTCAAATTTTGCCCACAAAATTTATTTTTTGATAACTATTGACATTAATGTAGAGTTACTCAATCTGTGATTGCATGGCTAATCTTCCTCCAGGCTGAACACTAGAAGCCTGAGTAGCCTTGATACTATGGGAAAAAGAGACTTTAGCGCCTCTGATGTTTTGGGACTATTACAAAAATTTGTGAAGCAGAACAATGAACACTGATTGTGGCAATCTTCTTGGGGAAAATTTTTTAGTTCGAGCGATACATACTTCTATCAAAGGTAGAGCCAGATATAAAGTGAGGGGATTATATGATTCTCCAGCGCTCAAACAATACCTAGAATTGAGATTGTCAAAGGAAGATATGATCTTTCAAGCCAGTGCTAACCATTTAACAGGGAATGTTTTGGTACTGTTTCAGCCAGATTTTAATCCCAATGCGATCGCCTGGCTGCTGCAAAATATCGTTTTAGATTACACAAGAGTTCATAAACAATTACCACCCAGTAGTGCGCCAGAATTTATTCCTAGCAAGAGCCTTTCTAGGGTGGTGCTATCAGATACCACAGTCAATCAATGGCGTAGTCAACTAATTCCTGTAGTAGCAGCCTTTTCTGCTTTGTCCTTGGGTGCAGCACTATTACACAGAAATGGTTTAGACACCAGTATTTTACTAACTCTTCAAAAGCTGCATACGCCCTTACTAGATCGTCTCATGGTAGGTATAACTTCCCTAGGTGAGCCACCACTGTTAATCTTGAGTTGTTTAACATGGGAAGCTCTGTTGCTGTATCGCCGCCGTCGATTACAAGCTACTACCTTTGGGATGGCGGCGGTGGGGGCGATTAGTTTAAATTACCTGCTGAAAGAACTGTTTGTTAGGGCGCGTCCAGCTTTGTGGGATTACATTATTAACGTCAATCACTACAGTTTTCCCAGTGGACATGCAATGGTGTCAATGGTGGTTGATGGTTGTATGGGCTATTCCCTCTCCAAAGAATTTCCCCAATGGCGATCGCAGATTTTCACCTTAACTGTGATTTTAATTTTGGCAATTGGTTTTAGTCGGCTTTATTTGGGGGTACATTGGCCTACGGATGTGATTGCTGGTTATGCGGTGGGTTTAGTGTGGTTGACTGCTTGTGTTGTTAATCAAGCTTGTCAAACTTCTAGGAGTACAGAGGTAAAGACAGAGTTAGGTGGAGTTTTGGTTTAAATTGACTACAGGTGCAGAAACAACACCTTGAGATTCTAAGAAGGCTGCTACTCGTAAGATTAATGCTTCATTGTAGGGTGCGGCGATTAATTGCACACCGAGAGGTAAAGCATCCGGGCGTTGAATGGGGACAGATAAAACAGGTAAGCCGATAAAAGATAAGGGTTGAGTGAATAATCCTAAATGGGGACGTACTAAAATTTCTGCACCATCTAAAATCATTGTCTGCTGACCGATTAATGGTGCGGAAATGGGTGTAGTTGGGGCGAGAATGATATCGACATTTTGGAAAACTTCTCGAACGCGATCGCGGTACCATTGACGAAATCGTTGCGCTTGCAAGTACCAACTACTGGGAATTAACGCCCCAGCCAAAAAGCGATCGCGGGTTGCGGGGTCAAAATCTTGAGGACGCGATTTCAATTGATCTAAATGCAGATTTGCGCCTTCGCTGGCTGTAATGACAAAAGCTGCTGCACGGGCGCGTTGAGCCTCTGGTATGGTGATATATTCAGTTACACCTAAAGCCGCTGCTACTGTTTGGACTGCGGCTAATGCTTCTGGTGCTGCACCTTGGAGAAAATAATCATCTGCGATCGCAATTCTCAGATGAGAGATATCTTGATGGAGTTGGGGTGAACACAATTGTGGCGGACGTTTTGTACAAATGCGATCGCCTTCATCTTCTCCTTGCAGCACATCAAATACTGTAGCGATATCTTGTACCGAACGGGCAAAAGCGCCAATGTGGTCAAAACTACTAGAAAATAATGTGACACCTGCACGAGATAAGCGTCCGTAAGTTGGCTTTAAACCAAACACCCCACATAAAGCCGCAGGTACGCGAATTGAACCGTTAGTATCAGAACCCAGTGTGAAAGGAACCAAACCAGCCGCCACCGCCGCCGCAGAACCACCAGAAGAACCACCTGCTAACCTGTGTAAATCATGGGGATTGTGAGTCGCACCATAATGAAAGTTGTCTGTGACAAATCCATAAGCGTACTCATCCATATTTAAAGCCCCAACCAACACAGCACCAGCTTGTTTTAACTTGGCGACTGCTGTTGCATCTTGGGTAGCTGGGGGATGTTCGGCATTAATTTTTGCACCAGCCAGGGTTGTGATACCAGCAATATCAAACAGATTTTTCACAGCAAAAGGTACGCCAGCTAGTACACATGGAGAATTACCTTGAGCGATTTCTTGATCAATTCTGGCTGCATCTGCTAAAGCTGTTTCGGTAATGACGGTGGTAAAACAGTTAAGTTGCTCATCTAGTTTGGCAATTCCTGTGAGTGCAGCCTCAGTCACTTCTACCGCACTAACTTTACCACCACGCACAGCAGCTGCTATTGATAAGGCATCAGCGAACTCTAAATTCATTGGTTAGATAATATTGCGTTTAGCTTTTTGAGTAACCGCAGTCCCCATAGTTTTTGTGAGTTGTAACAATACAACAGTAAAACCCAAGTCGACAAAACAAGATACTAAAAACCACACAGGGAGAAATTTATCTCCAGGATTTTTAGAAGCTTCAAAAACAATGCGGTTCAAAGCTCTTGACCCGATCATAAAACAATATAGTGGCGCTATCAGCGATCGCACTCGTTCACTCAAACTGGTTAAATCACCACCTTCGGCTTGAAATTTTTCGGCAAAGGTAGATAAGGTGTGAGATATTCCCCAAAGGCTGTATATGGGAATCATAAATCGCGCGATCGCACCGCCGGGAGTAATCGGATATTCCTGGAAAAGATTTTTTAAATCAGTATGGATACGATGTAGCCAAACCAAAAAAATAATAATTGAAATTACACCAATCAACAACGAAACTATTGATATGAGTCCATCAATAGAAGCAAATATTTGATAAATTGGCTGTGCTATGACTGCTAACAAAGAGAAAAACGTAGAAATAACGCCAATTCCGATTAGCACCCACAGCAAACGCACCAAAAATTTCCCAATAGCCGCAGACTTCAATGAACTACCAGCATTGAAATTACTCATTTCCTGTTTCCAATGGCATTATTGGCTAATATCTTAATCTTGGTAGTTATATCTAAGACTCAGTGCATTTACTTGAGGAGTCCAGTAGATTATCAGCAACTATGGTTCAAATACTGGTGCAGATTCAACTTCTGCGGGTAAAGGAAAAGAATTTACGAGTTGAGCGATCGCTTTAATTCTGCCAAAATTCGCGACCACTCCATCACGATATTCATCTTTGATGGGCAAATCTAATAATAAAGACATTTGCTCAACATATTTATCTACATCTAATTCTTGATTTTGCATATTTTCTAGCAACTTCCCCATTTAAAAATCTCTAATTTTTACAAAAATAGCGTTAACATTCAAAGCCTCTCTCCTACAAGGAGAGAGGTTTGGAGAGAGGTCAAAACAGTGCTACTCTCAACCGAGAACTGCTATCAACCATCCTAAAAAGTAAAAGTAGTCCGAAGTACACCCACAGTTGTAGTTTCGTTTCTACTGTCACCTTCAGGGTTAAACAACACAAAAGCTCCGGGCGTAATGCTGATATTATCTGTCAGTTTCAAACGATAATACGCCTCTAAATGATAAGGAGTGGCACGATTTACCCCATCTGGAGCCAGTTGAGCCGTACCACCTGCATCAGAACGAAACAGGGGTTGTCCAAACAGAATTCCCGCATTATTTCCTGATTTAAATAAATCATTGAAGTGCAGCCCTACCATCCAGCTAGTAAATGTAGTGGAAGCATTAACAACATCAGAAGAATCATCCACAAACATTGCAGCACCATAACCAGACAAAGCAACTTTTGGAGAAAAGCGCCAAGTTACCGTACCACCAACAGAATTTAGGGACACTGGTGTCCCTAAAGGAACGCCAGCTAACGCATTAATATCATCACGAATTAATCCTGTACCTAAGATATTAATTTCGTGATAGCTGTGGGCATAGTTTAAACCCACATCTATTGAACTAGTGGGTTTAAAAGTTAATTGAGCGCTGACAACACTACTACCACCAAATACACCTGCGCCTAAAGGAGTGCTAGAAACCCCTGGAGGGTTATTCAACTCAGCGCCTTCTTGGGGTATGTTCGCATTGACACTGCCGTATAAAGCTCTTAAATCTAACTGAGGAGAGATATTAAATATAAATCCCGCCGCCGAGGCTAAACCAGTTCCCGAAGTTCCTCCAGAAACTCGCGCCACAGGATTTAAACCAGCGAACCGCGAAATTGACTCTTGTCCTTCACCATAAAAAGGTGTGATTGCAGGAAAAGCATCAGTTGCTTCCGCCGCAGTTCCCGCAAACAAAGTCAATTTATCAGCAACAGGAAAAACATACAGTAATTTATAGAGTTGTACGCTATTTGCTGCCTGATCTGATAAAGTTTTCACATCAAGTCCAGGAAACAACGGTTCAAAACTTGTCCGCGCACTACTAGCTGTCAGTAAATCCGAAGCTAACCCTAAACCTCTTTGCAAGCTACCACTTCCATCTACACCACCCAAAAAGTTATAAGCTTGTAAACCAGTAATTAATAAATCTTTCCCAGTAAAGCTAGTGGTGAGATTTAACCTAACTCTATTCACCAAGATAATATTCGGATCGCCCTGATTAGGTGCGCCACCTGTAGCACCAATACCTGCGATAATTACCTCTCCATTGAGTTTAGTAGTAGTAGAAAATTGATTTGCTTCGAGTTCTGCGGTGCGTGCTTCTAGTGCATCCACCCGTCCTCGTAGGGTTGCTAGTTCCGCAGCAAAGTCTTCTTGTAACTTCTGCAAAGTTGCTAAATCTTCTTTCTTGACTAAATCAGAAGTTGCTGTGGCGATGAGTTCATTAACTCGTTCTAAACAAGCATTTAAGCCAGCTGCAAATTCATAACGAGTCATAGCACGATTACCGCGATAAGTGCTATTGGGATAACCAGCAATACAACCATAACGCTCAACTAAAGACTGTAATGCTTGAAAAGCCCAATCAGTTGGTTGCACATCAGAAAACTGTGATACAGATGTTACTTGAGGGCTGTCATTGTTATCTGATATCTGCAACTCTTGAGGGGAAAATGAATCTTGGCTTTCTTGCTTGTCTGGAATAGTAGGTGATGCTGCTGGGCTATCATTGGCTATAATTAATTTAGTTTCAGCCGTTTTGGGTAAAGTAACTTGATTAAACTTGTTAAGTTGATTAGGGATTTTGTTATTGACAATTGCTGATTTTTGAGGAGCATTTAATAATAACTTTTGCTCGGTTGGTACGGTATTAGCCAGTGCTTGAATGGGTAATAGTCCGTTAATTAAACATAAAAAACTAGCTCCACTAGCAGAAGCTAGAAGATACTTTGCCATGATTGCTCCTCACAGATATAAAATATTTAAAAAACTTATCTACGGTATTTAACGGTTATGAAGCATTCTCAAGTGAATTGCTCAAAAAATCTTACTTCCTATAAGGAATTACCATAGATATTAAAATATAGTAAATACTATTTAGATAAAAAAATAACATAAATGATGATTAATAATTTTAATACTTTTGATAACCATATTTTAACCATCAAAACTATCTATAGTAACCATAGATAAAACCATGAATATTTGAGAAATTTATATTTACTTTCACTAAAAATTATTTGATATGGGAATACAGATGTCCATACCAAAAAAAGGTACAAGAAAAATTTTAGTTGATGGAGAAACATTCATTTGGCTAATCAGAAGACAAGCTACAAACTGCCAAGTAGACTATCCTGATGGACATATTCATGTTGCAGTAGCACACGCTTCTGAGCCAGGTTCAGTATTAGGGGTTATTACCGATAAACTTCACTCACAGGGGTTTATCCTCACTCCAATACAAACAGTCACACCAAAAGACGTAGCCAAGTGGATAAAGCAAGCTATACAACTTGGATGGATACCTAAAAAGTCAGGCAGAACTTTTCAGGTTTGTGTTATTAGTAATAGTATGATAAAAGCCTGCGGCGGTGATTAATTTTTTTGACTAATTTCCCGATAATTCGCTTGATAATTCAACAAAGTCTCTTTAGCTTGTTGATAAACAAATGTATTTCCAGGAATTTGTTTTAAAGTATTAATTGCCTTTTGCCATTTATTTTTTGCTTGCTCTCGCACCGAAAATGAATGAGGGGAACTTTGGATTAAAAAGTTTGCTTCTATTGCTAATTTATGAGCTATTTCTAAACTATTTACTGCTTTATTTTCAGTAATTACTTTTTTACTAATCACATTAAGATATAAACGATAAGTAATTAACTTATCTTTAGCTTTGGTAGAAACTGATGTATTGTGTGGTATATTTTCTAGTAGCTTAATAGCCTCTTGCCATTTAGATTCTGCTTGTTGCCAAACAATTAAAGGATGGGGTGGAGATTGTACTAAACCAGAGGCTTCCAAACCGAGGTTTTGCGCGGCTTTAAAATTAGCGATCGCAGTTTCTTCTTGATTAAAATTTAAGTAAATTTGTTGGAGTTGGGGAATTTCTGCTTTGAGCATCCAACTACCAAAGCTTAAGAATAATAAACTAGCAGCAATTATCCCACCATAGTGAGTTAAATTCTTTTCTTTAAACTTTTTTAGCGGATGATAATTTCCTAATTTCCATTTTTCAGATTTAGGTTTGAGTAACTTTTTTTCTGATTTAACTCTCAAAGAACTAATCTGCAAAATCAAACCATCAATTTTAGTTTGGTAAAACTCACAGTCATTAATAATATCTGTTAACTCTTGTAATCTGCCATCGCCAGATATAATTAATTCGTGATCATCATCTAGCCATTCTAGTGCAAAGCCAGATTTACCACAAAAAGATGAGATTCCGAGTAAAATGCTTAATAAATTATGGCTCTGCTTAATATTATTAAAAATAAATTCTAATCTTTCCTTGATTTTTAAAGAATCTTCTTGAGCTTGGATAATTTGCTGAATTTGTTGTTGAAGAATCCTAGGTTTATTTAAATCTAACTGAATTTTTAAGACTTCCTCTACTGATTGAAAGGTTGCAGGGATACTATCATGATTAGCATCAATATTTAGTTGTTGCACTAATTTAATATCACTTAAAATATCAGCAGCAATAGCCTGAATTAAATCACCCCAATCAATCCAGACTTCTATTTTAGCTTGAATTTCTTTAAGGGAAATATCCGCTGGTAGTTTCCCAAATTTTGCTGTTAGCAAGCCTGGATAATCATATTTATATATGTAGACTGTATAATATCCATTTTTGCAATTTTTTGGGACTGAATCTAAATAAGCAACTGTAGTAGTAGGAGATTTTTCTAATTGGCTGGACTTAACTTTTTCTTGAATATTCCGTAGTTGATCCTGTCCATGATTAATCATGACAATCTGTTGCATGATGTCATGGGAATGTCCAATATTTAGCCTCAGACTATGAACAATTTTTGGTAATTCATTTACCAGAGTTTCTAAATCAGCCATAAATATCCCTTGGGGATTTGCCGAAAGTTGATGTGAAACAATTAAAATGACTATGCAGCAAGGTGTTAGCTTGAATACAAGCTTCATCTTATTGGTGGTAGAGCAGCATCCTGAAAGATAGAAAATCTGAGGAGCTATGGATTCATACTTCCCGTAAATCCTGCTAAAGTAACAAATTCAGTTGAAAAATTTTAAATAATGCACAATTGGTAACTAAAGTCAAATATGAATGAAATTGATTTAGCGTTTACTCCAGCCGTGGAGTTAGCGCGATTAATCCGCCATCGGGAAGTGTCGCCACTGGAGTTGGTGGAAATATATTTACAAAGAATTGAGCGTTTGAACCCCCAATTGGGAAGTTATTTTACGGTGACGGCAGAAATCGCGATCGCTGATGCCCAAGCAAAAACCGAAATGTTGGCAACATCTACTGAACTACCGCCGTTTTTTGGGGTGCCGATTTCCATTAAAGACCTCAACGCTGTGGCTGGTGTCACCTGTACCTACGGTAATCCGGCATTGTTAAATAACGTTCCTAATTATGATGACGGGGTGGTAACGCGGATTAAACAAGCAGGGTTCACTATTCTTGGTAAAACCGCCACTTCCGAAATTGGTTCTTTTCCTTACACCGAACCAACAGGCTTTCCTCCAGCTAGAAATCCCTGGAATTTAGAATATACTCCCGGCGGTTCTAGTGGTGGTGCAGCCGCAGCGGTAGCCGCGGGATTATGTGCGATCGCTCAAGGTTCTGATGGTGGTGGTTCAATTCGTGGCCCAGCTGCTTGTTGCGGTTTAGTCGGGATTAAACCATCACGCGGTAGAGTCACTAAAGCCCCTGTCGGCGATCGCTTGGGGGGAATTGCGGTTAATGGCCCCATTGCTAGGACTGTGGCTGATGCAGCGGCTATGTTAGATGCAATATCTGGTTACTTCACAGGTGATCCTTATTGGCTACCTGACCCCGAACCTTCATTTCTCGCCGCTACCCAAGCAAAAGTTTCTGGGTTACGCATTGCTTTCTCTACTCAAATCACACCGTTGGGAACGGCGGATGCTAATTGTCAGCAAGGTGTATTACAAACAGTCCAGTTATTAGAACAATTGGGGAATACTGTTGAAGAAAACTGCCCAGATTTTAGCGGCTTAGTCGAACCATTCCAAATCGTTTGGCAAGCTGGGGTAGCTGCATCGGGACTTCCCGTAGAGGCATTGCAGCCTGTTAACCGTTGGTTATTGGCACGTACAGGTACTATTGCCGAATATCTCCGGGCTTTATCCCAATTGCAAATTGTCTCCCGGCAAATTGTGGCATTTTTCGACCATTTTGATGTGTTGGTATTGCCTGTATATTTACATTCACCAATTCGAGTAGGAGAATGGGCGGCTTTAAGCCCCGAAGAAGCATTCCAAAATATTATGCGTTGGGTTGCACCTTGTCCTGCGGCTAACGCCACCGGACAACCTGCGATCGCATTTCCAGTGGGTTTTGATAGTCATGGTGTGCCTATGAGTGTGCAACTTGTGGGTAAACCTGCGGCGGAAGCTACTTTAATTAGTCTTGCAGCCCAAATTGAAACAGCAAAACCTTGGCTTCAACATCGCCCAGCCTTTGCCAGCTAATGACAATGAAGAAGATTAACCCTCAAAAACTTATGAGCAAACGTTAAGTTATTTTACAATCACATAACACTGAGTATCAGAATTTCTCAAAATGACTGGTGCAACTCATCCAAAATCAAAAATCAGTGATGGTTTACAAGCGAGGCGATAGGCTTACCATCCTTAATGCTGAGAAATTCCCAGCGATCGCCCTTGGCAGACTATTAACTGAATAAAATAACTAAATTAGGCCGTAATTAGCCATGAATCCAGATTTTTCTCTTGCCCAATAATTTAATTGTTTCTCTCACAACCAGGGTTTTTACTAAGTATTTATTCCTACTTTAGGGCTGGTTTTGAGTGCAACACACCCCCTAAAAACACAAAAAATCCTGAAATCCATATAAATTAACGGTTTCATATATCCACTTCTGGCTGCTACACCTTAGAATGATTCATTGAAAAGTCGAGCCAAAGGGATGTGTAGCCGTTTTGAGTAGAAATACTCCCTAAGCACGACTTTTGTAGTTCTGCAAACAGAGATTTCAGTAAGGATGCTACATGGTGCATCTTGAATGAAATCTCAAGTAAACCTGAAGGAGTTTATATGAACAAAGGCGAATTGGTTGATGCAGTAGCAGAAAAGGCTAGTGTTACCAAAAAACAAGCAGATGCTGTCTTAACCGCTGCTTTAGAAACCATTATTGAAGCGGTTTCCTCTGGCGATAAAGTCACACTAGTGGGGTTTGGTTCCTTTGAATCACGGGAACGTAAAGCCCGTGAAGGTCGTAACCCCAAAACCAACGAGAAAATGGAAATTCCGGCGACTAAAGTGCCTGCTTTCTCTGCTGGTAAACTGTTTAGAGAAAGAGTTGCACCCCCAAAATCTTAAGTTTAGTTTGTGGAATTTTTATTTTGATGCAGCAACCAGCACACGGGGGAAATTTAGCCTGGGCAGCAGCACTGGCTGGATGTCCCCGTGATGCTATTCTTGATTTTTCTGCAAGCATCAGCCCTTTAGGTCCACCGGATAGTGCGATCGCTGCGATTCAATCTCAAATTAGTAGTCTGAGGCACTATCCAGAACCAGAATATAGTGAACTGAGACTAGCTCTCAGTCACTTCCATCAATTACCACCAGAGTGGATTTTGCCGGGGAATGGTTCAGCAGAATTATTAACTTTGGTGGGTAGGGAATTAGCAGCATTAGCTGCAACAGTTTTGATTGCTCCAGCCTTTGGTGATTACTACCGCACTTTGACGGCATACAACGCTAAAGTTCTGGAGTTACCTATTGATCTAAGTCATTGGTCATTTGTCAATAGTCATTTGTTAATTAACAATGACAAGAGTCTGAGTGTTGGTAGCCAACGTTTAGAAATTCAAGGACAAAGGACAAGTGACAAAGGATTACTTTTAAACAATCCCCATAACCCCACGGGAAAATTATTTTCACGGCAGGAAATATTACCGCTGTTAAAAGAATTTGCTTTAGTGGTGGTGGATGAAGCGTTTATGGATTTTGTACCACCAGAAGCAGAACAAAGTTTAATTCCGGTGGTGCAGGAATATGAAAATTTAGTCGTGTTGCGATCGCTCACAAAATTTTACAGTCTACCGGGGCTGAGACTGGGATATGCGATCGCCCATCCCGACCGCTTATCACTGTGGCAGTCGTGGCGTGATCCTTGGCCTGTGAATAATCTCGCTGCGGCCGCCGCAATTGCTGTCATTAGCGATCGCAATTTTCAACAGCAAACTTGGCAATGGCTACCACCAACCCGAAACCAACTGTTTCAAGGTTTAGCTGCCATTCCCGGATTGCAACCTCACACCAGTGCTGCGAACTTTTTATTAGTGGCATCACAACAATCTAGTTCGCAGTTACAGCAACAATTACTCCAACAGCATCAAATTTTAATTCGAGATTGCCTGAGCTTTAAAGAATTAGGCGATCGCTTTTTCCGAGTAGCAGTGCGTTCTGTGTCTGATAACCAGCGCTTATTAACAGCGCTCCAAACATTACTCTAAAATTCGTAGTTTGTCAGAATCTAACTACGAATTATCTTGCACCTTGTAGAGACGCTAATCATCTCGTCTCTACAATTAACTAATGACCAATGACAAATGACAAATGACCATTGATTATGATGTCGTGATTATTGGCGGCAGTCTTGCCGGACGCTATGCTGCTTTAGCTGCAACTAAATGGCACGCGAAAGTGGCTTTAGTAGAACCACGAATAAATTACGGATTTATTTATCATCACACTCTCAGCGAAATTGCCCACCGTTTACAGTCTCTCAATCAAGCAGATAGCTGTGGTATTCATACCAACCATGCCGACATCGCCGAAAAATGCCATATATCTGTTGCCTGGCAAGAGGCAATGCTATATGCTGACGGCGTTGCTGCCAATGTTCAAGAACTCAATTCTCCAGCGACACTAGCCGCAATGGGAGTAGATGTGATTTTTGGCAAAGGTGAATTTCAACCTTCGCCACATTTGGCATTTGCCGTTGATGAAAATGAAGCAACATCAGCCAACACTTCCTATCATCCAGTCCGCCGCCTATTACGAGGACGCACCTATTTACTAGCCAGTGGTTCTTGTCCAGCCGTTCCCAATATTGAAGGTTTACCAGCTACAGGTTACATGACCTTAAATAATATTTGGCGATCGCTCCAAAAAACCACACTACCCCAAAACTGGGTGATTCTTGGCGGTGTTCCGCAAAGTCTAGAAATAGCGCAAACTTTAGCCCGTTTGGGTTGCACTGTCACACTAGTTATTAAACATCCTCATATTCTGCCAAATATTGACCCAGAAATTGCTCAAATTCTTCAGGCACAATTAGAAGTTGATGGTGTACGAATTCTAACTCAAACTGCCGTTACACAAGTCAAACAAATTGATGATAAAAAATGGATTCAAGCTGGAGATAAAGCAATTGAAACTGATGAAATTTTAGTAGCAACAGCACAAAAACCAAATTTTGAGTCTTTAAATTTAGCAGCAGTAGGCGTGAAATGGTATCAGCATCGCTTGGTAGTTAATAATAAATTGCAAACTACTAACAAACGGATTTACGCTTGTGGCGATGTAATTGGTGGCTATGACTTCATTAACATCGCTAATTATGAAGCAAGAATTGCTCTAAATAATTCCTTATTTTTTTCTAGATTAGAAGTTAATTATCAACACATACCTTGGGGAATATTTACACATCCCATGTTAGCGCAAGTCGGTTTGACCGAGACGCAAACAAAACGACAATTTCGTGATGATAAATTTTTAGTTTTACGGCAATATTTTAAATCTTTAACAGCAGCACAAATCAACAGCGAAACTACAGGTATTTGTAAATTAATTGTGTTACGTAACGGCGAAATTTTAGGTGCAACTATCTTAGGTCAAAGTGCAGGAGAACTAATAAATGTAATTGCGTTAGCCATCAATCAAAAAATTAAAATCCAAGATTTAGCTAACTTAGCACCTGTTCATCCCAATTTTACAGAAATTTTGACTCAAACAGCCCAAGAATATCAGCAAATATTAAATAACCACCCAGACGTACAAGATAGATTAGAAGGCTTCTTTCATTTCCGCCGCAACTGGAATTTGTGAATTATCCCAACTCAGATGTGCAGAGATAATTCCGGAATTTGAAGGGTTTTTTGTGTTTTTAAACACGGAGGAAAGTGGAGGAAAGGGCAAAGTAACGCAGAGTATTGGTGCTAGTTATTGAGTGAATGCCATTTAATTAAGCTGATTTTCATCCAAGAATGGTATTTTTGTCTACAAAGCAAAGAGGCTGATCAATGAATAACAGATTGATTTCTCAAAAAAATTCTGCATTATTAATTTCCAGTGTTGTTATTGTTATGAGTTTCGGTGTTTGGGTTTCTGTAGAAGCACAGGTGCAAAAACTACCGGAAACAACAGCAGCCCCAACGTTGAAAAAAGCGGGTCGATTAGAATTACAAAATAGCGGCAAACCATTCAAGCCAGAAAAACTGGAGGAGTCAAATAAACCTATTAAAAAAGGGACGAGGGGAACGATAGGCCGGGACGATCGCCTACCCATGTTAAGTAATAATTATCCTTGGTCTACTGTTGGTCGCATTGTTGGCGAATCAAACTCGCAAACTTACACTTGTACCGGGACTTTGATTGATGAGGATATTGTTTTAACTAATGCTCACTGTGTAGTTGACCCAAAAACTGGACAAGTTGCCAGCCGAGTTGCTTTTCTACCCAATGTTGTGGATGGTCAATATAAAGATAGAGCTTATGCTGTGCAGTATCTAGCGGGTACACATTTTCAAGATAAAAATTCTGAGGCTAATGATTGGGCGGTTATCAAAATTGATAGACCGTTGGGGCGCAAATATGGTTATCTAGGTTGGAAGTCTCTGCCTGCTAAAACGTTAATTCGGAATGAGAAAAGATTCTTTTTTGTTGGGTATTCTGGTGATTATCCCCAAGCTGAGACGGAAAAGTTTTGGGGTTTAACAGCAGGACAGGGATGGACAGCGGGTTTCCAAGCTGGTTGCAGTATTGTTGATGAGCAGTCAAATATCTTATTACATGATTGCGATACGGCAGGTGGTTCATCTGGTGGCCCGATTATTGCCTCTATTGATGGTGAACCTTATATTGTGGCTTTAAATAATGCGGAAATCGTCGATAGAAGGAGTGGGAAAGGTTTAATTAATTTAGCTGTAAATATCTCCTTTTTAGATAGCTTATTTGGGAAGAAATAAGAGGTTATAAGTTACAGGTTAGAAATAAAATTGTAGGTTGGGTGTAGGCGATAGGGAAACCCAACAAAGTCTTGATGATGTTGATTTTTATTCCTCTACCTAACCTACATTTGAGTCAGCAAAATTAAATATTGGCAAAGTCTTCTAAAGGTGCGATCGCATATTTTCCCTGTGCATCTTGAGTGACTAAACGTAAAGCTATTAAATCTCGATCAATAAACAATTTTGTCGCTTTACCACCTGCATCAATCTTGGCATTAATCAACTGCATAGCGTAGCAAATGGTATCATAAACCCTTTGAGGATTCATCGCCATTGTAATTGGTTGATATTTACTCACAGATTCACACAGTCGGTAAACACCATGTTCTTGAAACTGGGGATATCCATAATGCTTGACAGCTCGTGGTAAAAAATATCCAGCAGTAATTGGCTGTTTTCCTGACGGACGCACACAGGAATAACTGCAATCACCAACTGTATCAGCAGCCATACTCCCAGGCATAAATCGCAGCACATTAAAATTCAAAAAATCTGGGTTACACTTTTCAATACCAAAACGAATTGCCTCGATATCATCTGCATAAGTTGTCGGTTCATAACCAATAATCTCAGTCTTTTTATCGTTGAGTTTAGCTTTGGGTAAGCCTAAAATCAAAAAATAACTACTAGGCAATCCCGCCTGATTCATATCTTGAAAAGCTCTGGTAATCTTGGCTGGATAATCAAATGCTTGCTTAATTTGACTAGCAACAGAACCGTTAAATTTGTGGTTAGCTAATGAAACTTCTGGTAAAGTATGCTCAACCCCAAAAAACAGATATACACAATTATGTTCTGCTAAATAACGCATCTGTTCATAATTAATTTTATCGATGCGCGTATTAGAACCCCAAAAAAAGCCTTCTTCTTTAAGAATTTCGGCTTCACGTTTAGCTGCTTGCTCATGCACAGTAAAAGTATCAACATCTAAATAAATTGCTTCATAACCATGTTTTTTTAGTTGCCGTAATTGTCTACGCAAAGATGCTTCACTTAACCTAATAACACTATTACTTTCACTACTTTTATTACAAAAACCACATCCCCAAGGACAGCCTCGTTGAGTAAATATTTGGGCGGTTTTTAATTGTCTACCATCTGAAGATTTAAAAATATCCATATCATGTACTTGCGGTACATGAACCAAACCAAAGCTTTGATCAATATCATCAAAGTTATTAACTCTGGTTGCAATAGTTCTATGAAATTTCACATCATCAGTTATAAAACATAACCCTGGTAAATGTTCCATCTCTTGATAAAAAGTACCTCTAGCAACAGTATGAGCAATTTCTATAATTGATTCTTCGCCTTCACCATCACAAAAAGCTGTAATCCAAGGTGTAATGCGGGCAATATCTTCAACGCTTTTAGTTGCATAACCACCAACTAAAATTGGCACATTTTTTCTGTCATATTTTTGAAGTTCGGCAAAAATTTTGCTACTATGATCGTCAATCTCTGGCCATTGAGTTGTGAGACAACCAGCAAATATAATTAAATCAGCATTGATGATTTCCTTTAAAACATCATCAACTCTTAAATCTAGGCGTTCTAAATCTAGTTGTAAAACTTGCCTAAATCCTGCATTAACCAAACTAGAAGCCAGAACTGGCAAGGCTTTGTTTGCGCCATTAAAGCTTCTGTGTTTCAGAAATTCTCCAATTAATACAATTTTAATTGAATAAATCTGAGTGGATGTTTGTTGACTTTGAGTTTGAGATAATAACACAACGATTACACACCTAAGATTAATATTTTTTGATGGTGTAATGCCCTGGTAGTTGATTGGTATTCTTGGGAAGAAATATAAAAACACCAATCATCTCAATAAATGAACAGGAAAACAGAATGATGTACTTGCATTCATATCTCTTGAGAATGATTTCAGATGCAAATTTTCATCATGAATGTATTCATTTTTGATCAGCCTACTGCCGGAAAGCTGAGAATTTTAATCAACAGCACCTAACATTTTTAAAGAAGCCCTTTCAGCATCTGTTAAGCCTGTGATATTGCTAATATCCATACGTTCGTAGAGCCGATCTGGTTTAAGCGATCGCACTCTCCGACAAGTCTGCACATCCCATAGTTGAATCTTTTCGTCTTCGCCGCCACTCGCCAATAATTTACCATCGGGAGTAAAAGCTAAGGAACGAATCGCTGCTGTATGTCCTAATTTCAAAGTTTCGAGAAACTCACCTGTATTTACTTGCCATAGCATCACAGTGGTATCAGCACCAGCACTAGCTAAAATCTGCCCATTGGGACTAAATGCCACTGAATAGACTTGTTGATCATGCCCTGTTAAAGTGTGAATACATTCGCCTGTGCGAAGATTCCATAACTTCACGGTTTTGTCTTCGCTACCACTGGCTAAAAGTTTCCCATCAGGACTAAAGGCGACTGACCAAATCATGTCTTGATGTTCTGTGAAAGTTTGGAGACATTCGCCGGCGACATTCCAAAGTTTAATTTGACTGTCAGCGCTACCACTTGCCAGAGTATTGCCATCAGGATGAAAGGCTACTGTCCACACCCAATGGCTATGTTCTTTGATTTTTTTCAGACAATCACCACTTGAGATGTCCCAGATGCGAATGCTACAGTCTTCGCTACTACTGACTAGGGTTTGCCCATCAGGACTAAAAGCAACTGTCCATACCCAGTTACCGTGTCCAGTCAAGGTTTGAGTACATTTGCTATGGCGAATGTCTGTGATATCCCAGATTTTAATTGTATTGTCAGCACTACCACTGGCTAGTATTGGTTTATTGGGATGAAAGGCGACAGAACGAATTCGCCCTTGATGTTCCCTGAGAGGGTGACATTCTGATGTTTGTAAGTTCCACAGGTTAATACTGTGGTCATCCCTTCCACTCGCCAGAATTTGACTATTGGGACTAAAGGCTACGGAATAGACATCGCGGGTATAGCCTTGTAAGACATTGAGACAATTGCCTGTATTGACATCCCAAAGCCTGGCTGTTTGGTCGTCGCTACAACTGATTAAGGTGCGACTGTCAGGACTGAAAGCGATCGCCCACACCTGACTATAATGACCTTGTAGTGTTTTCAAACATTCTCCCTGCGCGATATCCCAGAGTTTAATTGTTCTATCTTCACTACCACTGGCGAGGGTTTGCCCATCAGGACTAAAACGCACAGAATAAATTTTTTTACTATGTCCTTCCCAAGTCTGCCGACATTTACCTGTATTTACATCCCACAGTTTTAGGGTACGGTCTGCACTCCCACTCGCGAGGGTTCGCCCATCGGGACTAAAAGCTACTGAGTGAACCTCATGGTTATGACCAGTCAAGCTTTTGAGACATTTACCTGTGTTGATATCCCACAGCTTAATTTTGCTGTCGGCGCTGCCACTAGCAAGTAAAAAAGTATTTTTCGTGGTGGAAGATGGTTGGAAGGTGACAGACCACACCCAATCATCATGACCCAAAAGTGTTTGCTGACAAACTCCTGTAGCAATATCCCAAATTTTAATAGTTTGGTCTTCACCCGCACTGGCTAATAGAGAACCATCGGGACTGAAACCTACTGAATAAACTTTATTTGTATGTTCTGTGAATGTTTGCAGACATTCAGCTGTTTGCACATCCCAGAGTTTAATTGTGTAGTCTGCACTACCGCTGGCCAGGATTTTACTGTCTGGGCTAAAGGCAAAAGCCCAAACCCAAGCGCTATGACCTTGATAAATGCGAATTTGTTTAGTATCCGCAGTCCGCCATAATCTAATTTCTCCGGTGATTAAACCTGTGGCAAAAAATTTGCCATCAGGGCTAAATCTCACAGAAACGATACTAGACATCGTTTCTGTGAAAACAGAACCCTTGAAATCAGCATTGGCAAAGCTGGTATCTTGTAAATTTGCATCTTTGAGATATGCTTGCCAGATAGTCAGTCCAGAAAAATCACGTCCACTCAAATCAATGTATGAATCTGGCTGTGATTTATTTATCTGGAGTTGTCGCAGTAGATTGATTATGTTACCAGCTGCATAACCTGGAGTTGAGGGCGACTCTTGCTGTAAAGTTCTCAGCATTCGTCGTAAATAAGCTTCGAGTTCTGTTTTTGTCCCAAAAGCTTTGATGAGCTTTTGCTTAACTGGTTCTAGAATCAGTCGTTCTTGTGTTTGCCGGATATGATCAAGCGATCGCGCTTGCAATAAAGGATGGGCATGAACAAACTCCAGTTTTTTTTTTCACTAAATTCATGAGTTACCCTTTCGATGTAACTTTTAGTCACATATTCCATCACTACAGATTGCTGCCGAAACCTGCTGGTGTTCGCTTCTTTTTCAATTAGCGATCGCCTTAATAAAGATTCCATTACTTCCAAAATTTTGGACTCAACATCTGTAGTTCTTAAATCATTTTTTAGCTGTGCTAAAGACAGATATTCTCCATGAATTGCCAGCCGATACATCACTTTTTTTTCTAGGTCTGACAAGCGGTTAAACTGTGTCTCTAGAAGTGACCGAATATCACCATAAACAGCATTTTCTCCCTGAATTTCTCTTAAGAATTCTGTAATGTTATTGCTAAATAAGTCATAAACTGTGGTGCCTACTATTTTTAAAGCTAAAGGATTACCAGAGTAGATTTTAACCAGTTCTTCTAATTGTTCATCAGTACATTTACATCCTTTATCCAGCAGAATTTCCCTAGCTTCTTCTAAATTCAGACTAGATAACTGTAAGACTTTCACTGGAAGATTCTTACCTTCTAGTACAGCTACTTCTTTGGGTTTTTCTCGACTAGTAATTAATAAACAACTTTCATGTGATGTTTCTGCCACTTTTTTAAAAAAGTAGCCATAGTTTTCATACCCAGGTTCATATTCGCCAGCCCATTCTTGAGTTTTGCCTTCACCACTGCGTAGCACTGATTCGACATTATCCAAAATAATTAGGCATCTATGTTTTCGTAAAATATCAATCAGTAAAAGTATTTTGTTATTTTCACTAACTGTTAAATAATCTTCAGCATCATTAGGTAAAAATCGCAAAAGTTGGTTGAGGATTTCTGATAGTGGTGGTGCATTGCGGAGCGATCGCCAAATTAGATAATCAAACTGCGACTGGATTTCTTGGGCAACTTTGGCCGCAATTACAGTCTTACCAATTCCACCCATACCCAAAACAGCTACTAACCGACACCGTACAGAATCATTAGTATTACCAACTATCCATTCTTCTAAATCTTTAATGTCTGTCTCTCGCCCGCGAAAACCATCTACATCAACTGCTTCACCCCAATCTTCTTTTGGTGCAGTAAAGTTTTCTTGAATACCTTGGTACTGAGCAAATAATTTCTGCTTCAAGTTATAAATTTTTTTATTCCCGCTACCTTCTATACCTAATTTGCGGTAACTTTCTCCTAATCTTTTTCTTACTGCTGGTTGAGAAATAGCCAGTTTTTCGGCAATTTCTGCACCAGAATAATCTTTTAATGCTAATAATAATGCCTCTAGCTCAGTTTTCGTTACATTATGTTTATTCGCAACTCCTGTAATGAAATCATCGGGAAGCAGAGGCATATCTGCTGCGCTGTTCATCTCATTTAAGCTCCACACAATATATTTGACTTATCAGTATGTGAGAATATTTTCTTATAGCACGACTGTCAAGTCTAAAAAAGAATCTGTCATTACAGAATTTCTGTCACCACACAATTGTATTACTAGTTGGCAACTATGCTATTTCAGTTTCTATGAGTGTAGACAATATTTTTATTTTCTAGAAGAAAATATGTTCTACTTTTTATCAAGATTTTTTGTATAAAAACCTACGTCTAGTATAGCTTTTTATATCTACGTGAGATATATATAAGGAAAAATATATATTAAATTTACATAAACAGACATTTTTTAAAGAAATATTCCTCTTAAGCGCTTGCTTTTTTAATTGAGATGTGGTTATCTTATACACAGAGGAGTATATGTGAGATATACAGATAAGTCCCAACTCCACAGCTAACATCAGGGGGCAACTAAAATGACCAGCTTCTCAGGACTGCCAGACTTTATTAGAGGCTCTAACTCCATCAAAACTATCTTGAAAGTAGGAGAACAATCCCCAGAAACCTTACCAATATTGAAACCGCAAGAAAGAGGCAGTCCAGAAATTTTAGCCAACCCCAAACAGTTATATGCAGTTGAGTTACCACTTGTATTTTCTCACATGGCTATTCTCTTGATTGAAACCTTGTCTGCAACTCAACACGGCCAGTTAGTTATCTCTAGTAAAAAGGGAAAATACGAAGCGATTGTAGAACTGAGTGGTCATATTAGCTATCAGCACAAGTTGAATCAACAAGAACTACAAGAAATCCAAAAATTACACGAACACATTTTGGAAACCTGGATAGCTTGTAGACAGTCTCGCCACCAACAATAATCTACTTCATCGCCATAGCTATCACAAGTTCAAGAAGACTGGCAGCTTGGCGAGGTAATCAGAAAAATTGAATATCAATCATCTGAGACTTTGGCTTTTGATAAATGAGAAGTTTACAAGCCGGGCAATGTAACAAAAATTACGTGTCCGGCTTTTTGCTTAGGTTTTTCTATCGAGGAGGAAATTCTATGAGCAACAACAAACAGGACGAAAGGTCTCTTGTTCAACTCCCATCTGAAGACAGGAAGAAAACTATGAAAACTCATCACGAAGACAACCGAAATCCCCTTTTAATCTTGACCGCTAGAGGATTGAAGTTTTTTATGTGGGCTTTAGCTGGTTTGGCGATCGCTTTTGTGGTGTTCCATATTTTCGGTGCATTTGCCCTCGCTAACAGCCTACTATCTGCCGAGGTTTGGGTTTGGTTGGGAAGGGTTGCAGCCTCGTTGTTCTGTTTATTTGCGATCGCCATGATTTTTGAGTCCTGGCGTTAATTCCCAGTTCACGGTGCTGTTTTACATATTGCCTTTGGCTGAGAAATAAGCCAAAGGCATCACTTTACAGGAGGTCATAATCATGTCAGATAACAACAACGGCATCACCGGCGAAATACTCTCACCAATTTTGGTCATTTTAGTTGCAGGCTCGATATCTTTAGCAATTGTCAACAAAGATAATCATTCTGCCTATTTCGACCTCGTAAAAATAGCAATGGTCTATAGCTTTGGCTCTCACAAATCCAAGCATAAACCAAAAGAGTAAGCCAAATAGAGATATGTGTTGAGTGGAAAAACACTCCCCACTCAACACTTCACACAAAGACTCCTTGATGTTTCCATTTCATACTTAAGTACTAATTAAGTATGATTTCCTTCACAAAAAGTCACAATTGGGTAGAATTGGTTAAAGTAATCTCTGCTCTTGTGTCATAAAGGTCTCAGCAAACTCATGCAACTGAAACTCAGTGCATCTCGACTACCCTTCGCTCCCTTATTGCTAATTGCTCCCTTTTTTCTCTGGGGAACAGCAATGGTCGCCATGAAAGGAGTTATCCCCCACACCACACCACTATTTATGGCGGGTGTGCGCTTGCTACCAGCCGGAGTGTTAATTTTGGTTGTCGCCGCACTGATGGGTAGACCCCAGCCACAAGGTTGGAAAGCATGGTTATGGATTACTTTATTTGCCTTAATAGATGGGACATTATTCCAAGGTTTTTTAGCAGAAGGTTTAGTCAGAACCACTGCCGGATTAGGATCAGTGATGATTGACTCCCAACCTTTAGCAGTGGCTTTGCTGTCGTTGTGGCTGTTTCAGGAACATATTGGTTTTTGGGGCTGGTTAGGATTGGGTTTAGGCGTGACAGGTATTAGCTTAATTGGCTTACCAGATGAGTTGATATTTCATTGGCTGGGTACACAAGGAAATATCACAATGGGTAACTGGCAAGATTTATTTGCTAGTGGTGAATGGTTAATGCTGTTAGCGGCGCTATCAATGGCTGTAGGAACAGTGTTAATTAGATTTGTGACGCGCCATGCTGATCCTGTAAGCGCTACCGGATGGCACATGATTATTGGTGGTTTGCCCTTGTGGGGGGTTTCCGCATTCAGAGAATCTCAGCAATGGCAAAATATTCTTGCATCTGATTGGGTGGCTTTAGGATATGCCACAGTATTTGGTAGTGCGATCGCTTATGGTTTATTTTTCTATTTTGCTTCTAGTGGCAGTTTAACTAGTCTGAGTTCCTTAACCTTCCTCACACCAGTATTTGCCCTACTTTTTGGCAACCTCTTCCTCTCAGAAATTCTCAGTCCCTTGCAGTGGATAGGCGTTTGTTTGACATTAATCAGCATCTATCTTATCAATCAGCGTGATAACTTAGCTGGACAGAACCAAACACTCAATATTCCCGAAAAAACTGGCACACAACAGCCACAAGTCTTAGAAACATCAGCTAAAAAGCTCAATTCCCTATCTATACAGGTCAGAGAATCGGAGACCGAAATTTTACCCTAATTAGTGTAGAAGGGCAGGATATCAGGGAAGAATAAATCATCACAAATGACCATTAACCATAGTTAACATTTAGACATAAGAGAAGCTATTGTGGTATGGATCATTTCAAAATCACGTTCAGGCTGAAGCTGGCAATATGAGGCTATGTCCTTCCTCTATCCTGATATCCATTTGTTTTAGTTGTCTGGGTTTTTACCCCAATCACCCAAGTACAGCCACATCTCACCCTCAGTACCTAACAATTGCCCAAGCCAATTCCCAACAGCCCACTAAGCAGGCTGTTCTAAAATTGGGTAGTCAAGGGCTGGAAGTACAAAAATTACAATCCCAATTGCAAGATTTAGGGTTTTATAAGGGGTTAGTAGATGGAAAGTATGGTTCCACTACCCAAATTGCTGTGGCTCAATTTCAAAAAACCAAGACTTTAAAAAGAACAGATGGTATTGCTGACCAGACCACACAGGTGAGTGTACAAGCTGCTATTCTTTCAAAAAATCAGTTTGCGACTTCGCCAATTGTGGCTTCACCTAACCCAGATACTCAATCTGCGGCTACAACCAAGCCTAAACAAAAAGACTTTGTGTGGTGGTCATTATTAGGAATAGGAATTTTTGGCAGTATTGGCGCACTTCTGTTTTTATTAAAAAGGTTTCGTCAGTCCAAGCAAGCACAACAGTCTCAAGATTCTCCGCTTCCGGCTTTGAGTCCAGCTGCTGAAGACCCAATTCAATCAACCTTACCAGAATTAGACAGCACATCAATCAATCCAGAAACTACGACACAGACACCAACATCGGCACTACCAACGGTTGTGTCAGTAGAAAAAACTTCTCGCCTAGCTAAACTTAATATCGTTGATGAATTAATTAAAGATTTACACAGTAATGACCCAACAAAGCGACGTAAGGCGATTTGGGATTTAGGACAGCAAGGTGATTCTCGCGCAATTCAACCTTTAGTTGACTTAATGATTGATGCTGATTCCCAACAACGTAGCTTAATTTTGGCAGCTTTGTCAGAAATCAGCACCCGCGCCCTCAAGCCAATTAACCGTGCTTTAGCCATCTCTTTGCAAGATGATAGTCCTCAAGTCAGGCAAAATGCTATCCGTGACTTGACTCGTGTCTACGATATGATGGCGCAAATGAGTCAAATGTTAGGCCACGCACTCGAAGACCCAGATGCAGAAGTACAGGCAACAGCAAAGTATGCTTTAACTCAAATAAAAAGAATGCGTAACATAGCAGTTCAACCAAATTTACCAGAGGATATTCACAAAGAGCCAGGTTAATTGTCCTTATAAATATTTCAGCTGAATTTTGATATCTGTATTCGCACCTGCAACGAGAACTGCTGCTTCATCAAATTTAGGCGCACGGTCAATAATTTCTGGATTTTGAGAAAATCCAAAGCCTTCGAGAGGAAAACCTAAGTCACTACGATTAACCATGAAGTCGTCATTTTCATCGTGCATCACAGCAACGGCATAGTTACCTGCTTTTAAGTTTTTAAAGGTCAGTTTTACAGATGTGTCAGTAATTTTAGTACATTGTCTTTGTAATACGCGATCGCGATCGGCCGGAAATCCTTGACTACTGGCAAATATACTGGCGCAGACTTGCCCTTGTGTGTTTTTTAAGCCATCAATTTCTACATTGAGATTACCCTCAAAATTAGCTCTAGCAATTAATGGCGAGGTAAAACTTCCTAAAGCTGCAAGCAGGATGAGGCTAAGTTTCAATCTTTTGTTCATAAAATTTTTTGGTGACAATAAATATTGCTGATACTCAATTTGCACCTGGATTAAGCGGTGCAGAGTTATACTGCCATGATTTGATTAAAATTTGCAAGCGTAGTGGAAGTCTGAGGTAAAAAGCTACAATTACTGACATTAACGCTTTCAAAATTCGCTCATCTATTATTTGGCTGCTAAAAGGAACTCAATATTATGAGAGTCTTACAGGAATTTGAATAATGAATTCAGTTCCTTGCCCTACAGTAGATAGACACTGTAATTGTCCACCATGTTTTTCCACAATAATTTGATAGCTAATAGATAATCCTAATCCTGTACCTTTGCCGACTGGTTTAGTAGTAAAAAAAGGGTCAAATAAATATTTTTGGATATCCTCTGGAATGCCCATTGCATTATCAGCAATGCAAATATTTACTTGATTATTACTTGTAATTTCAGTCCGAATCTTAATTTCTGGATTATTTAAGAGTCCAGCGTTATGCGGATTTAATTCTTGATTTTTAATAATTGATTCTTCTAACGCATCAATAGCATTTGTCAAGATTTTCATAAAAACCTGATTTATTAGCCCAGCGTAACATTCAATTGCTGGAATATTGCCATACTCTTTAACAATACTGATTCTTACGCCATTAATTTCTGCGTTGAGGCGACTGCCTAAAATAAGCAGTGTACTATCAATACCTTCATGAATATCAACTATTTTTTTCTCAGCTTCATCAAGACGAGAAAAATTGCGTAAGGATTGGACTATTTGCTGAATGCGATCGCACCCTATTTTCATTGATGCTAATAAATTGGGAAAATCTTCAGTCACATAATCTAAATCGAATGCCGAAATTTGATTTTTAATAGGTTCTTTTGGAGTTGGATAATGTTGTTGATATAAATCAATTAGCTCTAGTAAATCTTGAGTGTAATTAATAGCATGAACTAAATTTCCCGCAATAAAGTTGACAGGATTATTGATTTCATGGGCAATCCCCGCAACTAATTGTCCCAATGCTGCCATTTTTTCATTTTGTACTAAGCGAGTATAATTATTTTGCAAATCTTTAAAACCAGCTTTAGCAGTTTTTGATTGTTCTTCTACAAGCTGTAGATGATTCAAAGTTAAGGCATAAATTTGGGAGTAAGCTAATAGTAATTGATGAAAATCAATTAGCCCATATTTTCCTGATTTAGTTGCTATTAAAATTGGCTCATAGGCTAGATTTAATGCTCTTTTTAATGCTGTTTGAGTCGCTTCTACAATGGTTATTTCTCCAGAAAATATCAATAAATCTGGTTGTATAAATTTATATAAACTCTCAATTGATCTGCGCGAAAATAAACCAAAGCTATAGGGACGGCTCATATTTTCAAAAAACTTTTGCCGCGAAATCATGCCTACAAAACACTGGCCTTGATTCAAAATAATTCCTGGAAGTAACGGTTGCTGACTAAAAAGTTTAATTAACTCACCGCCTGGACAATCTAACTCAACCTGAACTTCCCACATAGGTAATTCTTGCAAAGTTGACTCTAATCGCAGGTTAAGCTCATTAGCATTGTTCATGCTATGCGTAGCAAGCATAATATCAATCCTTTGCCTTTTAAGTTATATTTCCCATCTTCGCCCTGAACCATAGTTGCAAAGTCAGGTACGAAAAAAGGCAGTATTGTCATCTTTAGTTTTCCCAAAACTTAATTAAAAATTTTTACTTTGGGCATAGAAATTTTATTTTGAATACTAGTGCGATCGCACTGCCATACTAAATGAGCTTGAATCTACCATCTATCTAATGTTGTGAAACCACCCACAACTGCTTATTTCTCCAGCAAGATAGCAGAATTTTTTTGATTGAGCAGAATAGGTAGACATAAATCTCTGCAAAAAGGAAATTCTTATGAAGGGGATAAACTCTGTGGTTATAGCGGTGTTGATGACTACCGCTATTGGTGGATTCTTCTTTTCTGATTCTCAAGCTGCTAATCAAGCAGATATGGTAATTGCACAACAAAGACCTTCTCCTAGGCCGACAACACCTACACCCAAACCTACTCGTACACCTCCAAGATAATTTTATTGGAGAATTTGTATTGCTGAAAGAAAAAATCAGCAGCCAGAACAAAAAACTAGGAGATTCCAGCCTTTTCCAGATAATTCATGCTGAATCCTGGTGACATATTTTAAAATCGCCTACGTCAAGTGTGCAGCATATCCTATTCGACAGAGTCAATCATCATTCTTGACTCTGTTTTTGCCGTGAAATTTTATGAGTGTACATCATAGCGAGTACAGTATATAGTTGGATTTTTGCTGATTCTGGAATTCTGTCTCCTAAAAAATGTATTGATGAAATCAACAATTTTACCTGCGCCCCTAAAACCTGGAGATTTACTGCGCGTAATTGCGCCTAGTGGTGCTTTACGAGAATTTGATGCTTTTGAACGGAGTATAGAAATTTGGCGAGCGCGCGGTTATTGTGTGGAAATAAGCCCTAATATTGACCAAAGTTGGGGCTATTTAGCTGACAAAGACGAAATTCGTCGCCATCAGTTAGCCGCAGCTTGGCATGACCCTGATTGCCGTGGTATTCTCTGTGCTAGAGGTGGTTTTGGCAGCACCCGCATTTTAGAAAGTTGGGATTGGCATAAAAACTCCATAGTGCCGAAGTGGCTCATTGGATTTTCTGATATTACAGCTTTGTTGTGGAGTCTTTTTAATGTCGGAATTTCTAGTATTCACGCACCTGTCTTGACCACATTTGCCAATGAGCCAGATTGGTCTAGAGAGCGATTATTGAATTGGGTAGAAGGAAAGCAGGTAGAGCCGCTGAAAGGTTGTGGTTGGGGTGGTGGAATTGCAACTGGGATTTTGCTTCCAGGTAATCTCACGGTCGCTACTCATCTTTTAGGTACACCGCTACAACCTGATTTTGAGGATGTGATTTTGGCTTTTGAAGATGTTACAGAAGCACCATATCGTATTGACCGGATGCTAACTCAGTGGCGGTTAAGTGGCGTGTTACCCAACGTGCGCGGGATAGTTTTAGGTGGTTTTACTCGTTGTGAACCTCCCGTCAACGTACCTAGTTTTAGTGTGGAAGAAGTTCTGCGCGATCGCTTGGGTGATTTAGGAATTCCGATTATCTCTGATTTACCCTTTGGTCACGGTGAACAAAATGCGGCATTACCAGTAGGTGTACAAGTCATTTTAGACGGCGATCAGGGAATATTAGATGTTTCTCCCGCAACCATCAAAGCGCGGGCTATTTTGTAGCCTCACCAAAATGGCAATTCTTGATGTAGTGGAGGTTAGCGGACTCGAACCGCTGACATCCTGCTTGCAAAGCAGGCGCTCTACCAACTGAGCTAAACCCCCGTAAAATTGAAAAGGTAGTCAAATTTAGCTACTTTAAAAATTGTACCGGAAGATTGTTCCATTGCCAAAGGGATGAACCAAGAAAATACCCAGATTGTTGCCACATTTTATAAATTTGTCAGTTTGCCTGACTTTGCCGAAAAACAAGAACCCTTGCTGTCTTACTGTCTAGCACAAGATATTAAAGGGACAATTTTGTTAGCAGCCGAAGGTATTAACGGCACAATTGCGGGTTCGCGTCAAAGCATTGATGCTGTTTTTGCTTATCTACGTAGCGATCGCTGTTTAGCAGATTTAGAACACAAAGAATCTTACGCTCAAACACCGCCCTTTGAACGGATGAAGGTGCGACTGAAATCAGAAATTGTGACTTTGGGTTTACCAGAAGTTGACCCAAATCAGCAAGTAGGCATTTATGTCACTCCAGCAGAATGGAATGATTTAATTTCTGACCCAGAAGTTACGGTGATTGATACTCGCAACGAGTATGAAGTCAGAATTGGGACTTTTCAAGGAGCTAATAACCCCCACACAAATTCTTTTCGGGAGTTCCCGGAATATGTGCAGCATCACCTCAACCCAAATCAGCATAAAAAAGTTGCTTTATTTTGCACTGGTGGGATTCGCTGCGAAAAAGCTTCATCTTTTATGCTATCCCAAGGATTTACGGAAGTTTATCACCTCAAAGGCGGTATTCTCAAATATTTAGCAGAAATTCCCGCCGCCGAAAGCTTGTGGGAAGGAGAATGTTTTGTCTTTGATGAACGGGTAGCTGTTCGTCATGGATTAGCAGCAGGTAGTCATGAGTTGTGCTTTTGCTGTGGACACCCGATTGCTGAACCAGATAAAGCTTCGCCTCATTATGAAGAAGGTATTTCTTGTCCCTACTGTTTTGCTCAACTGACTCAAGAGAAACGAGTCCGTCAACAAGAAAAATGGCGACAATATCAACTCCAGCAAGTCAGTCCACCTGACTCCTGACTTCTGTCCATCAGACATATATCCGACGATCCCCAAGGTAATTTTTAAGTCATTCCATTGCTGCATGACGAGATAACCCAATTCCAGGTATTATCACTACCAAATTTGGTAGATGATGACTTATATCACAGCTGTTTAACAAAATTTTGCTTCGGAGTTGTAAAAATGTACGACAAAAGCGACATAGAGATAATGATCGAGAATATGAGTTTATCTGGTGTGCTTAGTATACTTTCGCAGGTCTGTTACGAAAAGGCTGAACATTTGAGAACTAATTGGCAAGATGCAGAAACAGCTAGAACATGGGAGAAAGTTGGTAGAGCCGTCAGTAAAATCAAAATCAAGACCGATTTATAAATTTCTCTAAACCTCTATGTACTTATGCCCAATCTCCACAACAAATATTTGTGTTGAATTCTTGACTTTTTGCGTAATACCCAAGGATAACAGTGTACTAATTACATAGACATATCCCAATCGGAGATGAAGCCAGATTGTTAAGAAAAATTAATTTTCGCAAAGTAATTTTAAAAAAAAGTTAATTTGTTATCAAAATCTGGCTTCATCCGTATGATTATACAGGATGATCCTTGTCTATTTCTTTAGTGAGACTTTTAAGGGGTTCCGAAAGATGATGAAGTTAAAATTTGTTGGTGTGATTGCAAGTCTTGCTTTGATGGGAAGCTTAGTTGCTTGCTCAGGTGGTGATAATCCTGGCGCTTCTAGTACACCTTCTGCTTCTCCTGCTAATGATACTGGCGGCGCTATGAAAAATGAAGGCGGCGCTATGAAGAACGAAGGCGGCGCTATGAAGAATGAAGGCGCTATGAAGAAAGATGGCGACGCTATGAAGAAAGATGGCGATGCTATGAAGAAAGATGGCGACGCTATGAAAAAAGGCGATGCTATGAAGAAAGAAGGTGCTACTCCTGCACCAACTACCACACCCTAATAGTTAGGTTACTTAGGATACATTGACTAAAAAGGCAGTTTTTACCCAAATAAACAAAGTTTGTATCCTGAAGTCACTTGTATATACAAGAATTGCTCAAAAAACTTTTTGTAACCGTTCTTGAAAACTGTTGAGGTAAGAGTTGGTCAGTTTTTATCCTGTATGAGTTCCAAGCTGGGAACTATTTCTCAAAACAGGTAAAAATTACCAAAGTAATTCATGGGTGCGTACACAACGCACCCATTTCTCCGAAAAGTCGTTTCGGTATCTACGTAATCATCCGAAACTCAAAAGCATTCCGATTAATCTTCATAACTAAAACAATTGCTTTATGGATAAATATTTCATCAAGCGCCGCCGACTTCTGACCTATCTGGGGTTAGGAGCATTAGGAGCAGGTGGAGTGGCGATCGCATCTGGATGTTCTCAAAAAATCGTAGTTCCTAATGCTGTTGCGCCTACGCCTAGTAGCGCTCCCACTCAAAGTGTCGCTGCGGTACCTGCTAACGCACAACTGCTCCCAGAATTCCAAGGGATTTCCCAGTGGCTCAACTCCTCACCTTTAACAACGGCTGACCTCAAAGGGAGTGTAGTATTGATTCAATTTTGGACATTTGCTTGTATTAATTGTCAGCGCACTTTACCCTACGTTACCCGTTGGCATCAAGAATATGCAGCGAAAGGACTGAAAGTTGTAGGTGTCCACACACCAGAGTTTGCTTATGAAAAAGTGGTCAACAATGTCAAACAAGCTTTGCAAAAGCACAAAATTACCTATCCAGTGCCGATAGATAATGAATTCCAAACTTGGAATGCCTATAAAAACGAATACTGGCCGCATTTGTTTTTAGCAGACCGCCAAGGAGTGATTCGCTACGACCACATTGGTGAAGGTGCTTATTCAGATACAGAACAGATGATTCGTCAGCTTTTAGGATAGGTTAAGATGGCAACCACTTCCCTATCAGCGGGATTAGCAATTTTGGCAGGGACTTTAACAGTACTCTCGCCTTGTGTTTTGCCTGTTTTGCCTGTTTTGGTGGGGCGATCGCTTTCTACCCATCGCTATGGCCCGATAGCTCTAGTCGCGGGTTTAGTAGCTGGATTTGCCACAGCAGGTAGTTTGCTCGGAATTGCCAGCAGTTGGTTGGCTGGATTGGCCAGTACCTTGCGTTATGTAGGCATATTTATTCTGTTGTTCTTGGGTTTGCTATCAATCTTTCCTAAGTGGAGTTATCTGCTACTGAGTTATTTGCAATTAGGCAGAATCAAAAGAACCACAGGAGTAGGATTAACCGGAGAATTTTGGTTAGGAACTCAGCTTGGTTTGTTGTGGACTCCTTGTGCCGGGCCTGTACTGGGGAGCATTTTAATTTTGGCAGCCAGCAAGCATGAAATTTGGGGGACATTTACGCTGTTATTGGCTTTTGGTGTAGGAGCCGCGTTACCGTTACTCGCGATCGCTTATGCTGGGCGTTATGCCAGTAAATCTTTGTTGGGTTTGCGTTCTCGAAGTGAAATGTTACACAGAGTTGGCGGTGTTTTAGTAGCCGCATCCGCGATCGCCATTCTTCTGGGTTGGGATGTGCAAATTCAACTGTGGTTAGCTCCTATGTTTCCCAGCCTCCCACTGTAAATTCTCCAACAACCAAAGCAAATTTTTGAGGTATTTTATAAATTCTTGCTAAATTTTCAGGGTTTTTCCATACTTTCAGTGTAGTTAATAGTAACTTCATGGTAAGTTGCAATTATGACAGTAATTATCCTGAATTTGCCAACACGAATGGTGCTAGTAAACCAGCGCAACAAATCAAGAGAGATAGCTGAATTGGAGGCTTTTGAGCCATGCAAGGTAAATTAATAATTTTGAGTTTTGCTGCCTTGGCGATCGTTAGTTGTACAAAAGAGATCGCCACACAACCTACGGAAAAGCCTTCTAGCCAAAGTGTACAGAACGTTCAAGTTGCTGAGACGGCATCCCCCACAGCCTCAACACCACCGACAGAATCTCAAACACCAACAGTTGTCAAATCTGGTAGTTTTGTCAAAGGAGAACACGTAACTAAAGGCAGTGCCAGTATCGTTACTGAGAATGGTAAAAGCTTTTTAATATTAGATCAAAACTTCAAAACAGACAGCGGGCCAGACTTGTTTGTAATTTTACACCGCCAGAACAAACCGCAAATTTACGGGATAATTGAAAAAGATTACGCAAGTTTGGGACGTTTACAAAAAACATCTGGGACTCAACGCTATGCAATCCCAGATGATATAAAGATTGCAGATTTCGCCAGTACGGCAATTTGGTGTCGGAAGTTTAACGCTACCTTTGGTTATGCTGCCTTCAGCAAATAATCTCTAGTGCGCTTAATTATTGGTAATGAATATTAATTGGTAATAGATAAATACTTTTGTAATCATTCTCTTACCAATTTCCCAAAAGCATAAAGACGAGAAATAAACCTGATATAAGTATTAGGTATCCGTGATTCCATAAGGCAGTAGAACACCTGATCCATTTTAGGTTTGAATACAAAAACTAGGATTTTTTATGGCTTCTTCTAAAGCTGGCAAACGTAGCAAACCTCCGGCGGGGCCGAAACAACAGTTGTCTGCCAAAATATTTCATGGCATCAATATCATTAGTTTGATTGTGATGATTGGCAGTGGCTTGCAAATTTACAATGCTAATCCTGTGTTTGGTGGACGAGGAGCTTGGACATTTCCTCGCACATTCTTACTAGGAGGATGGTTAGGTGGGGGTCGTAATTGGCACTTTGCAGCAATGTGGCTATTTGCGCTGAACTTGTTAGCTTATGGTGCTTATATATTTTTCACAAAGCGTTGGGAAAAGCGGTTTGTTTCCCAAGGTGACTTGCAAGTTTTACAAAAAGGGCAGAATCCAAAACGGAAAAACTATGCTTGGCATCGGTTAATTTATACCGGAATTGTACCAGTATTGATTCTGGCGATCGCCTCTGGGTTAGCAATGTACAAACCAGCCCAACTACATTGGTTATCTGGCTTATTTGGTAATTGGCAAATCTTACGCGTAGTTCACTTTGTTAGCGTCCCCATCATTGTAGTATTTGTCATCGCTCATTTTCTGCTATCCCAGAAAGTCGGCGGTTATCGTCTGATTAAATCAATGTTTACTTAGAAGAGGTGGTATGGAAGAATTCACAGCACCGCGCCATCTATTGACACGCCGTCGGTTGTTGCAACTATCGGGAATGTCCAGTATGGGTCTACTCCTGAGCAGTTGTGGTACCAACCTACTGTCAGAGCAAGTCGGTAGCCTCACTGAGCCGCTGAACTTAAAAGTCGGCGAATTATTACTCAAAGCCCAGACACCAGTGCCAGAATTTCCCATCAATGCCATTGAACCAAATGCACTGTTAATCAATAGCTTTAATGGTACTCCTCAAATTGATCCTGCGACATTTCGCCTGATCATAGATGGAGAAGTAAATCAGCCAATGCAATTAAGCATGGCAGACATCCAAAAATTGCCCCTTACCTCAATGGTAATCCGTCATGTGTGCGTCGAAGGTTGGGCGGCGATCGTTCAATGGGGAGGCGTGCGCTTAAGTGATTTGCTGAATTTGGTACAACCAAAATCTCAAGTTCGATACGCTTACTTTCAGTCTGCCGATGACTACTATGAAAGCTGGGATATTGCCTCGGTATTACACCCTCAAACCCTTATGGCTTATCAAAAAAATGGTCAGCCATTATCAGCAGAGAATGGTGCGCCATTGCGTCTTGCTGCTCCCATCAAGCTTGGTTATAAACAATCTAAATGGGTAACTCGCATTACATTAACTAGCACCCTCAGCAGTAAAAAAGGCTATTGGATTGACGAAGGTTATGAGTGGTTTGGTGGAATATAGTTAAATTTATGCAAATTCCACAATAGTAGGAGTATATTTAATGCTCGCCCCGATGCCACAAAAAATCTGGCTAATATTCTTCACCGCTATTTTTGGGTTTACTATTCTCTCTCCTACTAACATTGCCATAGCCCAGCCAGAAACAGAAACTCTACCAACTACTCTAGGGAAGCCGAAAAGAACAGTCCAGTCTGGTACTCGCGTGAGATTACGCCTACCACCATCTTTAGGAAACCCTAATCGCAGAGTACCTGCGGCTACACGCGGGGGAACTTGTGTAGCCAAAAATCAAAATCTCACAGCCTTAATTCCTCAGTCAAACCTGGGGTTAACTACAGTGGGGAATCCCACCTTATATTTCTTTATTCCCCAAAATACTGCTACTAATCTAGAATTAGTCATTCAAAATGACGATCAAGATGGACAAACTGTTTATCAACAGAAGTATCAGCCAAATACCAAAGCAGGAGTCATAGGAATACATCTACCACCGGACACTTTAGCTGTGAATCAAAAATATAAGTGGAATTTCTCAATCAAATGTAATTCCCAAGACCCTTCTTTAGATAAAGTCGTCCAAGGTACTATTCAACGTTTTGAAAATCCTTCACTGATGAATAAACTAGCACAAGCAACTCCTCAAGAGCGTGTGCTACTCTACGCAGATGCCGGAATCTGGCATGATGCCCTGGATACTTTAGCAAGATTGAGATACGCGCATCCTTATGATTTAAAACTCAAAGCTGATTGGGAAGCATTGTTAACAGCACCTGGAGTAGAGTTCGATGAAAAACTAGCACAAAAACCTTTAATTCCCGAAAAAGAAGCTCCAAAACTGTTGTTAAATAATTGAGCAACACTTCCCCATAGCAGAAATCAAGCAGATGATCTCCTCAAAACTACAAAAAATCGGGATAATAATTGTAGCGACAACTGTTGGTATCACTAGTGTTTTACCAGTAAATACCGCAATAGCCAGAGAAAAAATTATATTTGTCCCTCCGGTTCTTGGTAGCCCACAGAGATTAATCCCAGCAGGAACACGGGCGTATGAACCACCGTCTGGGGGGAATGTAAATATAGACATCCTCCAAACACAACCAGCACCAATAGTACCGTCTACTCGTGGTTTTGGTGGTAACGGTGGTAACATTGTTACTCCCCGTATTCAAAGGACGATTCCACCAAATCAAGACAGGAACGGAGCATCTGTAGCAGTTCCTAATCAATGTTTGTCAGGGAAAATACCGTTAACAGCTTTAATTCCCGAATCCCAATTAGGATTAACTACCCTGTCAAATCCTGCCTTGTTTTTTTATGTTCCCCAAACTTCTGCACCAGAATTAGAGCTAGTTGTTCAAAATGAAACTGAGCAAGAGGTTTACACACAGAAATATAAACCTAACAACAAAGCTGGCATAATTAGCATACGTCTGCCTGTTAATTCTTTGACAGTAAACAAACAATATAAATGGAAATTATCTGTAATATGTAATCCTACAGACAAGTCTCAAAATAAGGTTGTAGCTGGTTTGATACAACGCGTGCTACCAGACTTACAACTGGTAAAAAAATTACAACAAGCAACTAGACAAGAGCGTGCAGTTTTGTATGCAGCAGCAGGCATTTGGCATGATGCTCTTGCTACTGTGGCACAAAGACGCTACTTGTTTCCTCATAATCCCGAAATAGCATCTGATTGGGAAGAATTGTTAACTACACCAAATGTCCGCTTGAATCAGGAAATCGTCAAGCAGCCTTTAATTCCTTCCCCAGAAGTCTTACCACCTAAAAACAAGCACAAATTTTAAGCTCTAACCTAGAATTACATCTCATCATGAACAACCTTTTACCAAGAAAATTTTTGTCTACAGTAATCTCTGCAATTGTGGGATTGACCATCTTAAGTTCTGTAGTGCCAGTACAAGCAGAAGTCAAGATTAATTTACCAAATTTAGGAAAAGGCCCTGGTAGAAGAGTTCCAGGTGGTTCCCGTGGCATAAATTGTGTCGCCAAGAATCAGTATCTGACTGCTATTGTGCCGATATCAAATATTGGGTTAACAACTATAGCTAATCCTAGTTTATATTTTTATATCCCTGACAATAAAGCACCAGAAGTAGAGTTAGTGGTGCAAGATGAAAATGAACAAGAGGTTTACAAGCAAAAGTACAAACCTAGTGGTAATGCTGGTGTAGTTGGAGTGAGTTTACCAGACAACACTTTGGCTAAAGGTCAAAAATATAGATGGAATTTTTCAATTATTTGCAATACTCAAGACCGTTCTTTGGATAAGTTAGTTCAAGGAACTATCCAACGCATTGATAATCCACAATTGATGAGTAAGTTAGAAAACGCTTCTCCTCAAGAACGCTTGAAGTTGTATGCTGAGGCTGGTATTTGGCAAGATGCGCTTGATACTTTGGCAAAGTTGCGATATTCTCGCCCTCAAGATTCAGCACTCAAAGCTGATTGGGTAAGTTTGTTAACCACAGACGGCGTAAAATTAGATACACAAGTGGCTCAAGCACCATTAGTCCAAGGACAAAATGTACTGCAACCAATTAATCAAACTTCAGAAGTGACTACACCTCAATAGAGAAGCATTGTAGTAGGAAGCTATGGTTCGACTTTGCGCGAGTTGAGCGTAGTCGAAACTCGCCAATGTCAGGAGACAAGGTAAAAAATAATCCTCTAAACCCATTCCTGGCAAGGAGTCCACATTTTTTTAGTGACATTAAATTCAGAACCCTAGTTTCATGAAGAGATTAGGGTTTTTGCTTGATGGCAAGTGCTGAGTATTTTCCATCAGATGTGCATACTCACAAAATATTCTACCTATTAACAATTGTGGCTGTATGTCAGCATTATTCATCTGAGGAGGATACTATGACAACACAATTGTACTCCAAATTAATTGCCTCCTCTCTGGCATCTGGACTCATAGCTTTTGGTTATTCTGTACAGGGAGTTGCTGTCAACTTTAACGGACAAAACCTACATTCAGTAACAACTCTAGCTATTAACACTCCAGCAGATGAAATCAATCAAGCATCTTCAGAAACATCAATAAATCAGATGTCTGCGTATCAGGTGCAACCAGAATTCATGGTAGACGGGGGACTTCCTACACGACTAGTTGTTGCTGGTAGCCGTTAGTCAGGTTGAGGTACTTGGCAGTAAGTTCCACGAGACCCCATATTAAAGTTAGAAATATTAGAGGAGTGAGCAACGAGAGTAACTTTGCCTTGACGATCGCGCATTAATATTGACGATACCACCATTATCTTCTGGCGCGGCATCAATATAACTAATTGCCGAGCTAATTAAACCATCACTCGCCACACTATCAAAGGCGACAGTATCACCCGCTGTAATTGAGATATTACGGATTTTGGATTGATAATTGTTATCTGCGTCTAATTTCTGTCAATCCATCTGTCGCAATCATCTTTAAATTGGTATCAGTCGTTTTACTTGTGAAAACATTATCACTATTGAGGAGTAATGCAAAATATCTCACAGGGACTATTTATATGAATTTTGCAAAGGGGATTTTGGCTAAAATCCCCTTTTACATACCTGCATTAGTGCAATGTTTCTTCTGGATGTGTCTTCATCAACCGTTCTGTGAAGGATTTAATCACGATGTACAAAACGGGTACGACAAACAAACTTAAGAATGTGGCAATTAACATCCCACCAAAGACCGCAGTTCCTAAAGATTGACGGCTTCCTGCACCTGCGCCAGTTGCTACAGCTAGGGGAAAAATCCCCAAAAGCGTGGAAAAAGCAGTCATCAAAATTGGGCGTAAGCGTTCTTGAGAAGCTTCAATTACGGCTTTGGTAATGGAAAGCCCCTGTTCTCGCAATTGGTTAGCAAATTCCACAATCAAAATCGCATTTTTACTTGCCAAACCAATCAACATAACTAGACCAATTTGACAGTAGACATCGTTAGCGAAACCCCGCATTGACTGGGCTAACAGTGCGCCAAAAATCGCTAAAGGCACTGAAAGCATAATAATTAAAGGGTCAATGTAATTTTCGTATTGGGCTGCTAGGACTAAGAAGACAAAGACTAATCCTAAGCCAAAAATCACGGGTGCTAAACCACCAGATTCTAGTTCTTCTAAGGCTGTACCTGACCATTCGTAACCGTAACTGGATGGTAAAACTTGTTGAGCTACCTGTTCCATTTTTTGGATAGCGTCTCCCGAACTAGAGCCTGGTGCTGCGGAACCATTGATTTCGATGGAGCGAAATAGATTGTAGTGGTTAATTGTTTGCGCTCCTGTGGTAGGAGTAATTTTCACCAAATTACTCAAAGGTATTATTTCATTCTTGCGAGAACGAACATATAATTGCCCGATATCTTGTGGGTTAGAGCGAAACTGTTGATCAGCTTGGACATACACCCGGTAGTTACGCTGCTGGAGGTTGAAGTCGTTGACATATTGCGCTCCTAAAGCAGTTTGCAAGGTGGTAAATATATCATCTACATTCACTTGCAGCGCATTGGTTTTGTTCCGGTCTACTTCTACAAGTAGCTGAGGTGTGTTAGCGGCAAAGGTGGTAAATACAGCTTGGAGTCCGGGGGTTTGATTGGCACGACCTAGCAATTGACCCATTGTTTGAACTAGGTTATCTAAACCGCCATTACCTCTGCGGTCTTGGAGTTGAAAGGTAAAACCACCAAAGTTACCCAAACCTTGAATCCCTGGGGGATTGACCGCAAAGATTCTCGCTTCAGGAATGGCGAAAAATTTGCCTTGTAATTTACCGATGAGGGCTTTTACTGTCTGATCTGGTCTTTCACGCTCTCCCCAAGGCTTTAATGTGGTAAAAATAATACCACTATTGGCAGTACTTCCACTGAAACCAAAACCACCAACCGCAAAGGTGCCAACAACTTCGGGAATTTGCAGAATTTCTTTTTCTACTTGGGACATGACATCGCTAGTATATTGCAGCGACACCCCTTGTGGCCCTTGGATAATTGTGATGAAATAGCCTTGGTCTTCTTCGGGGAGAAAAGCTGTAGGTACGCTTGCATACAACCAAGCAGTCATTCCCAAAGAGACGATAAATAATCCAATAATGACGCTTTTAATGCCTGTGAGGAAATTGAGCGATCGCCGATATCCTTGCGTTACCCAGTCCAAAAATCTGTTAATCTGGTTAAAAATCCAACCTAGCCAACCCGTAGGTCTTTGCCCTTGACGCAGTAGCAAGGCACACAATGAAGGTGTGAGAGTCAGGGCGAAAAACGTCGAAATAGCAATAGAGAAGGCGATAGTTAAGGCAAATTGCCGATACAATGCACCTGTGGTTCCTGGAAAAAATGCCACTGGCACAAACACCGCCATCAACACTAAAGAAGTAGCAATGACTGCACCAAATAATTCCGCCATTGATTCACTAGCGGCGCGGCGAGGATTTATGCCTTTATCTTGAATAAAACGGCTGATTTGCTCAACCACAACGATCGCATCATCTACCACCATCCCTGATGCTAAGGTTAAACCAAATAAGGTCAAACTATTAATCGAAAAGTTAAATACTTTGACGAAGGCAAATGTCCCCACCAATGCTAGAGGAATCGTGAGTGCGGGAATCAGCGTCGTGCGCCAGTCTTGTAAGAATAAGAAAATGACGATGACCACCAACACCACAGCTTCAAATAGAGTCTTGATTACTTCTGCCAAAGACTCTTCCACAAACATAGTTGTGTCAAAAGCTACCTGATATTTCATCCCTGGTGGAAAACTTGGAGCTAACTGCGCTATTGCCGCTTTCACTCCCTTGGCTACATCTAAAGCATTACTCCCAGGAACTTGATAAATACCCAACCCGACAGCATCCTTAGCCCGATATCGCAGAAATGTATTATAATTCTCTGCCCCTAATTCGGCTCGACCGATATCTTTGAGTTTGACTAAAGTCCCATCATCTTCGGACTTAATCACAATTTCTTCAAATTCTTTTGGTTCTGTCAGTCGGCTGGCTGCACGGACATCAATTTGATATTGTTGTCCTTTGGGGGCAGGTTCTTGGCCAATTCTCCCTGCACCAATTTGCAAGTTTTGTTGTGCCAGTGCTGTTGTGACATCTTCTGTTGTTAATCCGCGTGTTGCTAACCGACTGGGATCTAACCACAGGCGCATAGCATAGCGGCGTTCACCAAAAATGCGGACATCACCTACGCCTTTGACTCTTTTGAGCGCATCTGCTACGTACAGGTCAGCGTAGTTGCTCAAGAATGTGTTGTCATATTCTTTATTGTCGGTATATAAACCAATTCCTAAGAGAATATTGTTAGATTGCTTGCTGACTCTAACACCTGTACGCTGCACGACATCTGGTAATTGTGCCTCGGCAATGGAAACACGATTTTGGACATCAACAGCAGCCAAATCTTTATTGCGTGAGGCATCGAAGGTAACTGTAATACTACTTGTACCATCGTTGCTGCTGCTGGAGGTCATATATCTCAGACCTTCAACTCCATTAATTTGTCTTTCTAAGATATTAGTGATGCCGCTTTCTACTACTTCGGCACTGGCTCCACTGTAGTTGGCAGTAACGTTGATTTGGTTAGGACTAATATCGGGAAACTGGGCGATGGGTAATGTGGGAATACTAATTAATCCCACCAGTAAGATAATGATCGCGCAGACTGTAGAAAAGACTGGTCGCTTGATGAAGAAATCAACAAACATAAATAGGAAGTGTGAAGTATGAAGTATGAAGTATGAAATTTTACCCTTTACCCTTCAGATTTTTTTAGGGAGAAGGAATTATCGGTGCGCCGTTGGTGAGGTTAAGAATACCGGAAACTACGATTTTTTCTCCTGCTTTCAGTCCTTCTAATACTTGGTAATTACTACCCTCAATTGCTCCTAACTTGATTGGTTTTTGCAAAGCTACTAACGATGGCGCTCCGGGTTTGGGATTTTCTGGTGCTTGCGCCACAAATACAAATGTTTCTCCACCCAAACGTGATACAGCTGTCACCGGAATTAAAATTCCGGGGCGTTCATCCCAAATGATTTTAGTTTGGACTAACTGACGATTGACTAATTGTCTGTTGCCATTACCAAAAACGGCCTTAGCTAAAACTGTTTGCGAATTAGAAGTGGCATTGGGCGAAATGAAACTGATTTTACCTGTAGCGGTGGGTTGACCTTGAGCATCAAGCATTTGTACAGGTAAGCCAACGCGCAATTGCTGACTTTCATTAAGTGGTACAGATATGTTCAATTCCAAGGAGTCATTTCTGGTGAGAGTGGTGAGGTTGTCTGCTTTGCTGACAAATTCTCCAACTCTGACGGGAATATCGCCCACAATACCTGTAAAGGGAGCGCGGACATTAGTATATTGCAACTGTACTTGGGCGGCTTTGACTTGGGCAGCAGCTTGGGTAACTTGCGATCGCGCTTGGGCGATTTCTTCTTGACGAGGGCCGTTTTCTAGTTGTCTGACGTTTTGTCTTTGTTGTTCAACTGCCCCTTCTAACTCATTGATATTGGAATTTCTGCCTTTGCTGAGTTGATCTAAGCGTTTTTGGGCTACCACTAATGCGGCGGCGGCGCTACGTTGTTCTTTCAGATAGCCTTCCATCTGATCTTCGGAAATAGCTCCTTGTTTTTGTAAGTTTCCATAGCGTTGGGCGCGGGATTTTGCCAGTTCTAAGTCAGATTTAGCGGCTTCAATTTGCGCTTCGGCTTGCGCCATTTCTTCTGGACTTGAACCTGTTTGAGCATCTCGCAACCGCGCTTGGGCTTGAACTAACTGCGCTCTAGCTTGGGCAATTTCTTCTGAGCGCGTACCTGCTTTCAGTTCTGCTAAACGTGCTTGAGCTTGTTCGAGTGAGGCTTTGGCTTGGAGTAACTGTGCTTGAGCATCATCACTTTGCAAACGAATTACTACTTGTCCTTGGGAAATGCGATCGCCTTCTTTATATAAAATCTCTGTAATGCGTCCATCAATCTCTGGTTTGAGTGTGACTGAGCGTGGTGCATCTAAAGTCCCCACAAATTCTGAAGTTTGCTGAATAGTTGCATTCTCAACCGTGGCTAATTTCACAGGAATTCCCATCGGTTGACCAGCAGCTGCTCCAGTCCCCTTCGGTGCATTACTCGCTTGGCTTGTTTGCCACCATCGCCAACCCACACCAATACCAGCAATTAACAAAACTACGCCTAAAATCACTGGCCAAGGCCGCTTTTTATGGAGTATGGATATGGGTTTTGGGTCTGCTGAAAAATCTGTTGGTTGAGCCTGATTAGAGTCAGTAGTAGCAGGCTGTTCTATTTCAACCGGAAACTGTGAATCAGGGAACTCAGACTGAGACATTTTCGTTTTCTCATTTATAGACTTAAACTTTGGGCAACTTGGCTGAAATATAGTGATGCTTGGTGAGAGACTGATCAACCGACCTTGTGATACTTGCTTGTGTAGGAATCTTGATCAGCCAAGGTTTCTGTTTGTCAAGTGCCTATTTGATGAAACTCTGGGGATGGCAATATTTAGTTACCTCCTTTACCCCAGTCATACGAGCAAATTCATCGGTGTGAGTTTTCGTTAAACCTGCATTTGCAAATACCTCGGTTGTCGCTTTGATCAACCTTGCACGAGTTTGTTTGTACTTGAACGCTAAATTTTAATGGTTCATGCAAGTGCTTGCTTGCATTATATATTTGTCAGCCAAAAAAGTGTATAAACTGAGTCAGCCCCAGCGATCGCTGAGATTTCGGCTTTTGTGCTTCTAGGCCTGAATTGATCAGGGTATTAATAAGTTTTGATTATTGTAAATTTCAGTAAGATCAGCATTTTTGCCAAATACTGATAAATAAAAGCTATAACTCAGCGCCCGCAAGATGTTCATCAAGACAACTTCAAAAATAAATGCGGGATTTTCTCATGCTTTTATCAACCTAATACTTGCGTAGATTGTGAACCCAGAGCGCAGCCTTGATTGGTTCATAGATTAAGCACTTTGGCAAGTATAAAGCGATCGCCGCAATACATCAAAAGAATTTTAGAGATGTACGCTATTACCCTAAACTGATTTATGAGTATTTAGCTAATTTTTGGAGGCATGGTGGAATTATGGATGTCAGTCTCATCATATCTAACATCTTAAATCCACCCATATTGGCTTTCTTTCTGGGAATGTTAGCGGTGTTCGTCAAAACAGATTTAGAAATCCCGGCACCTATCCCTAAGCTATTGTCTTTATATTTACTATTTGCCATCGGGTTTAAAGGCGGTGTAGAACTAGTCAAAAGTGGTGTTACCCAAGCAGTTATCCTCACCCTTTTAGCCGCAATATTGATGGCGTGTATTGTTCCAGTTTACACATTTTTTATTCTCAGAATTAAACTAGATACTTATAATTCAGCAGCGATCGCGGCTACTTATGGTTCCATTAGTGCGGTAACTTTTATCACTGCTAGTTCATTCCTGACTCAACTGGGGATGGCTTTTGATGGGTTTATGGTTGCAGCCTTGGCCTTGATGGAATCACCAGCAATTGTTGTAGGTTTAATATTGGTTAACGTTTTCACTGTCGATGAAAGCGATCGCGAATTCAACTGGTCAGAAGTATTACAAGAAGCCTTCCTCAATAGTTCTGTATTTTTGCTAGTGGGTAGCCTAGTTATGGGTGTCCTCACCGGAGAACACGGCTGGCAAACTTTAAAACCCTTTACCCAAGATTTGTTTTACGGTGTACTGACGTTCTTTTTGTTAGATATGGGACTGGTGGCTGCTAGAAGAATCAAAGATTTACAAAAAGCAGGTTTTTTCCTGATTCTGTTTGCGATACTAGTACCAATTTTCAATGCCGCCATAGCTTTATTAATTGCGAAAGCGATCGGAATGCCAAAAGGAGATAGTCTATTATTCTCAGTGCTATGTGCCAGTGCTTCCTACATTGCTGTACCCGCAGCCATGCGCCTAACTGTCCCAGAAGCTAATCCTAGTCTGTATATTTCGACTGCTTTAGCTGTGACTTTCCCTTTTAATATCATTGTAGGTATACCGCTATATCTATACGGCATTAATCTATTTTGGAGATAAGACAATGCAGGCTGTAAAACGGATCGAAATATTTGCCAACTATGTCGAACTCGGTAAAATTTTAGAGTCTTTAGAAAAATCAGGCGTAGCAGGACATTCAGTTGTCAAAGATGTCGCCGGCAAAGGCACAAGAGGCAAAGTCACACATGATTTAGCCATGACAATGCTCGACAATGTTTACATCATTGCCTTTTTTGCCCCCGAAAAATTGCCATTGGTAGAGTTAAATGTCCGGCAAACTCTAAATAAGTTTGGCGGAGTTTGTTTTATTTCTGATGCAATGGAAATTGAAACTACCAGATGTGTTGGTTGAAGTGTGAAGTCTGAAATGATTTTCATCAGCACTTTAACTATTAACATCACTTAAGCGTGAAGTTGTAAATCGATCCATCCACTTTTCCAAATACACTCGATTAGCATTTTGTTCAGATGGATCTTGAGTCTGTAAAGGATAAGGCATCAATCCTAAAATTGCGGCTGTAGTCACGCAAAACATTGACTTTTGGAAACTTATACAAATTTGTACCCGTAAGTCATCTTCACCCCGTAGCCCACGCCGATAAATAGCGTGCAAATATTCTGGCAGATAATGGCGCATATCCTGCATGAGTAATGTAGGCGGAATACCAGCACCACCAATAGGTAAAGGATCTGCATACAATGCACCATATTGGAATCTACCTTGATCCGGGGAAATTTGATAAGCTTGGGCATTGTAAGAAACTGTGCCATGAAAAGGAGTTCCCCGAAAGAAAACAGCCTCGACATAAGGCACTGCTGTATCTGCTAAAAATGTTAAACCAGTCTTTTTGGGAATAATGTCGTAGACTTTATCTTGAATTTTGACTGAGTAGGTGATTGGCTTCATAGCATCTGCTACTAAGCCTGCTTTAATGTAGTCTACGACTTGGGGAATTGATTTGATTTCTCCTTGGTCATAACGGTCTGATAAGGTCAAGAAAATATCAGCCATTACTCGCCAGAATTGACCTAAACCACTGTAATAAGCAGAAACGCGCAATTGTTCAGTTAAAAATTCGGGAAATAATTGGTTTAATCCTAAAATAAAAGGATTATTTTTAAATTTGGCGGTGATAACTGCTTTTGCTCGTTCTTGAAATTCTTTGGTATCTAAATAGCTATCTAAGCCACCACCACCATGCCACATCATGGCTTTCATACAATATTCTGCATATTCATAATTGATGCGATCGTGCCACCAGTGACGCAATAATTTTTGAAAAGAGAACTCATCGTTAAAGTATTTAAAAAAAGGAAAAAATACTAAAAATTGATGGTCAGCAATGTAGATGAGATTTTTGGAGTAGGCATCTAAAACTACACCATAGCTTTTGAGAATACCAACTACTTCTAAAACATTTTCTGGATTATCAGGTAATAATGTTCCACCTGTTTGTAATCGTTCTACATACTCAGCTAAAGGATGTAAGCCAGGTTTATTTTTAATAGTTACCATTGCCAGTTCTCCAAATTGGGAATGAGTCAATAAAAAGGCAAAAGTAAAAAGGCAAAAGTAAAAATATTTTTACCTTTTACTTTGATTTTTCTACAGAGACTGTTGCCACTACTTTATCTACACTTATCATGGCCGTGATTGTTGGTTCAGTCCAGCGAGATAACCAAGCGGGTTGAATGCCGAAAATCACAATCAATACAGCTAATACTACCGATGGCAGGCGATCGCTCCAATAGACTCGTGGTAAATTAACTACTTGTGCAGATAAGCGCCCAAAAAAAGCGCGATTCATCAAAATTAAGAAATAAACCGCAGTTAAGCCAGTTCCTAGCATGGATAGTAGAGTTTGCACAGGGAATACCGCAAAACTGCCGCTAAAAATCACAAATTCGGAAATAAAACCTACCATTCCTGGTATACCTGCGCTGGCCATTACTCCCAAAACCATCAAGCTACCAATCACTGGCATTCCGCGTTCGGGGTTTAATAATCCGCGAATAACTTCTAAATCACGGCTCCCAGCTTTTTTGTATACTACTCCTACCAACAAAAACAGTAAGGCGGAAATCAAGCCGTGGCTAATCATTTGCATCACAGCGCCCAATACACTAAGGGGTGTAGCGGCGGCGGCGGCTAATAGTACATAGCCCATGTGTCCAACTGAACTATAGGCTACCATCTTTTTCATGTCGGTTTGAGCGATCGCACAAGATGCACCATAAAGCACACTGACTACAGCCCAAGTTGCTAACCAAGGTGCTGCATAACTCCACGCATCAGGTAACAAGTTCATCCCAAACCGCAGTAAACCGTAAGTTCCCAACTTCAACAGCACACCAGCTAGTAGCACGGAAATGGGTGTAGAGGCTTCAACGTGAGCATCGGGCAACCAAGTATGGAAGGGAACCAGCGGTATTTTAATCCCAAAACCCACTAAAATTCCTACTAGCAATAAAAGTTGAGTTGATAGTGGTAAAGATGCAGCATTTAAGTTTGCTAAGGCAAAGTTAGAACCGCCACTCAGCCAAACCATACCCAGGAAACTTGCTAAAAGCAAAATGCCAGATATGGCGGTGTAAATCAAAAACTTTGTCGCGGCGTAACCTCTTCTTGCACCACCCCAAATGGCAATTAACAGGTATAAAGGAATCAGTTCCAGTTCATAAAACAGGAAAAATAAGAGTAAATCTTGTGCCAGAAAGGCTCCTATGACTCCAGTACTTAACAGTAGGATGAGTGAGTAATACAGTCGTGGACGTTGTATGGAAACATCGCTGCTGGAGATGGCAATGCAAGTTAATAGTCCATTTAAAACCAGCAAGGGTAAAGATAAACCATCTATTCCGAGGTTATAACTTAAGCCTAGAGCATCTACCCAAGGTATAAACTCACTAAACTGTTGAGTAATTTTTCCTGGGTCGAATTGAATTGCCAGAAAGATTGACCACACGAAAGTCATCCCAGCAAAGACAAAAGCCATGCTCCTGGCTAGTTTCCCATCAATCACAGTAGGCCAAAAACCGATAATAGTTGCGCCTAACAATGGCAGCAAAATCAATGCACTCAGCATAGTTTAGAGAGAATTAGAGATTAGGGAATTTGGAGTAGGGAGTGCGGAGTAGATTTTTTACTCTGCACTCAGCACTTTTAAAAATGCAAGTTATTGAGCAGTCCTAATGACCAGCTAATAAAAAAGCCAAGAAGGCTAATAACTACGAGAATAGTCAACATATAGCCTTGGGACTGGCCAGAAATGCTATACCTTAAACTTTGTCCGCCGAGAATTGTGAAAATCCCCACCAAGTTTACTAGGCCATCAACTAGATAGCGATCGCTCCAAGCCGATATCTTAGACAGCAATGCTACTGCCCCAACTATTGTTAATCGATAGATGCGGTCTATGTAAAAATCGTAACCCAACAAGTCCTGCAAAAATCGCCATACCAAAATTCTCGATCTTGACCAGGCTTTATGTAGGTACATTGTGGAACCGATGCCGACTCCTAAGACAGTAGAAGTTAATAATATTCCTACTACGTACCAGTTAATACTATTTCTATCTGGTAGTAAGTACCATTGCTGAAGCATGAGGGGTAATATTAGGGTCAGTATCGTCAACGTCACCATTGGAAATGCCATTTGCCAGCCAACTTCTGGGGAACGACGAGTTTTTTGTTGCGGTGTACCCCAAAAGATTAATCTAAAGACTCTTGTCAAGTTTAAGGCTGTTAAGCCATTAACTATCACTAAAATGGCAATTACCCAAGGGCTAATTGCTACTAAACCATCAGCCCATGACAGCATTGCCCAAAAACTTCCCAGGGGTAGCAATGTAATCATCCCAGCCGAGCCGACAACAAAGGCGGTGGTAGTTGCAGGCATCCGCGACCATAAACCGCCCATCTCTGTTAAATCTTGAGTACTGGTAGTGTAAATAACTGAACCGGAACTCATAAATAATAATGCTTTGGCGATCGCATGAGTCAACAGCAACATTACGGCTACACCCCCTTGCTGCATACCTACCGCCAAAAACACTAGTCCCATATATGCACTAGTAGAATGAGAAAGCGATCTCTTAATATCAATTTGTGCCAGAGATACTAAAGTCGCACCCACTGCCGTCACTGAACCCATCACAATTAACGCATTCAATGCCACTGGCGATAAAGCCAAAATAGGTTGCAGTTTGTACAGTAAATAAGCACCGCCAGCTACTACCAACGAATTTCGCATCACTGAAGCAGGGTTTGGCCCTTCCATTGCTTCATCTAGCCACAAGTGCAAGGGGAACTGAGCGCACTTCCCCGCTGGCCCAGCAATTAAACCCAAACCAAGTAAAGTTGATGCTACTGGACTGAGATTTGCTGTTTGCGCCCACTCATACAAATCAGAAAAATTTAAGCTACCTGCCCAACTCGAAAGCGTCACCACCGACATCAGCAATAATAAGTCGCCCACACGCTTGGTTAAAAAAGCATCCCGCGCTGCTGTTACTACCAAAGGTTGAGCGTACCAGAAGCCTACTAATAAATAGGTAGAAAGGGTGAGGACTTCTAACAAGGCATAACTGAGAAATAAAGAGTCACTAATTGCTAAACCACTCAGTGCCGCTTCAAAAAAACCAAGTAGTGCAAAAAAGCGTGCCAGTGACCAGTCTTTCTCTAGATAACCTAAAGCGTAAATTTGCGCCAACAAACTTAACCCTGTGATTAAAACTGTTGCCCCAACACTCACAGGCGATAGTTCTAATGAAAGAGATAAGTTTAAATTCGCGGCTTGAAACCAGCTAACCAGTATATTTTCTGGTTCTCTGTCCCAAACATCTTTAAACACAAATAAGCTATGAGCAAAAGCCAAAACAGTGGTCAACAAGTTGAAATATGCCGCTGGTCTGGGGCCTGTCTTTCTGATTATTCCCATACCCCAGGGCAAAGTTAACAGTGCGCCCATTAAACTATACAAAGGCACACACCAACTTGTTGAAAATAGAAACTCATTCATTTAATTTGCTTACCTTTACAACTCTGCCTTGATTTTTTTAGCTTTTTGAACAACAATTGTTTACTAAATCTTTTTAGTGAAAATATTTGTTAAATTATTCTTCTATTAGATTTTCCATGAGTATTTTTGACTTAATGACTCTGGAATATATTTAAACCAATAAACTTATTTTACATATTCAAATTCTCCACCTTTAATTGAAATCATGCTAAATTTGTAAATTTCTATTTCTACTTCTTAGCAGAGAGTTTTATAAGATATATTTGAAAAAGTTATAGGCTTTTTAGATATTCCTATTAACGCACTACAAAACAGAGGAAAGATAGAAACTGTAAAACATGCAGTAGTTTTATCTTCCTCACCAGACCAAATTAGTCTTGGCTATGAACAGCTTTTTGTATATGTAATAAAGAAATTATAAAGCATAAGCGTCTGCTCTTGTAATCAGTGGACTTAAAGAGAGCAGAAACCTGGTATGACAAAGAATTAAGTTTTTTAAAACTTTTTTATTATAAACTATTATACTAATTTATATTGCCAGGGGAGCCAACCTTTCCTATGCTTATTTTGGAAGTGTCTTTTAGCTCAAGATGAGCTTCCCCGTCAAAATTTTCAAACCACAGTACTGATTGGATTAAATTTTTAGGAGTTTCTGCGATGCCAATTGCAGTTGGAATGATTGAGACTAAGGGCTTTCCAGCAGTAGTAGAAGCTGCTGATGCGATGGTGAAAGCTGCCCGTGTAACTTTGGTAGGATATGAAAAAATTGGTAGCGCTCGTGTCACCGTAATCGTGCGGGGTGATGTTTCCGAAGTGCAAGCTTCAGTTGCAGCAGGAATTGAAGCGGCAAGAAGAGTAAATGGTGGTGAAGTGGTTTCCACTCACATCATTGCGCGTCCCCATGAAAACTTGGAATACGTATTGCCGATTCGTTACACCGAAGCTGTGGAACAGTTTCGCACTTAAAAGCTGAGAAGACAAAGTGACTGACGGGGTTGCTTGCTTGATCTGCGCTTTTGTTTTGTTTGAGAAAATTTAATTAGGAATTACAACTAATGTCAATTGCAGTGGGAATGGTAGAAACCCTTGGCTTTCCAGCAGTAGTGGAAGCTGCTGACGCGATGGTGAAAGCCGCTCGTGTAACCTTAGTAGGTTACGAAAAAATCGGTAGTGGTCGTGTCACCGTAATTGTCCGGGGTGATGTTTCCGAAGTCCAAGCTTCTGTAGCAGCTGGCGTTGAATCAGTTAAGCGCGTGAATGGTGGACAAGTACTGTCTACTCACATCATTGCGCGTCCCCATGAAAACTTGGAATACGTGCTGCCAATTCGTTATACAGAAGACGTAGAACAATTCCGGGAAAATGTCAATGCAATTCGTCCTTTCGGCGGCAGAAGACCATAACATATAATGCAAATTGCCAAAGTGCGTGGCACAGTAGTTAGCACTCAAAAAGAACCAAGTCTTAGAGGTGTAAAACTACTGCTGTTGCAATTAGTGGATGAAGAAGGAAACATCCTGCCACAATACGAGGTAGCAGCGGATACGGTGGGAGCAGGAGTAGATGAGTGGGTGCTGGTCAGTTGTGGCAGTGCCGCTCGTCAAATTCTTGGTAACGAACAACGCCCTTTAGATGCAGCAGTTGTGGCGATAATTGATACTATTCATGTTCAAGATCGCCTTATCTACAGTAAAAAAGACCAATATAGATAGTCAACAGTCAACAGTCAAAAGGAGCTAGAGGTTGGGCGGTTTTCCCAACTGAAAGCAACTGGCATTAAAGGTCAGTAAACTATGGACTATTGACTATAGACTATTGACTATTTACAAAAAGCTTAATTCAGGAGGAATCTCGCGATGGCAGTCAGCAGCACGGCGGCACCCCCAACCCCGTGGTCAAAAAGTTTAGCTGAGCCAGAAATCCACGAAACTTCATTCGTACATTCTTTCTCTAACATTATTGGTGATGTGCGGATAGGTGCAAATGTAATCGTTGCTCCGGGGACTTCGATTAGAGCGGATGAAGGTACACCTTTTCATATCGGTGAAAAGACCAATATCCAAGATGGTGTAGTGATTCATGGTTTAGAGCAAGGTCGAGTAGTCGGTGATGATGGCGAAGAATACTCGGTCTGGGTTGGGAATAATGCTTCCCTAACCCACATGGCTCTGATTCATGGCCCAGCTTATGTAGGGGATAATTGCTTTATTGGCTTTCGCTCTACGGTATTTAATGCCAGAGTGGGTAAGGGCTGCATCGTGATGATGCACGCTTTAATTCAAGATGTAGAAATTCCCTCTGGTAAATATGTGCCGTCGGGAGCGATAATCACAAGCCAGCAGCAAGCTGACCGTCTGCCAGATGTGCAAGATCAAGATGAGCAATTTGCCCATCATGTAGTGGGGATTAATCAAGCATTGCGGGCTGGTTATCGCTGTGCTGCGGATAGCAAATGTATTGCACCCATCCGGGATGAATTAGCTAAATCTTATACAGGTAATGGTGTTACTGTCTTAGAGTTGGAAAGGAGTAGTGAAGTGGCAAGCAATAGCTTGGGTGCAGAAACAGTAGATCAAGTGCGCTATCTGTTAGAGCAAGGTTATAAGATTGGTACAGAACATGTAGACCAAAGACGCTTTAGGACTGGTTCTTGGACTAGCTGCCAGCCAATTGAAGCGCGATCTGTGAATGAAGCTTTATCAGCATTGGCAAGCTGTCTGGCAGACCACAGTGGTGAGTACGTACGTTTATTTGGGATTGACCCTAAAGGTAAACGTCGGGTGTTAGAGACAATTATCCAACGCCCAGATGGTGTGGTAAAAGTAGCAGCTAACTTTAAAGCACCTGCAAGTACAAGTAGTTCCAGCTACACTAGTTACAACAGCAACGGCAATGGTAGTAGTAACGGTGCTGGTATTGGTTCAATTAGCGCTGAAACTGTAGACCAAATCCGCCAATTATTAGCAGGTGGTTACAAAATTGGGTCTGAACACGTAGATGAGCGTCGTTTTCGGACTGGTTCTTGGGCTAGTTGTAAGCCCATAGACGCTACTTCTACTAATGAAGTTGTGGCGGCTTTAGAAGAATGTCTTGAAAGCCATCAAGGCGAATATGTCCGTTTAATTGGTATTGACCCGAAAGCCAAGCGTCGGGTATTAGAAAGCATTATTCAACGACCTAATGGCCCTGTAGCGGTCTCTAATGGTCAGAAATCTTATGCTAGTTCAAGTAGTGTTAGCTCGACAACCGCAACCGCAACGACGACAAGCAATCGGTTAAATACAGAAGTTGTAGACCAGCTACGGCAATTGTTGGCAAGTGGTTATAAAATTAGTGCCGAACACGTAGACCAAAGACGTTTCCGGACTGGTTCTTGGGCAAGCTGTGGACAAATTGAGGCCAGATCGGAAAGAGATGCGATCGCAGCTTTGGAAACATATCTTTCTGAATATCCTGGTGAGTACGTGCGGTTGATTGGGATTGACCCGAAAGCCAAACGTCGAGTGTTGGAAACAATTATTCAACGTCCGTAGTAGTGCTGAGTTGAAAGTGCTGAGGAGCCAGTCGCGTGGGCGGCTCTGCCGACTTGAGCGGTAGCGAGCCTGCGAGAGTCACTGGCGTTGCTGAGTTGAAAGTATTGAGTTAACTTTGAACCAGAATATTTAGTCATACTCACCCTAAACAGTAAGTGATTAACGATGCTGAATTGTACTCAGCAATGTTACTTGCTACAACGGAGGTTACCTCCCTTCGGGTTCACAGTCGCCTGCGGAGGGAAACCCTCCCGCAGCGCTGATTCACCGCAACGCAGTGGCTCCTTAGCATTTCTATCTTCCGAGGTTTAATTTTCCATGTCTGTGCCGCCACTACGCCTCCACAATCACTTTGAGCCTTACATTAGTGGCGATGTGACTATTCATCCCAGTGCGGTGTTAGCACCTGGCGTGATACTCCAAGCAGCTACCAACAGTAAAATCATTATTGGCACTGGTGTCTGTATTGGTATGGGGTCAATTCTCCAAGTCAATGAAGGAACCCTAGAAGTAGAAGCAGGTGCTAACTTGGGGGCTGGTTTTTTGATGGTAGGAGCAGGCAAAATTGGTACTAATGCTTGTATTGGTGCAGCAACAACAGTTTTTAATTGTTCTGTAGAACCGGGAAGAGTAGTACCACCAAGCTCAGTGTTAGGAGATACTAGCCGTCAGATTAGTCTGTCCCAAACACAAGAGCCACTAACTAATAACGCTGTTTCTCCTAATCTCCAAGAGCAACAACCAGAGGAGAATAATTTTGTGGGAAGTCAGGAAAAACCTATTTCTATTTCCTCAACTAATCTTTCTGCTTCTGCTTTCTTGGAGTTAAACCACCAGTCTATTTCAATTCCTCAACCTTCGCCCACACCCTCTGCTCAACCACCACCGCCTGAGCAAGATGAAACTGCTGCTGGTTCATCAGAAATTAGTGCGGATAACTCTGAATCTTCGGATATTTTTGGAACTCAAATTTATGGGCAAGGTAGTATTCACAGGCTATTAACGACATTATTTCCCCATAGACAATCCTTGAACAATCCTAAGTCTGACGAACCACCCGAATAAGTGTTAATTGTAAGTTGTCCTCTAAAGTATGAAATATGAATTATGAGGGATGAGAAAAATCATTTCATCCTTTATGCTTTATTCTTCAGCCTTTCGCTTTCAACCTTTAGCCTACCCAAATATGCGGGTTTTCCTCTGGAGTACGGGAAAGCTGGCAAAAGGGCATCTACATTATTGACTGTGAGTATCCTGGAGAATTCACATGGACACATATAATAAACAGTCTCTTAGCACTGTTCGGGCATCGCATCGGCGAGACAGAGATAACTTCAAGGATACTGCCTTGGGTTTAGTATCTACCCTCAGCTTTCCGGCAATCGTCGGAACTGCTGACATGATGTTGAAATCCGCTGGAGTTCATCTGGTTGGATATGAAAAAATTGGTAGTGGTCACTGTACAGCTATTGTTCGAGGTGGCATAGCTGATGTGCGTTTAGCAGTTGAGTCAGGTGTACAAACGGCTGAACAGTTTGGTCAATTGGTTTCTAGTTTGGTGATTCCTCGCCCTTTTCCTAATCTGGATGTAGTGCTGCCCATTACTAATAGATTAAGTAAATATATGGAAGAAGGAAGTTATAGCCGGTTGAGTAACCTCGCTATTGGACTCGTGGAAACACGGGGATTTCCAGCGATGGTAGGAGCTTGCGATGCCATGTTGAAATCAGCTGATGTGCAGTTAGCAGCCTATGAAAAAATTGGTGCGGGGTTATGTACAGCCATTATTCGTGGCTCTGTGGCTAATGTCGCGGTAGCAGTGGAAGCTGGAATGTATGAAGCAGAACGGATTGGGGAATTGAATGCTGTGATGGTGATTCCTCGGCCATTGGATGAATTAGAACAAACCTTACCTGTTGCAAGTTGTTGGATAGAAGAACGGCAACCAATTAAGATGCCTGTGAATATTAAGGAGCAAGTCGCTGAGTTAGAGATACTCCAGTTGCCTGATTTAGCTAAGTTACCTGCAAAAGTTACCGAAGAATTATGGAATGATGAATGATGAATTAAGAATTGTGAGTGATGAATTGTGGGAAAATTCTCATCAGCATTCATATTCAGCATTCATCTTTGGTTGGAAGGCATCTTACGCTTCGCTTGTTGTTTTGATCATAACTTTTACGGACTATAAATCAAATATCTTTCTTTTAATAGCGAATATAGATTTTTATCTATACTAAAACTCATAACTTCGTATGAGCGACACGCCATGATTTGCAGGTGTTCCGTGATACTAGTTTTATATCTATAAGATCGCTATTAGAGGAGAATCACCTTTGAACCAAGCGACGCTACACCAGTTGAAGGTATTTGAGGCGGCGGCTCGACATGGTAGCTTTACTCGTGCTGCGGAAGAATTATTTCTTACCCAGCCTACAGTTTCCATGCAAATCAAGCAATTAACAAAATCTGTGGGCTTACCATTATTTGAGCAGGTTGGGAAACGCTTGTATTTGACGGAAGCGGGTAGAGAACTTTTTGCTACTTGTCGACAAATTTTTGAAACTATCGCTCAGTTTGAGATGAAGGTTGCTGATTTAAAAGGGCTAAAACAAGGGCAATTACGTTTAGCAGTTATCACCACAGCCAAGTATTTTATTCCACGTCTATTAGGCCCATTTTGTCAGCGTTACCCAGGAATTGATATTTCCTTGCAAGTAACAAATCACGAAAAAATTATTGAGAGGATGATGAATAACCTGGATGACTTGTATATTATGAGTCAGGTTCCAGAACATTTGGATGTGAATTGTGAACCGTTTTTAGACAACCCTTTGGTAGTTTTTGCTCCGGTGAATCATCCCCTAGCAAAGGAAAAAAATATCTCAATTCAAGAGCTAAATAATCAACCTTTTATTATGCGAGAACCAGGTTCAGGTACTCGCCGTGCTGTGCAGGCTCTATTAGAAGAACACGGGATAACAGTGAATGTAAAGCTGGAATTGGGGAGTAATGAAGCTATTAAGCAAGCGATCGCCGGAGGTTTAGGAATCTCTGTGTTATCTCGTCATACTTTACTCTCAGATGCCTCGGAGTTTAGCATTTTAGATGTGCAGCACTTTCCCATTAAGCGAGCTTGGTACATGGTTTATCCGGCAGGTAAACAGCTATCAATTGTAGCTCGTACCTATTATGAGTATTTGCTGGATGCGGCAAAGACATTTGTTGAGCAGACTGAAATTCCTGTTTATAGTACTGTTGATTGAGTTTTGAGATCTAAGCTTCAACTTGTTTGGCTTGAAGCATCTGAACCATGACAAAATTAACCAGCAGAGTCATTTGATATGGGGAAAGCTGGCAGTGACACACCCGGAAACTCCTTCTCTAAGAAAAACAGTGCCAACTCAGGTAGTAGCTGTGACGGTATACAGCGATCAAGCCTTAGTTACAAGACAAGGTGTCGTTGCTTTAACAGGGACGGAAAGGGAATTGGTGATTAATTCACTGCCAGTAACTCTAGAATCTGATTCTGTTAGGGTGGGTGGTCAAGGTACGGTAGGAGTAAGTTTGTTGAGTGTTAGTAGCGATCGCATCTACACCACCGAACCTGTTGCCGAACGAGTCGCACATTTAAACAGCCAAATTCAACAAATAGAAGCAGAAAAACGCAATTTGCAAGCGCAAATTGATGCCTTAGCTTTACAGGCAAAATTTATTGAAGGCTTGCGGGAAAAAACAGAAGAACCATTTGCTCAAAGTTTGTCTCGCAAAAATCTCAGCCTCAGCGAAACCTTAGATTTTTTGAACTTTTTAGGCAGCCAGTATAGCGAATATGCGATCGCATCTGGAGATTACAATAGCCAACAGCAGGAACTAGACAAGCAACTACAGGCACTCCGCGCCACATTACACAATATTCAAACACCCCATCCCCAAGAAAGTTTTAGCTTGGTTGTCGGTATAGAAGTTGCTGGCGAAGGCGAGTTTGAGTTAGAAGTATCCTACATTATCAATCGTGCTAGTTGGACTCCCCTTTATGACTTGCGAGTAGATAGCACAAGTCAAACAGTAAATTTAAGCTACCTGGCAGAAATCACCCAAAATACTGGCGAAGATTGGTTAGATGTATCTCTTACTCTCTCAACGGCTAAACCAGGATTAGGTACACTACCACCAAAACTAGAACCTTGGTATATTGACACCCTACGTTCACGTACAGTGCAACGAGTATTACCCCGTCCATCACTGCCTAGCATCGCGGCTATGCCTGCGGCAGATTCATTGTTTTCACAAGATGAGGAGGATCTAGCTAGTGATGCTCTTGTTGCAGCAGAAAATATAGGAGCAGCAATCTCCAAAGAAGGAAGCGTAGTTACCTTTAAACTCAATGGTGCTGGGAATATTCCTAGTGATGGCGCACCCCATAAAATAACAATTTTTAATGACGATTATCCCTGTAATTTTGACTATGTAGTTATACCGCGCTTGGTGAGCTTTGCTTATTTACAAGCTCATGTAAAAAATAGTTCTGATGGCGCAACTTTATTACCTGGCAAAGCCAATATTTTTCGAGATGATGTTTTTGTAGGTGGAACTAAATTAGAAAACATTGCCCCTGGGCAAGAATTTATCTTGAACTTAGGCATTGATGAAGGTATCAAAATTGAACGGAATTTAGTCGAGCGCCAAGTCGATAAAAAAATGATTGTAAATCAACGTCAAACTACTTACGCTTATCGATTATTAATTACAAACTTACTCAATCAAGAAATTAATTTAAAAATTACAGAACAATTACCTGTTAGCCGCAACGAGCAAATCAAAATTCGTCTTACCCGCATCCAACCGCAAATTCAACTGGGGGAAATGGAAATTTTAGAATGGGAGTTAAGCGTTTTATCTCAAGAGCGACGAGAAATATATTATCAATTTACCCTAGAACATCCGCCTGAATTAACTGTGATTGGTTTAGATATATAGATATTACCCAAACCCAGATGAGATAGCTTTATACTTGACCTGTATCGTATCCTATCTATTGAGTGTTACAAATAAAAAATACGACAAGTAGCAAATGTAGCTCATTGCTGATTGTTACTTGATTCAGGAGTTGTGGTAATGATTCAGTTTCGTATTCAGCCAGACAGTGAAATTCCCGCTTCTACTCAGTTATTTAATCAAATTCGGTTTGCGATCGCATCTCGGCAATATCCACCTGCTTACAAATTGCCTAGCACACGGGCATTAGCAATGCAAACTGGATTACACCGCAATACAATTAGCAAAGTTTATCGCCAGCTAGAAGATGAAGGCTTGGTAGAAAGTTTGGCTGGTTCAGGAATTTATGTCCGCGCTCAAGGTCATGAGGGCGGTAGCCGATTACAATCACCAATTTTGCAAGCACACCCCGACGCATATAAAGTTGTCCAGCAAGCACTCGACCAACTTCTAGCTCAAGGCTGTTCCCTCAGCCAAGCCCGTGAGCTATTTTTAGCAGAAATGGATTGGCGTTTGCGTTGTAGCGCCCAGGTGCTGGTTGCAGTCCCTTCTCAAGACCTCGGTGCTGGGGAATTGATGGTATATGAATTAGAGCAATCTCTGAAAATACCCATTCAGTTAATCAGAATGGAAGAATTAGCGGCTGTTTTAGATAAAACTAACTCGGCTACAGTCGTTACCAGCCGCTATTTTATTGGTGAAGTCGAACAAATTGCTGCGCCCAAAGCTGTCAGAGTCATTCCTTTGGATATCTATGACTACAGTAAAGAACTGAATCTAGTCAAAAATCTGCCAAAAGATCATTGTATAGGCATAGTCAGCCTGAGTACAGGCATTGCCCGTGCTGCCGAAGTTATCCTCCACGGTTTACGCGGAGATGAACTACTAGTAATGACAGCACAACCAAAAGATGGTTATAAGCTTCAGGCAATTGTGAAGCGGGCTGAATTTATCATCAGTGATGTTGCCAGTTTTAAAGCAGTACAAATCGCAGTACAAGCTGCGGCTGAAGATATTATTCGACCACCTAAATTAATTAAGGTAGAAAATTACATCGGGCTGAATTCAATTAATTTACTAAAACGAGAACTAGGTTTAAGTTAATCCACAGATAGAAGTGAGATGCTGCAATATCAAATATCAAATACACAAAAATCAACTCACTTTCACTTCTGGCGCAGTAACCTGCAAAAACTCTCGCACTCGTTGCAAATAAGTCGGCACATCTTCCAACATGGGAAAATGAGCCGTATTAGGAATTAGGGCAAACTCAACTTTGTCATTCATTGCTGCGGCTTGTTTTCCCATTGCTGCGGGAATAATCTGGTCATACTCACCCGCAATTAGCAGCGTTGGCACAGGTAATTTAGCAAATTCTTGTGGCATTAATTCAGATTGTGCCTTGCTAACCGAAGTAAAAATAGTTCCCAGAGCAGCATCATAATCTGCATCTAAAAAATCTTGTAAAAAAGCCTGACGCTCAGATTTCGGTATAGAACGATGCAGGAATCTCGCCATAAACATCTGGTCAACAAATGGGATTTTAGCTAACCACTTGGGACGGAATTTAACTACATAACCGCCAAATTTATGAAAAGCAGTAAAGGCTTTTTCATCGTATTCAAAAATCCCACTACAAGTTAAAATCCCTCGTTCTACTCGTTGAGGATAGCGGTTAAAAAATAAAGTTGCAACAGACGCACCCATTGAATGAGCATTGATGTAAACACGCCCAAGATGCAACTCATCTAACAAAATTGCCAAATCATCAGCGTATTCTTCCAACTCATAAGTTAGTTGTTGAATTGCGGCTGATGTTTCTTGACTAGACTCAGAAGTAGCAACAGATTCACTGGCTGGAACTAGAGTCGGTTTCCCACCAGAACGTCCAAAACCGCGCATATCATAAAGTAAACAATCAAATTGGTCTGATAAAGCATTTGCCGTACTTTTCCAGTACCTAGCTGAACCAGCCCAACCGTGAATGAATACCATCACGGGTTTCGTCAAAGCAGTAGATGATTGTTTCACCCACTCGTAGTAATGTTCAACACCACGAACATCAATGTAAGCCATGAGTCAATAGTCCATAGTCAATAGTCCATAGCCAAAAGTCAAAAGCCTATTGACAATTGACTCTTGACTTTTGACTCTTATGCTGATTCAGGTTTGGGTAATGAGGATGGATGTACGATCAATTCTGCGGTAGAGCGTTTTTCTACCATTTCTCTTGTGACTGTGCAACGAGTCACGTCTTTACGAGATGGTAGCTCGTACATCACATCTAGCATTAGTTCTTCTACAATACCCCGCAATGCTCTTGCACCTGTTTTGCGGCGGTAGGCTTCTTGAGCGATCGCTCGTAGAGCATCTTGTTTAAAATCTAATTGAACATTATCCATCTTCAGCAGCTTCTGGTACTGTTTTACCAAAGCACTGCGTGGTTGAGTGAGAATCGCCATTAGCGCTTCTTCATCCAGAGGATCAACCACCGCCACCATTGGTATCCGACCAATAAACTCTGGAATCATGCCAAATTTTACCAAATCATCTGGTTCCAGGTTGTGCAACACATCAGCAGCGCGTTTTTCTTTCGTTTGCCCTTCCCCTGGCTGCACAAAACCAATTGACTTTTTCCCGGCTCTTTGCTCTACAACTTTTTCTAAGCCAACGAAAGCACCACCACAGACAAATAGAATATTACTGGTATCGATTTGGATGCAGTCTTGATACGGATGTTTCCGTCCCCCTTGTGGTGGTACGTTGGCGATCGTGCCTTCTAGCATTTTCAGTAAAGCTTGCTGCACACCTTCACCAGAAACATCCCGTGTAATTGATGGGTTTTCACTTTTGCGGGCAATTTTGTCAATCTCGTCGATGTAGATAATCCCACGTTGCGCTTCTTCTACATCTAAATCTGCCACTTGCAACAGTCGCAGTAAGATATTTTCCACATCTTCGCCGACATAACCTGCTTCTGTTAATGTGGTAGCATCAGCAACAGCAAAAGGTACATCCAAAATTTTAGCTAGGGTTTGGGCTAAGAGGGTTTTGCCGCAACCAGTCGGGCCAATTAACAAAATATTTGACTTTTGCAGTTCTACTGAGTCATCCCCCCCGTTTTTGCCATTGCCTTTAGACTGTAAGATTGCCAGCCGCTTATAATGATTGTAAACTGCGACTGATAACACTTTTTTGGCTTCGTCTTGGCCAATGACATGTTCGTCGAGATACTTTTTAATCTCTCTTGGCTTTGGTATCTGATTAAATGAGAGATTAGCAGAACGATTGCGACGTTTTTGAGGTGCTTCAGACTTAGGTGCTGGTTGTGGCGCTACACCGTTGGTGTCCAGTAACTCCTCATCTAGTATTTCATTACACAAGTCAACGCACTCGTCGCAGATGTAAACTCCCGGCCCTGCGATCAACTTACGCACCTGCTCTTGAGACTTGCCACAAAACGAACATTTTAAATGGGAGTCGTACTTAGACATACCAGCCTCTTATTTCAGAATGGTGACGTTTTCCCCAGCTGTGGGAAGATTTTGTCGGGAGATGACCTGATCAATCAAACCGTAATTTTTGGCTTCTTCTGCCGACATGAAAAAGTCGCGGTCTGTATCTGCTTCTAATCTCTCTAGAGGTTGACCCGTATGATGAGCCAATAACTGATTCAACTGACCCTTGATATAAAGAATTTCTCTAGCTTGAATTTCTATATCAATGGCTTGACCTTGAGCGCCACCTAGTGGTTGATGGATCATAATCCGCGAATCAGGTAAAGACATCCGCTTACCTGCGGTTCCTGCTGCTAACAAAAATGCCCCCATACTTGCGGCTAATCCAAAACAGATAGTCACAACATCGGGACGGATTTGTTGGATTGTATCATAAATTGCCATCCCTGCGTAGACGGAGCCGCCAGGAGAATTAATGTACAATTGAATGTCTTTTTCTGCGTCTTCCGAATCCAAGAATAGCAACTGAGCGACAATTGAATTGGCAACGGTATCATCAATGGCGGTTCCCAAAAAGATAATCCGTTCTCGCAGCAGGCGGGAGTAGATGTCAAACGCTCTTTCTCCCATACCAGACTGCTCTACCACAGTTGGCACAATGCTGTTAGGGCCATTTAGATGAGAGTTAATAGCTAGATGGCTAGAACTGATGATGGGGTAATTTCCCGACTGCGATAAAAGCATAGGAGAACATCTGAGGATTAGTAGGACTTAGTTTAAGGCAGCGATCGCTGCTTTTTTAACGGATGAGATTTTAATTTGAGCTATGTGTTAACTATTATGCCTCATCCAGATTTTTCTCGTGTAACACACTCTTAAGCTCTAGTCATGAGAGAATGTAGGACTTTATTTTAAGATTCCAGCAATATTAATGCCTCCATGAAATCTTGACGACTGAGTGCTGAGTAATAATTGTTCATACTCAAACAAGGCACTTAATACCCTAGCCTAATCTACGAACAGATGTCTTGAGATCGCTCAAAAGTAGAGATAGCCGAAGGCGAGTGCGAGTGCTGAGTAGTATATCCTTCCCCCGCACCCTGCACCCCTGCACCCTATCCTTCTACTGCTGATTCTGCCGTAGCTGTGCTGCTGCTTGCCTCAGTCTCTGGTGCAGTTGCTGCATCTTCAGATTCTTCTTCCTTAGCACTTAAGGTTCCTTCTGGTACTAGCTCAACTGATGAGTTATCTAAGAGCCAATTGATAATTTTTTCACTCAGCAGTTCGTTTTCCACCATAGAACTCAGTTTATCTTCGTCAACTTCTTCCTCAGAATACTGCGCTAAAAGTTCTGTGACTCTGGCTTGCAGTTCTTCTGGTGTGACTATGAGAGACTCACGTTTGCCGATTTCTCGTAAGGCTAGAGAACGTTTTAGCCGTTCAATTGCCTCACCGCGCGATCGCTCCCGTAATTGCGGCAGAATATCTTGAGTAAACAGCTTTCTCACATCCAAACCCTGTTGCGACAGGCGGATGGCTGTTTGTGTCAGCATAGCATCGACTTCTTGGTCAACTAAGGTTCCAGGCAAGTCAATTTCTACATACTTGAGTAATTCTGCCAACAATGCTTCTTGTTTGTTAGTTTTAGTTTTATCGTCAGCCTCTTTTTGATAGCGTTCTTCTAGAGACTTCCGCAGTTCTTCTAAAGTTTCAAAGTCACTGACTTCTTGGGCAAAATCATCGTCTAGTTCTGGCAGTTCTTTTTCCTTCAGTTCTTTGAGGGTGACTGTAAACAGTGCAGGTTTGCCAGCTAACTCTTGGTTAACGTAAGGATCTGGAAACTGGGCTGAAATTTCTTTGGTTTCGCCAGGATTCATCCCTATTATGCCTGTAACAAAACCTGGGATAAATTTATCTTCCTCTAACTCCACTTGAAAATCAGCAGCATCGCCACCTGGAATTGGTGTTGGTTCGGCATCTGGATCTTCGCCTTCAGCTTTGGCTATGACTCCTTTAAAATCTACAACAGCAACATCACCAATTTGGGCTGCTCTTCCTTCCACAGGAATCAAAGTTGCCATTTGTTGGCGTTCTTTTTCCAGAACGCTATCTACCTGTGTGGGATCGTATTTGACTTCCTCTGCTTGGGCTTGTAAACCAGTGTATTGGGTGAGATTTACTTCTGGTTCGACATCAACAGCAGCCGAGAAAGTGAAGGGTTTCCCCGGTTCATAATTATTGATCAAGTCCTCAAACGAAGAACGCAATTGCGGCTGACCGATTGCTTGAATGTCTTCTTGTTTGACTGCTTGCTCTATACCATTTTGAATTAATTCTTCTAGGGCTGCTGCCTTGATGCGAGTTATTCCTAAGCGCTGAAGCAAGATTTGCCGAGGCACTTTACCTTTACGAAACCCAGGAATATTTGCAGTACTGGATAAGTTTTTAATAACTTGATCGTAGGTTTGCTGAGTGATTTCTGGTGCAATCTCTATTTCTAGCCCTATCTGGCTGGCGGGAAGTTTCTCCTGGGTAACTTTCATGCTTCGTCTCTATTTGGTATTTTTAACTCCAAGTACACACAAGCGATTATTGAACGCTTATATGGTTTGATATCTCTAGGTGGAAATGGCAGATGCCTTCAGTAGAGATCCAGTTTACTGCCAATGGCCAAGGACTTGGCACTTTACCACAATAAATTTATCTATACACCCTCTCATCGTTTGCGAGGTCTGTTTGCCTGACAAGTCCAAGTTTAACTATATGCTTACCGCATAGCTCGGTGGTTTAATGTCCTGGCTTGATGCTATCTCGGATCATAGTACATTGATTGCCTGCCTAAGTCCAAGTCAAGTTTTGGGCAAAATACTTGTTCCATCATCAATAATGGTTGAGCAGCAATTGTTGAACGTTTTTCCCTGAGCCGTAATTTGTTGTACAATAATATATACTTTTTTAATTGGTAGAAAATTTACTGGGTAATTATAAGAAATTGTAATTGCTAAATTATTTATTAAGATATGTAACTCAAAAATTAACCTACTGTAATCAAAAAGTTGGAATAAAATCAAAAAAATTATTCAAAATCCGCTACTGCTATTTCCATAAATGACGATTTCATAACATTACTCATTACCTCTTAAAATTATAAGGAGGAGTTCATTTGTCTAAAATATATCGTGTAGCTATTTTGGGTGCGACTGGTGCTGTGGGTACAGAGTTGCTGGAATTATTAGAAAGCCGAAATTTTCCGATTTCGGAATTAAAATTACTGGCATCTGAACGCAGTGTAGGTCGATCGCTTAAATTTAAAGGAGAAACTTTAGTAGTAGAACCAGTCAGCGATCGCGCTTTAGAAAATCTAGATTTGGTATTGGCTAGTGCTGGCGGTTCCACATCAAAAAAATGGGCTCCCGTAGCCGTTGAAAAAGGCGCAGTCGTCATCGATAACTCCAGTGCTTTTCGGATGAATCCGGAAGTGCCGTTGATTGTACCAGAAGTTAATCCCCAAGCCGCAGCCTCTCATCAAGGCATTATCGCCAATCCCAACTGCACGACAATTTTGTTGGCAGTGGCAATTTGGCCATTGCATCAAGTAAAACCAATCCAACGCATTATTGCTGCCACATACCAATCAGCTAGTGGTGCTGGTGCCAAAGCAATGGCAGAAGTCAAAACTCAAGCTGCTGCTATTCTTCAAGGACAGGAACCAGTCGCGGAAGTATTACCATACCCATTAGCATTTAATTTATTTCCTCATAACACCCCCATGAATGATTTTGGGTACTGTGAGGAAGAAATGAAAATGGTGAATGAAACGCGAAAAATTTTTGGTACGCAGGAAATTAGAATTAGTGCCACTTGTGTACGGGTTCCCGTACTGCGAGCCCATTCAGAAGCAATTAACCTAGAATTTACTACTCCATTTAGTCCAGATACTGCTAGAGAAATTTTAAGCCACTCTCCTGGGGTGAAATTGGTAGAAGATTGGCGGGCAAATCATTTTCCTATGCCCATAGAAGCAACTGGACGGGATGAAGTTTTAGTGGGTAGAATTCGCCAAGATATTTCTCATCCGTGCGGTTTAGAATTATGGCTTTGTGGTGATCAAATTCGCAAAGGCGCAGCGTTGAATGCAGTTCAAATTGCTGAATTATTAGTGGAAAAAAATCTTCTCAAGTCAGCACAAGCATACATCTCTCAGTAGTTTTGCGTCATCAGACAAACAGAAATGGCAAAAAACAAATGAGTGCATCACTCTTGAAAGTAATTAGCGAATAAGCTATTACATTATAGAAAACCACCAACAGAAAAAACCAAACAGGTAATCAGGAGTAAAAAGAGGGTGGGAGATTTTGGTAAAGTTTTAACCGCTATGATCACGCCGTTCAAAGCAGACGGTAGTGTTAACTATGGTGTAGCCGCAGAATTAGCAGCTCATCTAGCTAACAACGGAACAGATACGTTGGTGATATGCGGTACAACAGGAGAATCCCCAACCCTAACTTGGGAAGAGGAATACCAGCTATTTTTAGAAGTCTTGCAGGCCGTGTCCGGCAAAGCCAAAGTAATAGCAGGATGTGGTTCCAATTCCACCAAAGAAGCGATCTCGGCTACTCAAAAGGCAGCTAAAATAGGAGTACACGGTACATTACAAGTTGTACCCTATTATAATAAACCGCCCCAAGCTGGATTATATCAACACTTTCAGGCAATTGCCCAAGCTTGCCCTGATATCCCGCTGTTGTTATATAACGTTCCTGGTCGTACTGGACAGAATCTCAGTGCAGAAACAGTTGCCAAATTAGCAGAAATCGATAATATTGTTGGAATCAAAGAAGCCAGTGGTAATTTAGATCAGGCAAGTGAAATCCGTCGCTTGACATCACAAGAATTTCAGATTTACGCTGGAGATGATTCCCTCACACTGCCCTTGTTAGCGCTGGGGGCAACGGGGATAGTCAGTGTGGCTTCTCATCTGGTAGGCAACCAACTACAGCAGATGATTCAAGCTTTTAGTGCGGGAAAAATTGCAGAGGCCAGAGATATTCATCTTCAACTATTCCCGTTATTTAAAGCTTTATTTATCACTACAAATCCCATTCCCATTAAACAAGCACTTAAACTTCAAGGTTGGGAGGTTGGTTCAACACGTCTGCCGCTATGTGATGCTGACTCAGAAGTTAGCCAAAAACTAGAGGCGGTGCTTCAGAAACTAAATTTAATTTAGGCAGTATATGGTAGGCAAGTTGCCGTAAATGTGTATATGAATAATGGGCAGATTTTGAGGAGGCACTTTATAAAAGGGTGCGATCGCTGCTAAAAGATTTTATTGAACAAACAGTTGAAAATCTAATCGAAATTTAACTGCTTTCCGAGAGAAAGCCAGTGTTGTCTTTAATACAAGCTTGCTAACCTTCAATCTATTAACACTAAACAACAATCTAACTAAGGAGAAAATGGCTAAAAACGAAGCTAACTCCGCCCTAAAAATTATTCCTTTGGGCGGTTTACATGAAATTGGCAAAAATACCTGCGTTTTTGAATACGATGACGAAATTATCTTATTAGATGCGGGTTTAGCCTTCCCTACAGAAGCAATGCACGGGGTAAACATTGTTCTTCCTGATACTAGCTATCTTCGGGAAAATCGTCACAAAATTAAAGGCATGATCGTCACCCACGGTCATGAAGACCATATCGGTGGTATTGCTTTTCACCTCAAGCAATTTGAAATTCCGGTAATTCACGGGCCAAGACTCGCAATGGCCATGTTAGAAGGTAAATTAGAAGAAGCAGGAGTACGCGATCGCACAGAGTTACGTTCAGTTCTGCCGCGTGATCTAGTCAGGATTGGCCAACATTTCTTTGTTGAGTATATCCGCAATACCCATTCTATCGCTGATAGTTTTACGGTTGCTATTCATACTCCCCTGGGTGTCGTGATTCACACAGGGGATTTTAAATTTGACCACACCCCAGTTGATGGGGAAAAGTTTGACGTGCAACGTTTAGCCGAACATGGTGAAAAAGGTGTGTTGTGCTTGCTGAGTGATTCCACCAACTCAGAAGTACCAGGCTTTACTCCTTCGGAACGTTCTGTTTATCCAAATCTAGATCGGGTATTTAGTCAAGCTACTGGACGATTGTTTGTTACTACCTTCGCCTCGTCGGTGCATCGCATCAATATGATTTTGCAATTGGCGCAGAAACACAACCGTGTGGTGACAGTTGTCGGGCGTTCTATGCTGAATCTGATTGCCCATGCCCGCAATTTGGGTTATGTCAAATGTGAAGATAACTTACTGCAACCACTACATACAGTTCGCAATCTTCCAGACGACAATGTGTTGATTCTCACCACAGGTTCTCAAGGTGAGACAATGGCAGCCATGACCCGCATTGCTAATAAAGAACACCCCCACATCAAAATTCGGGAAGGCGATACCGTTGTTTTCTCCGCCAACCCCATCCCTGGTAATACCATCGCGGTTGTAAATACCATCGATAAGTTGATGCTTCAGGGTGCGAAAGTTGTTTATGGAAGAGATAAAGGAATTCACGTTTCTGGTCACGGCTGTCAAGAAGACCAAAAGTTGATGATTGCCTTAACTCGTCCTAAGTTCTTCTTGCCAGTTCACGGCGAACATCGGATGTTAGTCAAACACTCCGAAACTGCCCAAAGTATGGGTATCCCCGCTGAAAATATGGTGATTATCCAGAATGGGGATATTGTAGAACTGACAGAAACTTCCATCCGTGCGGCTGGTAAAGTGCAGGCGGGGATTGAACTAGTGGATACTTCTAGTTCTGGCATGGTAAGTGCTAAGGTGCTGCAAGAACGGCAACGTATGGCGGAAGAAGGGATTGTAACTATTGCCGCGGCGATTGATTGGACTGGTAAACTGATGGCCAAGCCAGAAATTCACCTGCGAGGTGTTGTTACTAGTGTAGAGCGATCGCTGATCCAAAAATGGGTACAGCAGCGCATCGAAGAAATCCTGGGTGTACGTTGGTCAGAATTTGCATCTTTGGAAGGTGAGCAACCAGAAATCGACTGGGGTGGATTGCAAGGAACTCTAGAACGAGAATTAGCGCGTTCAATTCGTCGAGAATTGCAATGTCAGCCAACTGTGACACTATTAATGCAAATTCCTGATGAACCACCTGTAAAAGTTGCCGATGGCAGAAGGCGGCGGACTCGGACTGCGGCACAAGTGGCATCGTAAACAGTGCTGAGTAGATAATTTTGAGACGTTGCAGTGCAACGTCTCTATTAAATTAATGGTTTAATTACCTGATACAACAACACAATTACAATTGGGATAATAATCGGGATAGTTACTAACAGTCCCCATTTGTCCAAACGAATTTTTTGGCCTTCCGACTTGAATAGCGCAATTACAGCAACGGCTCCCATCGCTACCCAGATAAAGCCAAAAACAATAAAGATAATAAATGCTGAATCTGGCATTCTCTTATGTGTATTTGATATGACAGTCTATATCTACGCTATCGAAATGCTAAATAAATTGCACCTTAGCATTTAAGCCTTTGGAGCGTAACATTTTTGTGAGATTTTCAGCCACGGAGCGATCGCTAAATGCTCCAGCATTCACATAATTTCCTGACATAGACATATCTGGGAAAGCATTGGGGACAAAGCGCCGTACTTTATCGAGGGTATCACTATTTTGCATCGGCACGGCTGCTACATAATAACGATTACTCACAGGACGATTTGTCGCCACAGAATTATCAAAGCCTAATGCTTGCCAAGTTTGCCCATCTACTTTCCCAGTGGGATTTAGGCGATAATCTTTTTGGAATTCTAGGACAGAATTTTTCGTATATTCACCAAAAACCCCATCCAAAGACCGATTAAAGTAACCTAGTTGCGACAAACGCTCTTGAACTGCTTTGACATTTTCTCCTTTTGCACCCATTGCGATAACTGTTCTGCTGGGTTGATTAGAATATTTCGCTTCCCAGGCTTGGCGCACAGCTTTCAATAGTTGAGCATCAACAATTCCATCGACTGGGAGTCCTTTGTCTCGCTGAAATTGGGCGATCGCATCTCGTGTTAGTGTACCGACAGTACCTGTAGGAGTACCATTGTAGTATCCTAAATCTTGTAGAAGTTGTTGCACATCTCTGACTTGCTGACTCCCTGCATTATTGCTACCTGGCACCTGAGCAGAATTATATAGTGCATCCCAAGTTTGAGCATTAGCAACTCCGGTGGCTGGTAGGCCTGCTTTGCGCTGAAATGCAATTACGGCATTTTTGGTAATACTTCTAAAATTCCCAGTGGGATTCATCTTGAAGTAACCTAAATCTCGCAAACGTTGTTGTAATTTTGTCACCTCTGGGCCATTGCTACCTTCAGAGAGAAGGGGATATTCACCACCCACACTTAAATTACTTTGTAGCGCTTGTGCTGTGCGACTATCAAAAACTCCGTTAGCGGGAATTTGAGCAGCTTGCTGAAATCTGATAAGTGCTTGACGAGTTTGTGAACCAAAATAGCCAGTTTTGGGGTCATTAAAATAGCCCAACTGGCGTAAATTTTGTTGTAATTGGGAAACAGCTTGACCTCTACTACCAACGCGCAATTGGCCATTGCTACTTTCACCCTTGATTTCACTTTGGCATGATTGTTGCAAAGCTTGTTGAGTTTTAGCACCAACTATTCCATCAACAGCTAGTCCTTTGGCTTTTTGAAAGCTGATGACAGCTTGCTGAGTTAAATTTGCAAACTTACCAGTTAGCGGGCCATTAAAATAACCTAAATTTTTTAAGCACTTCTGAATATTGGTGACGGCTGTGCCACGACTCCCTACTTGCTGGAGTGCTAAAGTTTGGTCAGCTAAATTTAAAATGCCTATAGTCAGTGCTACAGATAAAAGACGCATAGCAACTGGGCTAGAAAGTTTAGGCCAATGCAAAAATTTGAATTCCCATTTTATCGATACAATCTCAATATTTTCTGATGCTTCGTAGGCTGAGGCAACATGAAGATAACCAATGGCTTCCATGATTTTTACCGAGTTGTTGGCTGATGACAATTCCCTGAGTAAAAGAGTTTTTTAACTGACTTGTTATCGACTTTTATGGGTTGTGTTATTTGTTTACATCACAACAGACAGAAGGTTTTTCGGTAACAGACTAAAATTTTTATTTGAATTAATTTTGATTAAAAGATAAGTAGAAATTATAATTTTTTTACTGCTAATTACACTAATGAGTGTATATAAAAATATACCACTTTTAGCTGGCATTAATTGTGGCTTTTGCTAAAAAAATATGAAGTTTAGAGATAAAGGAATAGGTTGCAGACTTCAGTTGACACGTTCAATATTGCCAATTTTTACCCAACCTTCTTGTTCGCTACCTTCTGGGCGAATCTTTACCCAAGTTTTATCTGGGTTTTCTTCTAAAACTGTGATTTTTTGATTGAAAGTCACTCCCCCTAATTTTTCCGCCTCCTGATTTGGTTCCGCACGTAAACTTAATCCTTCAGACCAAGTAACACGTCCTTGATAAGCTCCAGGGGGTAATTGTTTAGTGGGTGTGGGAGTTGGCGTTGGCTCAGATTCAGGTGTCAGCGTCGATTCGTCTTTGGCTTCTTTAGTGGTTTGATTTTTTACAGAGGGATTATCGTTGGCAAAAATAGGTTTATTCGGCGGTATTGCAGTTTGGTTGACAAAATAAAGCGCCACTGTCAGACCTGTACCTAATAAAACAGCGATCGCTAAGACGAAACCTAAGATTAACTTTAGTAAACCAGAAAGCATAGTTAGTTTAATAGTCAATAGTCAATAGTCAATGGTCAACGGTCAATGGTCAATAGTCAATAGTTAAATGAAGTTTCAAGGATGAAGTATGAAATTGTATTGTTCAGGCTTCATCCTTTTTGGATAATGGACTATTGACCATGAACTCATTACTGCAATTGGCGGTGAATGCGGTCACTTAACGGACTGTGTTTTGAGGCGAGACGCGCTCTTCCAGCCGCAGCCCATTCTTGCAGTTTTTGAATTTGTTCTACAGCAGTTCGCGCCAAGGGAATGATTTGACTAGCGGCTTCTAAAATGTCGTCAGTGTTAAAATCACGGCTTTGGCTAAATCCGATGTGCATAGCTTCAATCAAAGTTTGCTCTATTTCCGCCCCTGAAAAATCTGGTGTTTCATAAGCTAACCTGTCAATGTCATAGCTTTTCAAATTATGGGGGCGTAATCGGGATAAATGAACGTTAAAAATAGCTTTTCTTTCTTCTTGAGTCGGTAAACCAACAAAGAAAATTTCATCAAATCGCCCTTTACGTAACATTTCTGGGGGTAAGGCTTGAATGTCGTTAGCTGTAGCCACCACAAATACAGGTGAGGTTTTTTCGGCTAACCAAGTAATAAAAGTCCCAAACACCCGACTCGTTGTTCCCGCGTCACCTTTGCTACCCAACCCAGAAAAGGCTTTGTCGATTTCATCAATCCACAAGATACAGGGAGCGAGGGCTTCGGCTACCTGTATCATTTGGCGTGTGCGTGATTCTGATTCACCAACTAAGCCGCCAAATAACCGCCCAACATCTAAGCGTAACAAAGGTAAATGCCAATGATGGGCGATCGCTTTGGCGGTTAAAGATTTTCCAGTTCCTTGAATCCCTACCAACAATAAACCGCGGGGATGAGGTAAGCCATACTGACGCGCCCTGTCAGTAAATGAACCACCACGCCGTAATAGCCAATCTTTCAAGTTATCCAATCCACCAATATCAGAAATTTGCTCAGTGGCGGGGTAAAAATCGAGAATTTGGGTTTGGCGAATAGTTTGACGTTTTTCTTCCAAGACTAAATCTACATCTTCTGGTTGTAACTCGCCATGAGTGGCGATCGCTCTGGATAAAACTCGGCGAATACGTTCCATCGAAAGTCCTTGACAGGAACGCACCAAATCATCTAAAACCTTTCCAGAAAGCGAGTTACCAGTAGCTTGCAGCAACCTTTCAATTTCAGTTTTAATTTCTGGCGCAGCAGGTAAAGGAAATTCCACCACCGTTAAAACTTCGGTTAAATCGTCAGGAATGGCGATGCGCGGCGACAACAACACAATATTTTTCGGTTGTGATTTTAAAAGTCGGGCAAAGTTGCGGAGTTTTCGAGCGATCGCTACATCATCTAAAAAGCGATGATAGTCTCGTAAAATTACTACGGCTGGGGCTGAAGCTGGTAATTTTTCCAGAAATTCCAAAGCTTGTAGGGGATTGCGTCGCCCAAAACCGGCATCATTGGGATTTCCTTGATAGCCATCAACAAAATCCCACGTATAAACAGGGCGATTACCTTGATTGGCGGCTTCTTCCCGAATGGCGGCTTCTACCCGTTCTTCTTCATAGGTGGGAATGTAAATTAAAGGATAACGGGCGCGTAGCAGCAATTTAAACTCGTCACGGAAGTTCATATTAAAGCTGTTATTTATGAATTGCTCTTGATGGCAATGTACAACTTTCTTTCACCAATCAGCTATAAGTCAGCCCAGCCGTTATGGAGTTTTTTTAACGCAAAGTTATGCTGAGGTAGGCGCAGCGAAAAGTTGCGTGCGGAGAGAACTTGCGTGCGCGGGTTCTCCCCGTTGAGCAAACTTTTCAAGACAAAGGTACGCTAAGTAATTCATGAGTGCGTTTTAGAGTAAAAATTATGAGGTCTAACTCAGGTTGATAGAATTGGGTTAGTAGGAATTTGCACAATTGAGCCATTGAAATAATCATGCCCTCTGAAATTGCTGTTGAGAAAAAAAAGTTAAAAAATCCGCCGTTGAAACTGCACTATCTGGGCGATCGCGCATTGCGTCAACCTGCGAAACGCATTACAAAAATTGATGATGAACTGCGGCAACTGGTACGCGAAATGTTGCAAACTATGTACAGCAGTGATGGCATTGGTTTGGCTGCGCCCCAGGTAGGTATTCATAAACAACTCATTGTCATCGATTGCGAACCAGATAACCCAGACAATCCACCACTAGTATTAATTAATCCCACAATTAAACAGGTAAGCCAAGAAATCTGCGTCGCTCAAGAAGGATGTTTGAGCATTCCTAACGTTTATATGGATGTGAAGCGTCCAGAAGTTGTAGAAGTTGCTTACAAAGATGAATATGGTCGCCCCCAGACATTAAAAGCGACAGATTTACTCGGACGCTGCATTCAACATGAGATGGATCACCTCAACGGTGTAGTATTTGTAGACCGGGTAGAGAATTCCTTGACTTTGGCACAGGAGTTATCTAAAAATGGCTTCTCGTATCAAGCGGTGAAACCAGTATCATAGGGGGCCAGTAGTGTATTTAACTCCAAAAAGCGGCTTGTTTCTTGGTGCGTCTTGTGTAACAGCGATCGCCGCTGTCGGTTCGGTGTTTGAACTCAGTTATGGACAACCAGATTTAGGCTTCCAAACCACTGCAATTATCTTAGGATTAAGTATTCCTCTGACAGGATTATTTTTTATTGCCGCAGTGAGGGACGCAAGGGCTAACATTAAATAAGCATCAGGTATATAAAAAGGTAAAAGGATGACAAAAACAAAAGTTCACCCTTTTACCTTTTATTTTTCTGCATAGCCATTCCCTAGCCTCTAGTCTTTGTTCTCAACTTCGGTAACTCAGCACTCAAAACTTTTCAACTAAGCAGGTAAAATTTATCTTGTGGGTAGGAAAACCCCTAATGGGAGAGGAATTGACTGTGGAGCCGAAAATTAACTGTGCGGAAGCCTGCGTTAGAGGTTGCGTTTTAGGGGATAAATGTCCCAATATCGAGTTTAGAGAAGCTGCATCACAATTTATCCAAGAGACTTCTTTGGACGAAATGCTGGCAATGGCTGAAGAACGTAGGCGAAAAAAAATGATGGAACCGCCAAAATGGGTGCTACCGGAAGATTAGTAACTGCTAAATAGCATCTGGAGCGATATTTAATTCTCGCAGTTTTGCCGCTAGTGTTCAGTATCTTGTAACTCCAGTTGAGCAACTTCTGCCAATGTCGTAATTAGTTGCTCAACTAGAGTATAAAAGTTTGCCACAAGCATAACGTTTCTAGAAAATGTAGCAAGCAACGCTGAAAAACTTCTGTTTTACTTACTTTTGGTAGTTGATTAACTGCTAGGAATAGCCTAAACATACTGGCATAGTTAGATCAAATCACCGAGGAGCATTAGTAGAAATATTTATGGCAGAACTAGCAATCAGCACTGCCTGGGTGAAACTTTTACAAAATAATCTGCAAATATCGGCTTATTTAGCACAGCCAGAAGAACCCGGTACTTATCCCGGAATTGTGGTTTTACAAGAAATTTTTGGTGTGAATACCCATATTCGAGATGTGACCGAGCGAATTGCCAAGTTAGGGTATGTAGCGATCGCACCTGCACTGTTTGATCGGTTTGCTCCCGATTTTGAAACTGGTTACACTCCAGAAGATATTGAAGTTGGCAGAAAATACGCTTGGGAGCAAGCTAAAGCACCAGAATTACTCAACGATATTCAATCAGCCATTGATTATCTCAAAGCTCTGCCACAAGTCAAACAGGATGCCATTGGTTGTGTTGGCTTCTGTTTTGGCGGTCATGTAGCTTATCTTGCTGCTACCTTACCTGATATTAAAGCCACGGCATCTTTTTATGGTGCTAGAATTACGACCAACACACCAGGCGGGGGTGCTGCCACTTTGAGGCGTACTCCTGAGATTTCCGGCACACTTTACGCCTTTTTTGGCAGGGAAGATGCCAGTATTCCCCCGGAACAAACAGAAGAAATTGAAGCAGAGTTAGAAAAATACAAAATTCCTCATCGTGTCTTCCGCTACGATGGAGCTGACCACGGATTTTTTTGCGATCGTCGTGCCAGCTATAATCCAAAGGCTGCTGCTGATGCTTGGATTCAGGTACAACAATTGTTTAGTCAATTGAACTGAAATCCAAAAGAGTCAATGGTGAGCCAGTGCGTTGGGCGGGTTCCCCGACTTGTTCGCGCAGCGTCTCCGATTAGGAGAAGCAACTGGCGTTAGCGACGCAGGAGCGTCACCCGAAGGGTCAATAGTCAAATAGTCAATGGTCAAGATTAGTTGCTTTGGACTGTAGACTTTTGACTATGGACTTTGCATAGCAATCTAAATAACAATTAATTTTCATTAGTCATGAATTCCGAATCGAATCTATCTCAAAAAGCCAATTCGTCTTTTACAATGGACGATTTTGCCCAAGCACTAGAAAAACACGACTACCAGTTTCAAAAGGGACAGGTGGTTCACGGTAAAGTGTTCCAACTTGACCCTGATGGCGCTTATGTCGATATTGGTGGCAAAGCATCAGCGTATATTCCCCGCGATGAGGCTTCTTTGAGAGCAGTAACCGATTTATCGGAGGTGCTGCCGTTACAAGAAGAATTAGAGTTTTTGATTATCCGAGAACAGGATGCAGAAGGTCAAGTCACTCTTTCTCGACGGCAGTTAGAAATTCAACACATCTGGGAAAAATTGGTGCAAATGCAAGAGAATTCCCAGACAATACAAGTCAGGGTAACAGGTGTGAATAAAGGTGGTGTCACTGTTGATTTTCAATCTTTGCGGGGGTTTATTCCGCGATCACATTTAGCTGAACGTGATAACTTAGAAGCACTGAAAGGTCATACTTTAACCGCTGGCTTTTTGGAAGTAGATCGCAACAGTAAAAAACTCGTACTTTCTCAACGTTTAGCTGCTCGTTCAAGTAACTTTAGTTTGTTAGAAATTGGTCAGCTAGTTGAAGGTAAAATAACTGGCATTAAACCATTTGGGGTATTTGTTGATTTAAATGGGATGAGTGCCTTGCTACACATTAAGCAAGTCAGCCAAAAATTTATCGAATCTCTCGAAAAAGTCTTCCAAGTTGGTCAAACCATTAAAGCTGTAATTATTGACTTGGATGAAGGCAAAGGTAGAGTGGCAATTTCTACGAGAATTTTAGAAAACTTCCCTGGCGAAGTGTTGGAAAATATTGAGGAAGTGATGGCTTCCGCAGAAGCACGCGCTCATCGTGCAGCAAATAAGTCGGCTGAATAGTTGGGTACATCAAGTGCTGTTAGCGGTAGTGGGACTTTCAGTCCGTGCTGAGTCTCAAGCAAGTTGCAACAGATAACTTTTGTTCCTCAGTTCTAATGTAGCAACGATTTTTCTAGGCGATAGCTCTTTCTCAGTTCTTGCAAAGTTTCTTCGGGGAAAGCAAATTTAATTAAAGCAATTAATTCACCCCAACTTCGCAGCATAGCTTCAGAAAGAGCTTGCCAAAATTCATTCATAAAAAATTCTGCCCACCACTCCGGTGCTTGCTTTCTGTAAGCATATTCATGTTGTTTGCGCCACCGTCTGCGCCATTTAACAAACTCAGCAGGTGTAGGTGGCTCTACGCCCAAAATAGGCGGAAAATCTGCATAACTGACAAATCTGCTAATACCTTTGGCGTGGACATAAACCATGTAGCGCCAACATTCGATTGTATATATATCACCAAAGCCAATACGAAACATCAAACAAATTGCTTCTTCAGTCACAAATCGCGTGAGTGAGTTAAGAAATAACGATTTATGAACAATTTTTGATGCACGGATGACAAGCTCTCTTGGCTTGAGTGATGATACCATGAAAATACCTGTAACGTCGGTAGAATTTACCCTATCGGTGTTTACGGGATGCTTTTTGTAAACAATGCGATCGCCTTTCAGTTTTGTAGGCCGGAGGGCGATCTTTTTATGTAGTATAATTATTAAAAGACTTATATCAGTCAGTTGTCAAGTAAATTATGGGAATGATTCGGCTGAAGATTAGAGAGTTTGCTGCGGAGAAAGGCTGGACATTGAAAGAAGTATCTGACCGTTCTGGTGTAGTTTACAGCACTCTCAGGACTTACGCGCGATCGCCTGGATTAGCAACTGTAGATTTTACCGCTATTCAGAAGTTAGCCAGGACTTTTGATGTGATGATTGAGGAATTGGTAGAAATTGTCCAAGAATAATTATAGTACTATTACCTGTTCCTCACGGCATAATTTTTAGAGATAGCGTGATAAAACTTCAACAGTTGCATTACCTGTATTTTCCCAACTAAATAAATTGGCTCTGGCGATACCTTGAGTAGAAAGATGCGATCGCAATTTGGCATCTGTAGCAATCAATTGCATTGCTTCAGTAATTTCTACGGTGTTGTAGGGATTAACTAAAATTGCTGCATCACCAGCAACTTCGGGTAAAGAAGAAAGGTTCGAGGTGATAACTGGTGTCCTGCAAGCCATTGCTTCTAGAACAGGGAAACCAAAACCTTCCCAAAGACTAGGAAACACAAGTGCGATCGCGCCATTGATAATTATTGGTAATTCTTGATAATCAATATAATTGAGAAACTTTACTTGATGAGTTATCCCCAATTCTGCCACCTGTGCTTGTAAAAGCGGTGTGTAACGTGCATCGGTGGGGCCAGCTAACCAGAGTTCATAATTGCTATTGTTGGGGAGTGCAGCAAAGGCACTGATGAGGCGTTGTAAATTTTTATAAGGGTCTTGTCTACCGATGTAGAGAAAGTAATTGCGAATTGGTAAGTTGAGATAGCGGAAATGAGTGCGATCGTGCGCTAAGGGAATAGGAGTAATTTTGTTAGCAGGAATTTGATAAAAATCAATAATATCGTCAGCCGTAGCTTGGGAATTACAAACAATGTGTTTTGCTTGTCGAAGCACTTGGGGAACGTAGTAGCGTTGATAGAGTGTTATCGGTGAAAACCGTTTAGGAAAACGCAACGGTATCAAATCATGAAACATCACAACAGAAGTACATTCCTCCGACAAAGGCGCTTCTGGTAAAGGACAAAACAGAACTTGGGATTTCAACTTCTGATAAATTTTCGGCAGTTGAAATTGTGTCCATAATAGACGGCGGAAATGGCCTTTTGCACCTTGTTCTGCGGTTTGTCCAGAGGGAACTGGGTAGCAATCATAGCCAGTAATATTTTCTGCAATTAACAGTGTCGGTTGCAGTTTGTGTAAGTGAGGTAGTAGGTTTAGGGCGTATGTAGTAGTGCCTGTGGGACGATTCAATAGAAATGACAAATTGATCAGTAAACAATTCTGCACGTTAGTTAATCGATAAAAAATGCTTCTTTTGAACTCCACCAGAGTCAGTGGTAATCAGTTTGGGATGATATTTGTATTTGTGTATTTAGTTATTTATTGCTCAAAAGTCACAGCTAAATTTTCCACCCAACGGATTAAATTTACCCAACGCCAAATGCGAAAATCAAATGCTGATTTCCCTGCCAGAACTTCTTGAAAATTTGTTTGCATCTGTTGTACATTTAGTGCAGGAATTTGGGCTGCCATTTCACCATTTAGCACATTTTCTACCCACGGACTTATAATTTTTAGCCAACTTTGTTCAGGTGTAGCAAAGCCGATTTTATCTTGACGATTTAATATGATGTTGGGAACAATACCCCGCATTGCTTCACGAAAAATAGCTTTAGAAGTGCCATCATTGGCAATAATGAATTCCTCTGGTAAAGAAAAGACAAAATTTACTAAAGTAGGTGTGAGAAAAGGAACTCGACTTTCAATTGAGTGTGCCATAGAGTTGCGGTCTTCATAGCGCAACAACATAGGCAAGCTATTTTCTACCACAGCTTGATGAAGTTCTGCCCGTAATATTTCTTGGCCTTTTTGCCTGTGATAAACTTTAGGCTCAATGCTATATTTGGTAAACCAATCATAATTTAACCAGCTAGGTACAACATCTTTTTTGACTAACTGTCTGACTGGTGATTGGAAACTAGGTGGTAGAAGAAGTCCGACAGCGCGAAGCAAGATAGTTTTTTGATTAGCTCCGGGTAGCTTTGAGGCTTTTTGTAAAAATTCGCTGGCTTTTCCCCATTGTCCTTGACGTAATAAAGAAGCAAACCGTGTCGCCAAATAGGCGCGGTAGCCACCCAATAATTCATCGGCTCCTTGTCCATCTAACATTACCTTGATATTGGCTGCTTTTGCCAATTGAAATACTCGATATTGAGCATAGATGCTGGTGCTACCAAAAGGTTCATCTTGTAGTTCAATCAGTTTATCGAGGTCGGCTGTTAGTTCTTCAGGAGATGGTTTTATTTGATGTGCAATGACACCTGCGGCTTGTGCTACTGTCTCTACCCATTTTGCTTCGCTCAGATATGGATCAGCTGCAATATAACTAAATGTATGCAGTTGTAAGTTGTTGCCTTGTAAATGTCGCGTTGCCATAACAATGGCCGAAGAATCGATACCTCCAGACAGGGCTGCACCTACTGGTACATCACTACGCAGATGCAACCCCATACTCTCTAAAAACAGGTGGCGTAGGTGTGCTGTGGCTTCGGCAAAGGTAATATCTAAAGTCTGACTTACATCTATTTGCCAGTAACGCGAAATTTGTGGTTTTTGGGGATTTGCTAAAGAGACTTTCAGAAAATAGGCTGGTGGTAGCTGCTGAATATCAGCAAACATAGTTTCATCACCATAGTCTGTTAATCCAGATTGCAAATAGTCATATACTCGCTGCGGATTAGCACTGCGGCTAATACCAGGGAGTTGCAGCAGGGCTTTAATTTCGGAAGCAAAAGCTAGTCCATCTTGCCAGTAAGTATAGTAGAGGGGTTTAATGCCGAAAAAATCACGGGCTAAAAATAGAGTGTGTTCCCAAGTATCAAGGATGGCAAAGGCAAACATTCCTACAAACTTACTCAAGGCATTTACACCCCATTCAGTATATGCAGCCAGTAAAACTTCTGTATCTGAATGAGATTGAAATTGATGCCCTAAAGTTTGTAACTGAGTTTGTAATTCTAGATAGTTGTAAATCTCCCCGTTAAAAACAATGTAATATCTGCCGTTGGCTGTTCCCATTGGTTGCCAGCCAGCTTCACTTAAATCAAGAATAGACAGACGACGATGTAGTAGGTAAAGTTGGCTATTTTCTAGCGTTTGCAGATTGCGGGAAGTAGAGACAGGCCTAGTTTCTGACCAACCTAAGAAGCCAAAGTCATCAGGGCCGCGATCGCTCAAAGAATGACTGAGAGATTTTAAAATGCTGACATCAATCTGTGACTTACTTCCTAATAGTATGCCTGCAATCCCACACATATTTTACAATCAACTCGATTCATACTTTGCCTTGGTTATAGTAGCCACATATTTCGGATCATGCCATTTATTTACATATTCCAAAGCTGCTGCTGCATGATGGTGCAACTTTTTTCTATCTTCTATACATTGTTGGATGACTTCATAAATATTATTTGGTTCAGTATGAATTATAGTTTCTAAAACATCAGATGCCATTTTTTTAGGTAAAAAATGTAAATCTTCTTTGGCAATTCTAGCGATTACAGGTTTCCCCATCTGCATTGCTTCAACAGCAAAACCACCATACCAGCCAATGAGAATTTGGTCGATGATTAAATCTGCTTGCTGATAAATTTTTATAGCTTGTGCATGAGGTATATTTTCTACGAGACACACTTCTATATATTCTGCGTGAGTTTGTTGCAATCTTTCTAAAGCTGCCAAAATATCAGCACTTCCTTTGGCTTCTCGGTTAGTGGGCGCATGAACGATCCTGAGTTTTTTATTATTTAATTTTGGAGGAAATAGCTCAATTCCTGCAAAACTAAGTGAATAGGGTAAAAATGATGATTTATCAGAGGGTAGAAAATAAAGTAAATCAGGATTTAAAGCCCAAATGTGTTTAACGTAAGGCTCGATTTTTTTTAAACCTTCACGTCTATAATTATCTAGCTTCCCAGAATTACATTGCCCTTGATAACAGTTGGGATTATGACAAGCAGCTATTTGTGTTCTCTGCATAGTGGGATACTTTTGTCTAATATCACAACCGTTATAAGTAACAAATAGTTTAGCTTTCTCTGGATAAAATGGTAGCTCAAACTGATTGAGACCACTATTAGGAAAATGAATTAATGATGAACCAAAGTTAAAGTGAAAAATATCATATTGGTTTCTAATTTGCCTAAAAGCTAATGCAAGTTTTAAAAACCGCCCAGCTTTCAGTTTTATCTTTTGAATATTAAGATTAATATCAGCAGGATATTCTAACCAGTTTTGTTGCGAGATTAAAACTTTACTATCTAAGCCTAATGCTTTTTCACCTTGAGCTAATCCCCAAGAGTTACCACCGACAGATGTAGGTAAATGTAAAACTTTCAAGATAACATTTTACCTCTCACAATTATTAGTTGAATGTAGAGATTGCATAATGGTTTTCTCAATACCAATATTAAAAGGGGTAAAAATTGGGTTTAATGCTTGGTTTAATAATGTTGTATCAGCAATTAAATCAAAATAGCGAATTCTATCTGATAGTTCAATATTGACTTGTTTTTGCGAGAAAATCGCAATTTTATGAGCAATCTCTCGTAAAGTAAGAATTTCTTGACTGGCTATATTAATCAAATAATCATTCAAGGATTTTTTTAAAAGTTTTGTTAAAATTTCAACAAGATCATAGATATAAATTACAGATAGTTTTAACCCATCTAAATCAGTGACGTCATTTTTATTTTTTTCAATAAAAATTTTATTGCCTTGTAATGTGGTGTTAATTAATCGAGGAATTAGCTTATCAGTTTGTCCAGGGCCATAAACACCAAATAACCTAGTTATCGTAATATCCATATCATTACGAAAGAGCGCTAGTGCTTCCTCGGCACAAATTTTACTGAGAGAATACCAGTTATCTCTATTAAGAGGAGATGTTTCTCCTAGAGGTTGAAAGCTTGGTGCATAAACATTCCCAGTAGAAGTGTAAATAAAGCGTTTTACTTTAGCTTTACGTGCTGTTTCCGCCAGTTTCACTGCACTAACTACATTCACATTCAATAAATGTACAGCTTTTTCTGGAACTTGACGATAGTATGGTGATTGCGCTAAATATATAACAGCATCAGTTCCTGGAATGATAGAAAATTGATCTGATAAAATACCAGTTTCTCCATCAATTCCATTTTGCTCAGAAGAACTAATCCCATACACATCTGCACCAAGTAATTTTAGGTGATTAAATAAATATTTACCAATAAAACCTTTATACCCAATAATTAGTACTTTCATTTGGCTACTCCTAAATCTTGATAAGCTTTTTGTAACCTCTGGGCAAAAGCTTCTAGAGTAAAGTATTTATCAATATATTGTCTACTTTTGATACCAATTTCGGTCAATTTATCTCTATTATTCACTAATTCACGCAAGTCTTTTTCCAAAGTTTGAATATGAGTATTAATAATAGGACATTCTTCTGGGTGCAATAGATACTCGTGCGGTTTTCTAATAAAACACATCACAGGCTTACCCATTGCCATACCTTCAAGTGCAAAATAGCCATGAAAACCTATTAAGCATTGATCAAAAATAACATCAGCAGTACGATATACTTCCAAAGCTTGCTCATTAGGTACTTTTTCGACAAGAATCAGTTCGATAGAAACACCTTCAACCTGAAGATTTTCCACTGCTTCAATTAAGAAGTGGGTTCCTTTGAAAATTCGATGATTAGGCGCATGAACAATACGTAAAGGTTTATTTTTATCAACTAGAGGATAAACAGGTTGATATTTATGGCTACTAGGCCCATCTAAATCTACAGGCCAGAAGAATAAATCATTTCGACTACCAGGGGTGTATTCAACCATATCTCCCATAGAGAAAATACCTGTTGAATACTGTTTAAGTTTTTTTATATAATTTACCCGTCTATTTTCATCACATATACAAGCTTGACCAATTAAATTACACTCTGTACAGCAATTAGGTTCTCCTAATCTTTGTGTAGCTTGCTGACTGCGAACATCAGCACCATAAGTCCAGAAAAAAACATGAATACCTAGTAGTTTATAAACTAATAATTCTCGAAAATTTATCTGTAAATGGTTCCAAGACAAAAGTAAACCGCGATCGCAGTATAAATGAAGTCTATCAGCCCAAATGCAAGCCCATAAAAAAATAAATAATGAAGTGAATTTACCTACTAATGGAATTCGAGTCCATTGGCTCAAATTGTAGTCAAAGCTTTGGGTGATAAAATAAGTTTCGTAAACTAACGACCTAGCTTTTACTCCTAACAGACATTCTGCTTTGGCTTTAAAAGCTAAAGTAATAATGGGAGTTCCTAGCCATAAGCTTTTTATTTGATATGAAGTTAACTTTTTATAAATAAATCTGAAGGGTGATAAAAGTATGACTAGAAATATCACCCAAATAGATAAAAAATCATAAATGAGCCTAAAAATTTTTTTCACACGACTGGCTTAGTTAATAGAACAGAAATACCATTTGGATTTGCCGGATTAAATTGAGAATCGTGAACTCCTAATTCTTGCAGCCATTCTTGCACTTCTTCTTCTGTATGTTGCCAAGCATTGTGAGGATGATACCAGTCAAAGTTGACCATATTATTCGTCTCAAAGTCAAATGCCTCATTCCAAAAGCACTTCGCAAAATTGTAGTAAATCAGTCTTTGGACATCGTGTGTTCCAGCGGGTATGCCGAGAATGGGAATCGGTTGATTTAAAGTAATCTTAGCGTTGAGACGACTTAATTCTCGCCCTAACTCAGTCAGCCCTTCACAAGCTTTATAGCAAGACTCTGGATCAAGGTTCGTAAATGATTCTCTAATATATTGGTCACAAAATTGACGGGCTGCCCCCATTTTTTTATAAACATAAAAAAATAACTGCCCACCAGGTTTGAGTTTGCTATAAATGGCAAATAAAGCTTTTTTAGTATTAGGAGTATGGTGAAGTACGCCATCGGCAATAATAAAATCAAAAAAGTTGTCGCTAAATGGCATATCCATTAAGTCAGCCTGAACTACATGACAGTTTGGCAAATGTTTTGTATTTTCAAATGTTGTGAAGGCTGCTTCAGAGATATCTACTGCAAAAACTTGCCCTTTTGTATTTTCAGCAATAAATTTCGTGTTAAAACCAGAACCAGGGCCAACTTCCAAAATCCGATCAAATTTTTGATAAAAAGCTTGGAGTTTTTCTAAATTAGGCATACCAAGTTTTTTACAATACCATTCGTACAAAAATTCTTGATGGCTAGATTCCAAACCGTAATTACGAAAGCGACTCCATTTATCAGAGAATGTTTCGTTAGTTAACAGTTGCTCTTTAGCTGATTCTGGTTCGGATTTATCGGCGATCGCACTTAAGCTGTACTTTTCTTCAAACCATTTTAGATCAGGTTTTAATGTTCCCTGTAAAAAACAAGGAACACCTCTGAATACTGGATACCAAGTTTGAGAATTGTTTTTGATAATCCCCTCAATAACTTCTGCCTGCTCTAATTTGAAGGGAATGTATTCCACATTTTGAGATAGTGTATCTAGGTAGCCAATTAACTCTTTTTTCATATAAAATATTTTTTATAATTTTTGTAAAAGACCTTGTTTATAGAAAAATTTCTCATAGGCAAGTATTTGCGTTTTTAATGTATCCCATGAGCTATGATGTTTATCAATCCAGCTTTTTGATGATGATGATAAATAGACTAGCTCATCTGGATTTTTAATCATATCTTCCATTTTATGAAAAATATCATCTTCACTTTTACAGTTAATTACAGGTGGTAATTCACTGTATTGTTTGAGAATATCATCTTCTTTAATATAAGTACAAATAGGAGCCGCAACTGCCATTGCTTTAAACACAATGCCACCAAAAGAACCAAGTTTAAACTGGTCAACTACGATATGACAAGCTTTAGCTGTTCTTTCAAATTTTACAGTTCCCATTGGCTGGCTCCAAAAGACGAAATCAGCACAATCTTTTTCAGTCAGTAATTTAATACTATCTTGGACATTTGCTCCCCACTCACAACACACCATACCGACTTTGTAGCCAGATTGACGAAGATTGCAAAAGGCATTTAAGAATATATCATTGCCTTTATCTGCATATCCTGTTCCAGCTACCCAATCATGACGTGTAGGAAAGAAAAACAAAAAGTCTGCATCTAATTGTTGACAAAGCTTTTGTCTTAGCTCTTGCCAACCTTCTATTTGCAATCCATGATTTTCATCATAAGGATGATTCATTCCAGAAACATTTTTACCTGCTAACAAAATTGCATTATTGATGCAGTCAGAGTTCGTAACAAAAACATGTTCAGCTTCACTATATGCAATAGATGTTAATCTGCCTCGCGCTGTTGATTCAAAAGGAATATCTCTTAGTGTTCCGTGTTCAAAGGCGAAGTAAGAATGTTTTGCTAATAAGGGTAAAATAGGATCTGTAGAATAGCCTTGGATAATATCATAGTTTTCAAAAAGCTTTTTCCAAAAGGGAATAATATAACGATATCCTTCTAAATCTTCACAAGCTAACTGGTCTTGACGTTCAGGAAATTTAAGTTTAAATATTTCAATTATCTGCTGAACTCGTTCTTCAAAATTACTACTTTCAAATTTTTTCCTGAAATTATTTTTTTGTTGAGCTAATTTACTATTTTTATTGAAAAAATAAAATATGTTTTTAATAGTTTTTTTTGATAAGAGGCTATGAATTTTTTGATTAATCAAACTGAGAATGTGATTTTTAATAAAAATAATGTACTTTGCTATTTTTAATATTTTTATAATTGAGGAAATAATTAAATATAAAAGTTTATTCATTGAGCAATGATAAAATCGCCCAATTTCTAATGCTTGCCACCAAAACCATGCTGAAATTGCTTTATTTTGACGCTTTGCTGTTAAATAGAACAAGCAATATAGTATGTAGCCTTGAGCGAACCATTTAGGGCGTTTAAATCCTTTTAAATCTACTGCATCCCAATCAGGAGAAAACTGGTCTTTAATTTCTCCTTCAAAATCTGCGTCTTCCCATTCTGGGCAACCCATAATGTGGTAGTAGTCATAACATATAACATCACAATCAAATCCTACATTATTTAAAAGTTTGGCATTATTATAAGCATTGTTTGCGATATTACCTATGTGTAGAATACTTGGTTTGCGTCCATATTTTTGTTCAAATTCTTTGATCCATTGAAAAGAATTATTTAATTCTGTCTCATTCATAATACTTATTTAAAAGAAGTAATTTTATGTAAAAACACACATTTTAGATATAAATCAATTTGTTGATTAATTAGCCTCTATTAGTTGAATTATTTTTTTCTGCAAAACTTATTATCACATTGCCGAGTGTTTTCTAAGACCAGCTTTCAAGGAATTTACTACTAGCTGTTGCTCGCTGTCTGTCATTCCGGGGAAGATGGGTAAAGTAATTGATAAGTCTTCTGCATTTACTGCATTGGTATATTGTTCAGCTTTGAGGTTGTATTTATTTTGGTAATAACCAAGGCGGTGGACAGCGTGGGTTCCTGGCCTAGTTTGGATACCTTCTTCTGCTAGTGCTTCCATGATGGCATTGCGACGATTATTGCCACCTTCTAGGATGCGTATTACATAAGATTGATAAGTGTGTCCACACATAGGAGGTATGCTAGGCGTGACAATATCAGCTATGTCTTCTAAAAGCACATTGTATTGTTTAGCGCAACTAATCCGATCTGATAAAAGTTGATTGAGCTTTGCCATTTGTGCTAGACCGATCGCAGCTTGGATATCGCTAAAACGAAGATTAAACCCCAAGTGATCAAATCGCCCCATATAATATGGTTTTGTCGCCTCAATATCAGGGTTGGGAGAAGCACCGTGATTTCGTAAAACTTTTAGTCTATTGGCTAATTCCGCATTATTAGTTGTGACCATTCCGCCTTCGCCTGTGGTAATGACTTTGCGCGGATGAAACGAGAAGCAACCTATGTCACCAAGTCCGCCGACTGGCTGGCTGTTATATGTGGTGCCAACTGCACAAGCGGCATCTTCTATGATGGCAATATTATACTTTTGGGCGATCGCTAAAATTTCTTGCATTCGTGCAGCTAGTCCAAATAGATGCACTACTACTACAGCTTTGGTTTTCGGAGTGATAGCTGCTTCTAAAGCTACAGGGTCAATATTAAATGTATCGATTTCTATATCAGCAAAGACTACCTTAGCACCTGCGTATTCAGCACAATGAGCAGATGTCACCCAGGTAAATGCTGGGACAATTACTTCATCACCTGGCTGTAATTGCAAAGCCATCGCCGCCAGATGTAAAGCAGCTGTACAGGAGGTGGTAGCTAGAGCATATTTTACTTGGTGGCGCTGTTGAAATAACTCTTCAAACTGGCGAGTCATTGGCCCTTGAGTCACCCATCCTGAGTCTAAGCATTGCTTGACCATAAGGATTTCTTGCTCGTCGAAGGCTGGGGAAGTGATCTGCATTTATTTACCAATAAATTTTTCTAAAATTAGGCGATCGCAATAGTTTTGTACTACTAAATGTTTCAATACTTTAGTCACACTATCTGTTAAATTCTCTTGGTCTGTGCAACATTCCACTTCTGGATTGAGTGGTTGTTCATAAGGGTCATCAATACCAGTGAAGTTTTTGAGTTCTCCAGAACGTGCTTTTTTGTACAAACCCTTAACATCTCGCATTTCGCAAACTTCTAGAGGCGCATTGACAAATACCTCAATGAAAGACCCGATATGCTGTCTAACTTCTTCCCGGACTTGACGATATGGCGAAATTACTGAAACCAAGACAATGACTTCATTGCGAGTTAACAGGTTAGCAATAAAACCAATGCGGCGAATATTTTCATCGCGGTCGGCTTTGCTAAACCCTAGACCTTTGCTGAGGTGCTGTCGGACTAAATCTCCGTCTAGTAATTCGACCTTATAGCCTTGCGATCGCAACTCTAGTTCGACTTGGGAGCTAATTGTCGTTTTACCTGCTCCACTCAGACCTGTAAACCAAACTGTCACACCACGCTGTTTCAGTTTTATACAACCTCCAGTCAATGCAGTCAGAGATAAAATTATAGTGACAAGTGCTGGTTTGTCAATCTGAATTACCAAAAAAATTATTGTATGGCTGCATCTTCTAAAGCTTGTCTAAGTTTTAATCTAACTGGATTTTTCTCATCAATCCTTTGTGGAGCCGATAAATTAGCTACTGGATGACCAACTTTTGGGATATCACAGCCGATGTGCGCCATTTGTTTGACGAAACTATCAATAATAACTTCTGGTGCTTGAACTAACTCTTCATAGCTAATCACCATTTTTCGTTCATTGCTGACTTGTGCTAAATCTCTGGCAATAGTATGACGGATTGTTAACAACTGTCCTGCTATTTGTTCTTCAGGCGATAGTTCTTTGAGAATTGGGTAATTTCTGGTTCTGAAAGACCACCATTTATCCACAGAACCTAATCTTTCTTGACGTACACGCCAAACAGATTCTGCAACATCAACTAAATTTCGTTGCAAATCGATAAAAAAGACGTTGGGAATTTGATTTAATATGGGAATAAAAAAATCACATAATAGACACTTAAATATCACAGGCTGTGCAAATACATTGGCAATTGCATTTAATTCCTCAGTCAATTTTTCCAGATTGACTTTTTGTAGATCTTGCTGATCTGGCTCATGAACATCATCACAAACTCCCAAATGGCGCGACCAAAAATAACCAAATTCATGGGGTTCTTCTATCCGCTTGGTTACGCCATGCTGACTTTTATATTGTCGGCATTCCTGAAAGCGATCGCCTATTAAGATTTTTTGCATAAAAGCACCCACAGCAGGTGTTTCATAAAATCGTGCCATTAAATTTGATGGATATCCAATATCTAAGCGCGACGCTAATATCTGACTGAGTAAAGTAGAACCAGACCGTTGAGTGCCTAAAATTAAAATAGTTGGCTGATTTACTTCTCCCACTGCTTGAGTTTCCAACATATTTTGCAGTGGTATCAGCATTTGATTTATATTTTGAAAAACTTCTTCCTCAAATTGATTTTTTTGAAAGGCACTTAATCTCTCTTGAGCATCAAAAGAGGATTTTGCTTTATAATCTTTATTCATATTTTCTAACTTTAAGTATTTTTAAGTAAATTAAATGGTAGAACATAGAAATAGGAGTATTCAGCCAAAATTTGTTTACTTGTCAATTGACGTAAAGAGTTGGAATTATCATACTCTTTGATGTAATAAAAGTATTTTTTATCTTGTGTACCCCAACGAGATTTAAAATTATATACTCCCGTTTGTGTCAACCAAGTCCCACCCCAATTCCAGTACAGACAACCACGTTTTGCAGCTTCTAACATCGCTTCATAGATAATCAGACTCATTGGCTGATAGATGCGATGGCTGGCTAAGGTAGCAGGTGTATAATATTCAGCCGTGCGATTGTAGAAAAAAATTAATAAGCCAGCAATAATTTGCCCATCTTTTTCTGCTAAATATATGCGGTAATCTTGGTCATAAACAAATGTTTCTCGAATCGCCTTAAAAACAGAAAAAGGCTTAGATATTCCCCCAATAGCTGAAATATTATCCTCATGTAAATCTACTAAAGCTTGTAAAGCTGTTAATGAATCGGAATGATATATAGTAATTTCACTTTTTTGGGCTTTTCTCACACAGTTACGTGTTTTTTGGTGAAACAAGTTCATGAGAGAGTCAGCAATTTTCTCATGGTTGCTAATATCTGTAGGTAAATTAACTAATTGTCCAATACGTTCATCCCGTAAGGTATATAAAGAATAAGACTCATAGAAATTAACATCAGATTCCAAAGGATTAGAGATTAACGTCGAAACTACTACAGATTCTTGAACAGCTAAAGTATGAAAAGACTCAATAAGTGCTTGTTTAACTTTTTCTGGATTGGCTGCTTGGGGTGAAATAATTACTCCCCCATTACTTCCATAAAAAGGTAGAGAGTTGAGTACATTTCCATAGGTAGAGTTGCGTTTAATAAATGATGGTAATGCACCAACTAAACATCCAGAATCGTAAGCTAAAAGATAATAATCCTGACTATTAACTAAAATCCGCTGCAAAAAATTTCGATATTTTATCGAGCTATAAAGAAGAGAAGATGAACAAGAATGCAACAAATCTTCGTAGGTATATTCCTTATTTGGCGTTAACAGTTCAACTTCAATGCTCATGGTTTTTTGACCAGATGGTATGACAAGCTAATACTACTTGTTGAACTTCTGCATTAGATAAGGCAGGATATATAGGCAACGAAACTGTTTCGGCAAATACTCTTTCGGCTGTGGGAAATTGATGTGGTTCTAAACCCAGCAAGCGGTGTAATAAATTATCTACACCACGTCTCACTTGAATGTGATGTTGATGAAATTGCTGTTGGTAAGTCTCAAAATTACCGTTAACTCTGACAGTAAATCTAAAAAAAGTGCTTATCTGGTTGATAGCTGCTGGAAGTTGCAATGAGCAATTCTGGAGATGGTGCAAATAGTAGTTAGCAATTTCTTGTCGTCGTTGTAAGAAGTGTGAATATCGGGAAAGTTGGCTTAAACCTAAAGCTGCCTGTAAATCCGTGAGAGGTGCAGCTATTCTTCCTTTTACAGAAAAGCTATCTCCATCACGCAGCGATCTCATCTTTTCTAACAGGTTACTACTATGTGATACTGCCATCCCTCCTTCCCCTGTAGTTAAGCACTTGGTAGCATGAAAAGAAAATATGCCAATAGTGCCAATACTTCCGACTTTAGCACCATTAATACTACTACCAAAAGCCTGACAGCAATCTTCAATAATGGGTATACCAAAACATTGCAAAGCGTAAGTATCAACAGCAATACCAAAAATATGTACAACAATAATTGCTGCTGTTTTAGAAGTTAATTGAGCAGCAATAGTCTCCTGTGTCATATTCCCATCATTGCCAATATCACACAGAACTGGTTTAGCACCTACACTAATTACCGACTCCATCACGCTTTTGCAAACATAAGTAGGTAAAATTACTTCATCGTCACAGTTCACACTTAATGCTGTTAAAGCTAATACCAAAGCAGATGAACCACTAGCAACTGCAACCCCACCAGCTACACCCAAGTAATTAGCCACTTTTGTTTCTAACTGATGAACTAACTGCCCTTGAGCAATCATCCCACTAGTTAATACAGTTGCAACAGCTTGTTGATCAGCTTCTGTAATCCAAGGCTTGGAGTGGGTAATCATTAATCAAATCATTTAATTACTACATAGTTGCTGGCAAGCAGTGTGATAAGCATTCTCTTCTGCACTTACATCATCCCACAATGGGTTAATTAAATCCTGTGGTAGTGCGACTTGATCTGCTGTTAACCGCAATAAAGCCTGCATCAAGGGTACTGTTTTCTCTTCGCCATGATTCCGCACTAGCCATTGTCGCAACTCTCTACCTTTTTGTTCTCGTAACTCAGGATTATCCACTAAAACAAGTAATGCTTGAGTAATTTCAGCGGGTGTACTGACATTAACCATAGGTGCAACGTCACCTGAATACAAGGGTTCATATTGTTCTGTGCGGAGTTTAATAATTACTGGCTTACCAATTGCTGCTGCTTCTAAGGCGGTTGCACCATAGTAACCATAAACAAATTGATCTAATACAATGTCACAAGAACGGTAATAATCAATTAAACGTTTTTTGCCAACTGGATTGAGAATGATAAATTGATTCTCCATCCCAGATGATGGCAATTTTTGTCTAAATTCTGCTGCATAATTACCCCAAGCCAGAAATATAAACCGAATTTCTGGTTTTTGTTGAGCTACATTAATTAAAGCTTGAAAAAAAGTTTCATCTTGACCTTTAACTTCTTTATCTAACCTAGATGTAGTTAGTACATATACCCCTTTACCATATTTTGCTTCCCATTCTTTTCTGGCTTTTCCTTCTCCAGGAAAATAGCGAGAATCATCCATTGGATAAGGTAGATATACGCCGTTAGTTAAACCAAGTCGCCGACAATGGCCTAAAGTATGAGGATTAGAAATCATTAAGAACCTAGCCCCATTAAAAGCTAAATTCATGATTTGACCAAAATCATTCCCCATACCAGTAGAAAACTGCAAATCCCCACCAGTAGAAGCAACACAGTAAGGTTTCCCACTGAGATATGCTGCTATGGGAATATTTATACCGTAGATAACATCAAATTGAGAAAGGGCTTTAGCTAACTGATAATATGGATAAACACCTTGGTAAGCCATGAATGGCTCATGACGTAAACAAAATGAGTCTTTTAATAAATGTAGTAAAGGTGTGCGATCGCCATCACAAAACTTGACATAAGCTGAATAAAACTGAGAACCTTCTAAAGGTATTCGGTAACAGGGTATCTCTAAAGAAAGATCAGGATGAGCATTTAAGAAATTTGTTCCATCTAGTAAATCTAGAAATTCTCCATCAAAATTCTCCCATTCTGGTGCGCCGAGCGCACTCCCATCAGCAACATTGGGAAATAAAGCTACTTCATAATGATATTTCTGCACTAACATAGCCCATTTGTGCATATTTTGAGCCATGTTATCTAAAAATGCACATTTTATTGGCTCTGGATGTTTCTCCAAATAATCTAATGCAAACTGCCAAACAGATTCAGAATAAATACGAAATCGGCTAATATTATTTGCTGTCAAATAAGGATGATTCCAAGGATAAGAATCAAGGCTGTTGTATCTTTTTTTTTGGAAACCTTCGTTAAGTGCAATAAACTTACTATTACTAATTTCTAACTCTAATTTCTCACTTTGTAACTCTGCCAGCTGATTCTCTAGTGCTATTTTTTCTTCTTTTATTGCGGTAATTATTGCCAGTTTAGATACAAATTTATAAAATATATCTTTAATAATGGATTTAGGCATATTAAATGCTATTAAATACAGGTTAGCTAAAGTTAACAATTAAACCTGACATATTTTAGATATCTTTTTCAGTTCTATCAACCCAAACTACATCTTTGATAAACAATTAATTTAAATATCTTCTGTGATATATTCCACAGGTACTTGTATATTAACTAAACCAAAACAAACTCCAGGGAATTCATTATTGACTTTAAATTTTAAACCAGAAACATTACGCGCTAAAACTTCACTATAAGGAAAATTATTTTCATAATTCCAGCCATTAGCGCAGTAAGCAGAAACACTGTATTCTCCTGCGGCTATATAGTTTTCTTTAAATTTAAAGCAAACCTTGACTCTACCACTAATATTATGCAAATTATAGTTTTTCAATCCACTAGATTGCCAAAAAGTATGTACACCATCAGAACGAGTAATTTTAATACCCACATCAGCAACAGCAACTAGACGATTGGCAAATACTGTAACTGTAATTTCAAAAGGTTGGTGTGCGTCGATGATATATTTGTCTTCTCCATTAACAGTGAGGTTAATTTCTTCTATTTCTATATCAGGTTTACTTTCTTCCTGTATTTTATGCAAAGTCAATTGATAATCTTCAACAGAAATAGATGGGATTTCTAATTTTGCAATAGTTGACTCCCATCCATCTTGTAAATTTTGATATTCAATTGTATCTACTTTCTGCCAAGTGCCTGTTTTATAATTAATAAATTCAATATTAATTTTCTCTTTATCTAAAATAGATCTACTTTCTACTAATAAATTTAAGTTGTAGCTTTTAGCTTTTAAAATATCCGGCGGTAATTTGATAAATATATAACCACCATTTTTCTTTCCAGATTTAGCACTCAAAATTCTACATTCATAACCATCTTTAGAATAGAGTCTTCCCCATTCAGACTCTAATAAATCTAGGCAAACATTAACATCTAGATCTTCTAAATTTTGCAGTGTTAATGGAACTATTAAATCTTCCCAACAATCACTAGATAATTTGATATGGCGAATGTAATGTGTATCTGCAAAAATGCAATTGTCTTGATTAGAAACTAATCTGACTATTAATATATTAGATTCAGTAACATCTAGGTTACTTACCAGATATGTACTCTGCTGCTTTTTTGCCATATTGCCAATTCTTGTGGCTTCATCTTCTCGCTTGCGATAATCTTCTTCGTACTTATTTAGTACATATTCGGCTTCACCCATTTCCCGGAGTGAGCCATTATCTAGCCAAATGACTGTATCACATAACATTTGTACTGCACTGGTAGAGTGACTCACAAATATTAATCCTTTTCCCTGATCGCATAAATCTATCATTCTTTTAGTAGCTTTGCCCATAAAATAAGCATCGCCAACACTTAAAATTTCATCAACAACTAATATTTCTGGTTTAATTGCAGTCGTAATTGCAAATGCAAGTTTAGCATTCATGCCTGAACTATAAGTTTTAACTGGTGCATAAATGAAATGCCCTAATTCTGTAAATTCAATAATTTCTTCTGTAATTATTTCAATCTCTTCTTTGAGGCAACCATTCATAATTAAATTAAACCGGATATTTTCTAAGCCAGTTTCTTCAGGATTTAAAAATGAAGTTAGACTTAACATGGCAGAAATTTTGCCATTGACTTCTACTTGTCCAGATGTAGGCTGTAAATTCCCTGTGATGATTTTTAATAAAGTACTTTTGCCAGAGCCATTTGGCCCAATAATCCCGACTTTTTGTTTAGCTTTAATTGCAAAGCTAACATCTTGAAGCGCCCAAAAAAGGTCGTGACGTATTTTACCAGTTACCATCTCTAAAAACATACTTTTAGGAGATGAGTATACTGGATAAGCCATTGATAAATTTTTAACTGAAATTATGTCTTCCATCATAGTAAGTTTCCAAACATTACCTGTAACTTACAAAATATTTTATAGCCGATCGCAAAAACTAGATGACTCATGATTATGGCAGCAATCCATGCAAAAGGATGCTGAAATTTCCCGAAATAAAGTGCATCTTGATAGCACCAGATAATATAGCTAAATGGATTAATATATAGTAAAGGTTGAAATAGTTGTGGTATTTGCTCTGGTAAATAAAAAATTGGCAGTAAGTAAACTCCAATTACTGTAAAAACTTGGACAAAATCTTTAATATCTTTGAAGTAGACACCTATGGCAGATAGGATGTAAGCTATCCCAATCATCATTAAAGATTGAATGAATAAAAGAATTGGTAATAAAACAAAGGTGAGATGGATTTTTTGAAATGCGATACTAACATAGACAATTAAGATTAATAAGAATATAAGTTGATTGATTAATGAAGATACAACACTTTTAATTGGTAAAATTGCAATTGGAAATACTAATTGTTTCACTAAATTGGCATGACTAATAATTACTGTACTAGCTTTGCCCAAAATTTCTTGCAAACTCAACCAGGGAATTAGACCTGATAATATGTATGTTGTATAGTCAAAAGGTAAATTTCTATTCGCACCGATTTTAATTTTAAACACAAAAACAAATATAAAAATATAAACACCCATTAAAGTTAACGGGTGCAATATTGCCCAAACATTACCTAAAACTTGACCTTTATACCTGTCAGTAATTTCACGTTTAGCCATTTCCAAAATTAACTGTCTGTGCCTTTGAAATAGATAGGCTATTTCTCGAAATGGCTGCAAATTATCTTTTAGGGTAAACATTCTGTAAAAGAAAGTAATAAATATGAGCTAAGGAAGTTATAAAAAAAGACTACACCATTTTTCTAAATTCAGCAGTGACCAAATTAATAAGCGGCGATTAGCTTTTCCTTGCAAATGCTCATCTACTAATTGACTTACGGCTGATTGGTCTAAAAAATTGTAAATCTTAGCATGATTATTTTCAATTGTGCGACGCACATAATCAATACTTTCTCCTTTAAACCAACTAGCATCTGGTGCAGAAAACCCCTGTTTAACTCGTTCCGTTAACACCTTGGGAATATAGTTGCTCATGACTTTGCGGAGCAATAATTTCCCATCTTTATTTTTTTGAAAGTATTTATCTGTCTTGTTCCCTGGTTCATTTTCATTTAACCTGATAACTTCTGTGAGATTGCCCAATTTTAACCGAGTGGGGATTTTCATGGCAAAATCGACCAAATCGTTATCTAAAAATGGCACTCTTGTTTCTAAAGAATGCGCCATACTCAATTTATCTTCTACAACTAAAAGCCCATGTAAAAAAGTTTTAGCTTCAAAGTAAAGAGAGTGATTAACATAGTCTTCTGGACGAGTTAGTTCAACAGAATGCTGTTTAAAGACACTGCTAAATATATCTTTAGTAGAAATATGCTCTATTTTTGATCGAATAGGTTGAAAAACACTTTGAATTTCTTCTGGAGATAGTAACCGTTGCCAAAAACTATAGTATTTATCAACGTAATGTTCAAAGTCATCATTAACAACTGCACGATAATAGCGCCAAGGATAACCAGCAAAAAGTTCATCTCCACCAGTACCAGCCAGCACAACTTTTACAAATTTACTGGCTAATTGGGCTACATAAAAATTTGGATAACTCTGTCCTACACGCGGTTCTTCTAAATGCCATGCTAAACGTGGCATTACTCGTTCCATATCACCAGCTTTCAAGACCATTTCGTAGTGTTCGGTCTTGAATAAATAAGACATATATTCAGCAGCTTCTCGCTCATCATAACTCACTTCGACACCCGAAGCTGAGTTAAGGTCAAAACCACAAGTGAATGACTTGATATAAGGAAGTTGTTGCGCCGCGATCGCAGTAATTGAGCCGCTGTCTATTCCCCCGCTTAAATAAGCTCCTAGTTCAACATCACTAATTAATTGACGGTTGACTGCTTGGCGAAACAATCTATCTAATTCTTCTAAATATTCTCTGTCATCTAAAGGATTTTCTGGCTCAACAAAATGATAATCCCAATATTGTTGTTGTACTGACTTTTGTGTGTCTAATGATAGACACATATATGTTCCCGCAGGTAACAGTTTTATATCTTTAAATAAAGTTTTTTCAGTTAAGAAATTTTGAAATGTCAAATATTCCAGTAATCCCTCAAAATTTATAGCTCGAGGATAATCTGGATGTGCCATAATGGCTTTGACTTCGGAACCAAAGATAAATTTAGTGCCTGTGTTTGTATAATATAAAGGTTTAATTCCGTAGCGATCGCGTGCTAAAAATAATTCTCTGCGCCGCTTATCCCAAATCGCCACAGCAAACATCCCATTTAATCGATTAAGACATTTTTTTCCCCATTCTGCATAAGCATAGAGTAATACCTCGCTATCGGTACGGGAACGAAATTGATAACCTAAAGATTCTAATTCAATGCGTAATTCGTTAAAGTTATAAATTTCTCCGTTGTAGGTCATAATCAACTGACCATCGATTGTAGACATTGGTTGATGACCAGCCGGAGATAAATCGATGATTGCTAAACGACGATGACCTAAACCCAGACAATTATCAATATATTGTCCTTCACCATCTGGGCCGCGGTGAGCGATCGCATCTGTCATTTTTTTGAGTATCACTGGGGATACTGAGTCGCCATCTAGATTAAGTATGCCTGCAATTCCACACATTCAATTTCGGTAAATTTTGTTACTGAAAATCAAAATTTTTATAATTCTAATTTAATTTCATTAGACATGGGATAAACTTTCTTACCCACAGATTCACCATGAGCATCATAAGGCATCACAGAGACATAATAAGCGGATTGTTTAGGTAATGATAATTCTACCTTGGTATCTGATGTTGTAATTAAATTGATTTCATGATTCGGCTCTTGATTAAGATATTTATACATTTCTGGTTTCCAACCACCTCTATTACTCCAATATTTTTCTACTTTTTTATCGCTTCTCCATTCGTTATAAGACCATTTTCTTTGATGTTGAGAAATGTATATTTTATAACCTAGTAAATCGTTATCAAAATCTTTACTAGGCTCCCACTCTAAAATTACTTTGTCTTTTTCTTTATCCTGGGAAATTTCTATATTTTTAAATATAATTTCTGTAGGAGCATAATAAATAGGTTGACTTTCCTGAAGAATTCTTTTTTTATCTAAAATATTTTTATAATAATCCCACCCATACAATTTATCTTTTTCTTGTTTGGCATTGGCAGTTTTTTTGTAGTAATAAGGTAATGTACCTTCATAAGCCTTTTGATAAAAATAAAAGTAAGATGGATATATGTATGTGTATGGCATCTGTTCTATTTCATCCTTTACCTTGTTTTTATCTAGCCAACTTTTAAAAAATAACTCTTGATATGCAGCTACTGAGTCTATTGAGTAAGGCGTTTGGCTGAGTTGTGCAAATGAAGGTATAATTCCATTTTTTATAACTGTTTCTCCATCAGTAAAAATATCTGTATCAAAGTAATGGTACTGTTGCTCATAAAATACTTCAGCCAATACATGGTTTCCTGCTTGAACTAAGCGAGCTTTGTATCCACCAGCTTTAAACAAATCTACAGCTAATCTAGCTCCATGACCACATCGCATTTCCCCTAATTCCAGTAATACTAACGGATCAAATACTGGTGTTTTATCTGGGTAAGTTGGTTGCAAATACGCATTATGCAAACTACTTCTACGCAAAAATTTTAACAAAGCAATATGTATTTCTGTATTCGTTCGAGCATTTTTAGTGACTTCTACAAATATATGTTTTAGGGCTTTTTTCCGATTTACACCTTTCAATTGTTGTTCAACTTTCAACAGACGATTAAAATCATAATCATAAGTTATGTCTATTTTTTCTAATGGTTTTCCTAATCTTAAGGGTGAATATTTTGGGTTGTAAAAATCTGTACCTTGTCGTTCATATTTAGCGATTTGAAAGTTTTTAATATAATTTTCTGTCTTTTGATAGTTGACGTAATTAGACCAGAGAAATACTGCTAATAAACCTAAAATAAAAAAAATGAGTAAGTTTTTACGATGACGAAGAAATAATTTAATAATCATTACATCGGCTAAGTAAGATTGACATCTAATCATGAATTAGATTAGATGTAATACACATTCACCTTATGAATGATTTGCTCAGGATTTAATCAGCTATTCCTACTGCACGGCGGCGACTAGCGACTTCTTCTTTGTGACTATTGCGCCATTCAATAAGTTTCGCTAGTCCTTCTTTGAGTTGTAATTTGGCTTCAAAATCAATTTCCGCAGCAGCTTTTTTAGGACAACCGACACGGTTGGTCACAAAGGTTTGACCACCTGGCTCATATTGAATCTTTAAGTCAGATCCAGTAACTTCTAAAATTAATTCTGCTAACTCTTTAATAGTGGTTTTAATGCCAGTACCAACATTATAAAAAGCATCTGTAGCGGTTGATTTCATCGCACAAACGTTAGCTCTAGCACAATCCCCTACATAGATAAAATCGTAAGCTTGTGAGCCATCACCATAAACTACTGGGGGTAATCCTTTATCGAGTCTGTCCAAGATTTTCATAATTACGGCAATATAGGTACCCTGATAATCTTGGCGTGGCCCGTAAACATTCATATAACGCAGTCCAACATAATCAAAGTGTTTTTCTGTACCTTTGTAGCGATGATACAGAGAACGACACATGTGTTCGCCTGCGATTTTTGTTGCACCGTAGAAAGTGGTATTGTTATATGGATGATCTTCTCGCATCGGTTCTTCAATAGCATCACCATACACAGAAGCCGAGGAAGAATAAACTAGCTTTTGTACTCCATTATTAATACAAGCTTCTAAGACATTAAACGTACCGCCAATATTCACTTCAAAGGCAGAACGGGGATAATCGTAGCAGTGTAATAACCACAGGGCGGCAAAATGAAAAACTCCATCAATGCCTTTCATTGCCTGATCTAAAATATCTCGATGGAGTAGTTCACCACCTAAAGGAAAAACATTTACTCGTGGGTCTTTAAAAGCTTCAGTTAAATTTTCTTGTCTGCCGCGAGTGAAGTTATCGTAAATGCGGATTTCTGCGACATCTTCTTTTAGTAATTGATCAACTGTGTGAGAACCAATTAATCCAGCGCCACCAATCACTAAAAGCCGCTTGCCTTGTAAATCCATAATTTTTCTCCAGTTTGCACCTAGGCAGATTCATCAACAAAGAGTTAGTTTACCCTAATTAGGATGTTATGAATCAAGGACTATTGCTTCCTTGATTGTTTTAACGATGCGGTTAATTTCGGGGTCGGCTAATTCTGGCCAGATGGGTAGACTCAGAACTTCATCGGATAGGAGATCACTCACGGGATTTGCAGAATACTGACCTTTATATACAGGCAATTTATCTTGAGGAATGGGATAGTAAATCATACTACCGATGCCTTGGGCGGCTAAATGTTGCTGTACGCGATCGCGCTTGCCATCTAAAATCCGAATGGTGTATTGGTGAAACACATGACCATCGGCGAGGTGTGGTGTAATTACACCCGCAACATCAGCCAATAATTCGTTGTAAGTTTTTGCAACTCTGCGTCTGCCTTGATTCCATTGATCAATATGGGGCAACTTCACGCGTAAAATTGCCGCTTGCAATGTATCTAAGCGGGAATTATAACCTAAAACTTCATTATGATACTTTTTCTTTGCCCCATGTACTCGCAACATTCGGGCAGTTTCAGCTATTTGGTCATTATCAGTAGCAATTAATCCCCCATCACCGAAAGCACCTAAGTTTTTAGAAGGGAAGAAAGAATAAGCGCCAACATCGCCAATTGTACCTGTTTGTTTACCAGTAATGCGGTTACGTGTGCTTTCTTGACAACTATCATTGCATCCCGCACAAGTGCCATGATAACGTGCGCCGAAAGACTGGGCGCAGTCTTCAATGACTTTGAGATTATTTGCTTGGGCAATATCTAAAATCGCTGCCATCGCTGCGGGATTACCATAGAGGTGAACCGGCATGATGGCTTTGGTGCGGGGTGTAATTTTCTCAACAATGGCGGCTGGGTCAATGTTAAAGCTATCTGCACTAATATCAGCAAAGATTGGTGTTGCGCCTACATTACTAATTGATTCAGCTGTGGCAAAGAAGCTAAAGGGTGTAGTAATTACTTCATCGCCTTGACCAATTCCTAACGCTTTTAACCCAATGACTAAAGCATCAGTTCCAGAGTTTACCGCGATCGCGTGTTTCACTCCCAGATATTCGGCTACTTCTTGCTCAAATAATTTGACATCTGGCCCCATAATAAATTGACCAGATTCCAACACCCGTGTGATAGCTTCCTGAATTTCCGATTTGAGAGATTCGTATTGCGGTTTAAGGTCGAGAACAGGAATTTTATCTTGGCTCATGAAACCCTTATCACTTCTTTCTCTGATACTTGTTGATATTTGGTGCCTGTAGAATCTACAGCATAGCCATCAGCATCAAACTGTAGCACATCTCCGTAGGCACTCATCCACCCAATTATTTTTGCAGGTACTCCAGCCACCATTGCATAAGCTGGTACATCTTTGGTCACAACTGCGCCGGCTGCGACAAAAGCACATTCATGTAAGGTAACACCACAAACGATAGTGGCATTTGCGCCAATACTGCTACCGCGCTTGACCAAAGTTTTCCGGTAATCATTACTGGTATTGCGGGGGTATTCACAACGAGGTGTTTTGACGTTGGTGAATACCATACTGGGGCCGCAAAAAACGTAGTCTTCCAAAATTACGCCTTCGTACAGCGAGACGTTATTTTGAATTTTGCAATAATCACCAACAACTACATTATTAGAAACTAAAACATTCTGCCCGAAGATGCAGTTACGCCCAATTTTCGCCTTGCCAAAGATGTGGCAAAAGTGCCAAATTTTTGTACCTTCGCCAATGTCTGCGCCTTCATCCACATAACTGGATTCATGTACAAAATAATTAGCCATGTAAATATTTCTGCGCCTCCTCTAAAATTTCCACGACGGCTACGCCATTCCAACCATCAGAACGAGGTGTTTGACGAGTTTGCAAACAATCTAGAAAGTGTTGACACTCGATTTTTAGCGGTTCTGATGCGGCTACTTCCACAATTTCACTACCTTGGTCGTAGTGTTTTAAATCTTGGTCAATATATTTGTGATGAATAGTCACTGTTTGAGCGACTTCATCGTAAACTAACATTTGCGCTTCGGCAATTACTACGGTACTGCGTTCAGTTAAAGGCCAGTACCAAGAACAATTTATTTGGGCTGATTGACCACTACCAAAGCGGAGGTCAACTTGCACATAATCTTCAATACTGGGTTGCAATATAGCATGACCTTGAGCTTGGATGCTTTGCAATTTTGGATTGCCCAATAAGTCTAATACTACCGAAACATCATGGGGGGCAAATGACCACCAGACATTTTCTTCTGTGCGGACTTTGCCCAGTTTTAAGCGGCGAGTGGCGACGTGCAGAACTTTACCCGCTTGACCACTAGCTAGATAATTTCGCATCCAAGCGATCGCCGGCTGGTAGAGTAACAAATGTCCTACCATTAAAATTCGCCCGTGTTTGTCGGCGTATTCCGCCAGTTGTCTGGCTTCCTCTGTCCGCAGTGTCATCGGCTTTTCCACAAACACATCTTTGCCTGCTTGTAAAGCGGCCATTGCCAATTCATAATGGCTGGGTGCAGGTGTAGCCAAGACTAATGCCGGGACATCCGTTGCTAAGGCTGCGGCAAAATCACTATATGTAATAATATCTGGGTATGTTGTGGCGATCGCTTCTCGTAAACCAGGATGGGCTTCGGCAACTCCTGCTAATGCCCCTAAAGCGTGGAAATTCCGCACCAAGTTTTTACCCCAATTTCCCGCCCCAACTACAATTACTTGTGCTTGTGTTGAATTTGTCACCACTTTACCTACCCCTACAGCAAAGTTACTTTATCGTGCAGGCAATCCAGATGTCGAGTGATCCCTCTGGTATCGAGAACTGCTTTGGCTTTTGCCACTAAATTGACATAATCTACTTGACTGTGGTCTGTGGCAATAATTACCAAGTCAGCCGCTGCAATATTCTCATCAGTTAAGGGCAAACTAGCGAAATTTTGACCGTTGACTTCAATTTCCGGTACAAAAGGATCATGGTAAGTTACGGTCATTTTATCTTCTAGTAAATAATTAATTACCATGATTGATGGTGATTCTCGCCAGTCACCCAGGTCTTTTTTATAGGCTGTCCCAATGACCAAAACTTGCGATTTCGCTGGGGCTAAACCCAAATCATTCAATACGCGGCGGGCTTTTTCCCGCACAAACAACGGCATAGAGCGATTGATTTCTCCTGCCAAGGCGATAAAGTGAGTATTAAAATTCACTTCTTTAGCTTTCCATTCTAAATAATGGGGGTCGATGGGGATGCAGTGACCACCGACACCAGGGCCAGGATAGAAAGGCATAATGCCAAAAGGTTTGGTATTGGCAGCGTCTAAAACTTCCCAAACATTTAAATCGATGCGATCGCACAATAACGCCAACTCATTCACCAAAGCAATATTCACAGCCCTAAATGTATTTTCAAACACCTTTACTAATTCCGCCGCCTTGGCGCTACTGACTGGTACTACATGGTCAATAGTCTGCTGATAGAATAAAGTTGCTACTTCCAGTGAATGAGTATCCGAAGCACCAACTACCTTATTAGTATTTTTGGTTGTGTAGCGCTGATTACCAGGGTCTACCCGTTCTGGTGAATGGGCGAGAAAGAAATTTTCCCCCTGCTTTAAACCACTGGTTTGTTCTAATACCGGACGCATCACCTCATCCGTAGTACCTGGATAAGTGGTAGATTCTAAAGTTACTAACTGTCCTGGTCGTAAGCGTTTAGCAATCGAATGAGTCACACTTTCTATGTAACTCAAATTTGGTGTTAAATTTTTTGTCAACGGCGTGGGGACGCAAATTACAATTACGTCCATCTCGGTAACGCGATCAAAATTCAAAACCGCTTGTAAATTCCCACTACTGACAACTTGTTTCAAATCTTCATCTTTAATATCTGTGATGTAATTATCAGCCATGTTGACTTTTTCAGCCCTTTGGGGATTTTGCTCAATTCCCAACACCCGATAACCAACTTTGGCTTTTTCGACAGCAAAGGGGAGTCCTACATATCCTAATCCCACAACACCAACGATCGCTGTATGTGTTCTAATCTTTTCTTGTAAAGCTAATAAAACAGAAGGCTTTTCCAACATGGCTCTATGGATAATAATTACACCTATAAAATTGGAGATTTTCCTGCTTTAATGCAGATCATTTCCAATATTTCACAAGATGGATAATAGCAAAATAAATCTTTTAAAATTATTGTAAAAATTTTAACAATAGTGGATAAAAATTATTTTTAATCTGTCAAAGTGATTCTACACTAGGCGCAGCAGGCGAAGACAGAATTATCCCATCATTGAGTTGAATTTATTATTACCATATTAATCACCTAATAGGTAAAAAAAGATATTTGTAACTAGATGGGAACACAACACTGACTTCAGCTTTCATTTGATTGCCATAGCTGTATTAGTTTAGCAGTTTGAGGAAAATATTTATGATGATATACAGCAAGTTATGAAGCGTGTAGTTTTAGTAACTGGACACTATTGGAATTCTAAACGCAAAGCAGGTTTTCACTGGCTGGCTGAGGCTTTTTGGCATCAGGGTTGGGAAGTTATTTTTGTCACGTCTGCTTTGAGTTGGTTGTCTGTGATTCGGAGAGACTATCGCCTAGCTTATCCGGTATTGCAAGAAGCAAACCAACTTCAGCTAATAAGGGAAAATTTCTGGAGTTATGTTTGGTTTACACCTTGGCATCCGGCTAATCTGCGCTCTAATCTACTCAATCATCTTAGCCGTGGTTTGTTTAATTTATACGGTCAACTGCCTCTCGGAACCGTAGAACCTCTACTAAAAGAGACTGACTTATTTATCTTTGAGAGTACGCCAGCTTTGCTACTATTTGACCGATGTAAACAACTTAATCCCCAAGCTCAGTTTATCTATAGAGTATCCGACGACTTGCGCCTTTTACGCAATCACCCAGTTGTATTAAACACTGAAGAACGAGTCGCCCCCAAGTTTGATTTAGTCAGTGTCCCCAGCCAACATATTTACCGTTTATTTGCGGGCTTACCAAATTTAGCACTAGAGTTACATGGCCTTCGCAAAGATATCTTTAACCAGGAGTATGCCAATCCTTATTCCGGCTCAGATACACCTAACGTCGTTTTTGTCGGTAACGCTCATTTTGATTACGAATTTTTAGAACAAGCTAGTCAATTATTGCCAAATTGGCAATTTCATATAATTGGGCCAATGAATAATTTACCGCAAAGAAACAATATTCTTGCTTATCAAGAGTTACCCTTTGAGTCTACAGTTGCCTATATAAAACACGCAGATATAGCACTTCAGACACTAGCATATAGTCCTGGTGCTGAATGTTTTACTGATAGTCTTAAAATTATTCAATATAGTTATTGTCAACTACCAATTGTAGCTCCGGCTTATCTTGCATCTTCAAGAACAAATGTTTTTTACTATCAACCAGGAGATGCTAGTAGCATTTATCAAGCTTTAATTGCCGCGCAGATGTATGACCGTTCCCAAATTCCAACTTATGAAATTTATTCTTGGGATGACTTAGTATCACTGTGGATTAAACGTATGGAAAAAAATTCACCATAACTTAATCTAATCAACTTAAATTGTCTGGGTCAATTCCTTGCGATCGCAAATATTCTGCCAGTTTATCAGCCCGTTGGCGTTCTTGTTCTGCCTGTTCTTTCAGTGTTGGTATCCAATCAGCATTACTGTACCAGCGTAACCATAAACCAGTAGTCTGTTGATAGGTTCCCTGCCAAAGACCTAATCCTAGGTCTAATTCTTTCAACCAAAATCGTTTATCTGGTAAAGGTATTGCCTCATAACGAGTGCCATTAAGTCGAAAAGCCCGCAAATTATTTTCGTAGCGGTCATAGACAACATAATAGGGAACACGCAAAATTCGCTCATACACTTCCCATTTGCTTGGGGGTTTGTTGGCTTCTCGCAGTGTTTGTCCCAAATCTTCCTGTTCTGTACCTGGGGAAAGTAATTCTACTACTAAAAATGGTGCAACTCCCTCTTGCCAAATGACGTAACTTAAACGTAAGTCTGGTTGTTGACTAGCAGTCGGTACTCCTAAAATCATGTACCAGTCAGGACGTTTGTACCACAATGTATGGCGGGGATCATAGTAGAGATTTAAATCGCTTGCCAGTAAAATTTCTGCTGGTGAATAGTTAGCAGGTTGACAAGTCTCACTCAGTAAATCTGCTTGGATACAATGAAATTCGTCTGGCAAGCCTGATTCCCCGATTAATTCACTAGGTAAATCATACATGGTAGGCATGGTTTCTTGTGGCGGACGGGGCGGGTCAGTTTGATACATACTGCTACCTCAAGTCATAGTGTCTGGGTCAACACCCAGAGAACGCAAATATTCTGCCAACCGTTGCGATCGCTCCTGTTCTTGTTGCAATCTTAATTCAGTGTCAGATAACTGTTGTTGTACCTGACCTGCTTGTTGTTTTGCCTCAACTACTTGTTGTTTTGCCTCAACTGCTTGTTGCTGTGCCTCAACTGCTTGTTGCTGTGCCTCAACTACTTGTTGCTGTGCCTCAACTACTTGTTGTTTTGCCTCAACTGCTTGTTGCTGTGCCTCAACTGCTTGTTGCTGTGCCTCAACTACTTGTTGATATGCTGCAATTGCTTGATTTTGTAAGGTTAGGGCTGCCTCTTCTGGTGTTGGTACTAACTCTCCTTCAGGGGTAAAGTAGCGAAGTTTAGCATTTTCTACACCTAAATACAGGCCAAGTACCTCACTCCAACACCAGCCACGCGTATCTGGCTCGATTTGTTGATATTTATTACCAATCAACTCAAAACCAGCAAATTCTAAACTTTCGGGTGAAAACCAAAAATACTCAGGTATATGAAATCGGTTTTCATACAGACTTTTCTTTAAATTCCGATCAATGTTAGCTGTACTTTCCGAAAGTAATTCAATAATCAAATCAGGATAACGACCATCTTCTTCCCAAACTACCCAAGAATTGCGGTGTCGCTTTTCCGTATCCTTTACTAAAAAAAAGTCAGGGCCACGAAAATCTCGATTTCGTAATTGCTGACGACTAAAGTATATTGTCAGGTTTGCACCAATAAAATAGTCATTTCGGTCACGCCACAGCCATTCTAAGCAAGTAACTAAGAGTAATAGCTGTGCATAATGCAACGAAGTTTCCATTTCCGGCTCATCACTTAACAACCGAGTTGCATCGGGCATTTGTTGTTCTAGCTGTTGCGCTGTGACAAACATGGTTTTATACCAGATTGCGTGTTGATTTAATTTTAATTTGGAGTGGGGCGAAGCGATAGATGAGTCCCAGATTCCGCTAAACTGAGACTTGGTTTATTGCATTGTAATCAGGCAGCATGGAAATCGGACAAAAAGTTAAGGTGTATCGTTTACGCGATCGCGTACCCAGTTCAGTTGCTCAAAAACTAGGTAAAGTCGGCGTTATTGAAGGCTACAAAATGACCGATGGTAGCGGCGTTGGCATAGTGGTGAAGTTTGAAGATAATAGCGCCACTTGGTTTTTTGAGGACGAAATCAAACCAGTTTAGTCAGGCTAACTCAAGGTGGAAGCTAAGAGTATTTGCCTAGTGCTAAGTTGGAGTGGAAAAGACAGGCGGTAATTGGAAATCACAAAATGTCCCTAATATTGACATTTTTAGGCAATAGCGGCATCGCTCGTAGCAAAATTGCGATCGCCGCAGCTAAACTATTTGCAAGCCAAGGTAAGCGTGTACTATTGGCAGGATTGGCAGAACCAGTGTTACCTATTCTTTTAGAGCAAACACTCTCTGCCGATCCTCAAGAAATCGCTCCTAATTTGCAAGCAGTACAGTTGCCAGCATCTGTACTTCTAGAACGCAACTGGGAAGAATTAAAAAAACTTGAGGCGCAATACCTGCGTACACCCATTTTTAAAGAAGTTTATGGGCAAGAACTGGTAGCATTACCAGGAATGGACAGCGCCCTCGCTTTAAATGCTATCCGCGAATATGATGCCAGTGGCAAATATGATGTAATTATTTACGATGGCACGGGTGATTCATTTACATTGCGACTGTTGGGTTTGCCAGAATCTCTCAGTTGGTATGTCCGGCGATTTCGACAGTTATTTGTCAACTCCGATTTAGGCAAGACAATTTCCGAATCGCCCTTAATTCAACCTCTGATTACCAGTTTTTTTAATGTCAACTGGACAGCAGATAACTTTGCTCAACCTACCAACCAAGCCAACGATTTTTTAGACAAGGGGAAAGCTGCTTTAGCTGACCCCAAAAGAGTTGCGGCATTTTTGGTAACAACCAATGACCCTATTGAAGTCGCGGTTGCTCGTTATTTGTGGGGTAGCGCTCAACAAGTTGGCCTGACAGTTGGTGGTGTTGTCCAGATTTCTGACCAGACAACAGCAAACTTAGGCACAGAATTTACACCTTTAGCTGTCAGTGTTGTCCCTGATGTTACCCAAAATGACTGGCAACCGCTAATTGATGCTTTACCCAACTTTGTCGAACAAGCAAACCAAGTACCAAGACCAATGGAAATTGATGTCCATAACCGTCAGGTACGCTTATTTTTGCCTGGATTTGATAAAAAACAGGTAAAACTCACCCAAGTCGGGCCAGAAGTAACCGTAGAAGCCGGCGACCAACGCCGTAATATCTTCCTCCCGCCAGCCTTAACTGGTAAGCCTGTGACTGGAGCGAAATTCCAAAATAACTATTTGATTATTTCTTTTTAGATTGGGATGAAGGATGAAGTCTGAATCATAAAGTTTCATACTTCATACTAGCCTCCGGCAAGCCGCCATTAGGGCGGCTACATACTTCATACTTTCCCATACATAATCTTATGTCTGAATCAACTCCTATACCCCCCAATTCCAACCCGACTGAGGCAGTAGACTCAGTAATAGATAATTCTAGTGAAGCAGGAATAGTAGCAGAGAGCGAACGCAATGCCAAAACTCGCCAGCTACTAGGTATGAAAGGTGCAGCACCCGGAGAAACTTCCATTTGGAAAATCCGGCTGCAATTGATGAAGCCTATCACCTGGATTCCCTTGATTTGGGGCGTAGTCTGCGGTGCGGCTTCTTCAGGTAACTACACCTGGACTCTAGAAAATGTCTTGAAAGCCGCAGCTTGTATGTTACTTTCGGGGCCGCTGCTGGCTGGTTACACCCAAACCATGAATGATTTTTACGATCGCGAAATTGATGCCATTAACGAACCCTATCGCCCCATTCCCTCTGGCGCAATTTCTGTACCCCAAGTTGTCACCCAGATTTTAGTATTATTAGTATCGGGCATTGGTTTGGCATACGTCCTAGATATCTGGGCTGGTCATGAATTTCCCACCGTTGTAGCCCTAGCAATTTTTGGATCATTGGTTTCTTATATTTACTCTGCCCCTCCCCTGAAACTGAAGCAAAACGGCTGGCTGGGGAATTATGCTTTAGGTGCAAGCTACATCGCCCTACCTTGGTGGGCTGGTCATGCTTTGTTTGGCGAACTGACTTGGCAAGTTTTGATTCTCACCTTAATTTACAGCTGGGCAGGGTTGGGGATTGCCATTGTGAACGACTTTAAAAGTGTCGAAGGCGATCGCCAGTTAGGGTTAAAATCACTACCAGTTATGTTTGGTGTTACTACCGCAGCCTGGATTTGTGTCTTGATGATTGATGTATTTCAAGGCTTGATGGCTGCTTATCTCGTCAGCATCCATGAAAATTTATACGCCGCCATTTTGGTACTGTTAATCATTCCTCAAATCACCTTCCAGGACATGTATTTTTTACGTGACCCCTTGAAGAATGATGTGAAATACCAAGCCAGCGCCCAACCATTTCTTGTTCTCGGAATGCTGGTGGTCGGTTTGGCGTTAGGCCATGCGGGAGTTTAAAAAATTGCTGAGTGCGGAGAACAAAGAAAGATCATATTTCGTTAAGCACTCAGCACTATTTTCAGTTTGAATATTACCTAGGAATCAGAAATTAGCCTTCCGCACTGCGATAACATAACTTCTAACTGTTATTTTTATCAGGACTGGCAGTGTTACAAGCAATTATATTTATCATCCACGGCATTCAAAAATTTTTAGTACCGATTTGTTTTGTAGGCGCATGGAGTTTGATGATTCTCGTCGCTTGGAGTCTGTGGACAGCGGCGCGGGATAGCGTAGCTACAGCCAAACAAATGCACCAAATCCCTTGTCCTGGCTGCCAATTTTTCACCGACGACTACCGCCTAAAATGTACTGTACACCCGTCTGTCGCTAATACAGAAGAAGCGATCAACTGTATGGACTATCAGCCGAAGACGAACCCTTATTTGTATTAGGCGTATAGGGGTATAAGGGTGTAAGGGAGAATAATCTATTCAAGTATAAATTTCATACTTCATACTTCACCAACTTCCAACAATACTTTTAACACGCCCCGACGTTGTGCTTCTTCAAAAGCTGCAAGAGCTTCTGTGAGGGGATAATGGGCATGAATTAGAGGTTTTACGTCTACTTTTTCTGCTGCTAATAATTCCAAAGCAGCCGGAAAAGGGCCACAACGAGAACCAATCAGGGTGATTTCGTCCACAACCAAAGACGAAGCATCTAAACTTAAATTGCCTGCGTATGTACTTTTCATGACTAGGGTACCACGAGGGCGTAAAGCACGACGAGCGATCGCAAATCCTTCAGGATTACCAGTACAATCTACAGAAATATCAAAAGCTTTATCGGTAACTGCATCAACTAAACCAGTTTTAATTCCTCTGGCTGCTAAATTCGTCAGTTTTTCGGGATGACGACCGATAACCAACAAGTCGCAGCCAGTTAAAGCCAGCGTTTGGGCGACAAGTTGACCAAGTTTCCCATCTCCCACAACTAACACCCGGTCGTCTGAACACAACACCACCTGCTGCTGAATTTCTAACGCTGCTGCTAGTGGTTCGGTAAAAGTTGCAATGTATGTAGGCACATTATCCGGTACAGGATGTAAGTTTTCTATGGGTAAACACAGATAATCTGCAAAAGCCCCGTGACGGTTCACAATACCCAACACCGTGCGATTTTCGCAGTGAGTCGGTTGTCCTCGGCGACAGAACCGACAATGACTACAGGCTGCATTAATTTCGCCTACTACCCGTTTATTGATTAAGTTCTCCGGCCCTTGTTCCACAACACCGACAAACTCATGTCCCAGAATACCAGCATACGGATAGTAACCCCGCTTCAACTCCAGGTCAGTATTACAAATTCCCGCATGCAAAACACGCACCAAAGCTTCCCCTAATTTAGGTTCGGGAACCGGAATATCTGTGCGTAGTTTTAGTTGTTGGTTTTCGAGCCACAGTCCTTTCATCACTATTCCACTGGTAGATACTGCACCAACCGGTGAATAGTATAACAACTTTACTCTACTCCGCGTGACTTTGCGCTTAACTCCGCGCCCCTCTGCGTTTGTGAAATTACTCCAAGCCTAAGCAAATTCGCCCGTATTTTGATGGCAATCAACACCAATCTTATTTAACCAAATAATCAAATCTTCTGAATGAACTGCAATTTCACTTCCTAAAGTTTTGATATAAAGTAGCCCATCACTAATAGTTAAATCTCTAATGGGATACCAAGCATCACGATTTTGAATCAAAAGATCCAAAGGAATACCACCTTTTAAAACATTCTTGCGATATCTCCACCAAGCACGCCATAAAAACACAGATTTAGTACAGTGCATCTGATAACCTTTTGGCACTTTACAATATTTATATTGATAGAAACCTCGATTGTCTATCTCTCCTTTTAAGAGATAGCTGTATTCTACTAATACCTGATTGATCGATTCCCAATGAGTGGAATTTGCCTGAACTAGAAACTCAGATGATGCACAATTTAACTGTGCTGTAGCAATTACAACTTGAGATTTTGCTGTAAGTTGGTTAGTGTTATATACAGTTTGTGCTGTCAAAGCAGAATTGGATAATAAAATATCTTTGTTGTGGATAGTTTTGTCTACAAATTCGTGAATTAGTTCTAGGTTGGATAACATCAGATTTATACCAAGTACAACGTTATGTAACTTAGTAGTTTCGCTAGACTTACACCCCAATCAGGACAAGTAGAAATCGATTTACACTAAAAACATTGTTGGTTCAAACTTTTATTAAATTAAAGTATAAAAGCCTACATAATGAAGATTAATGTAGGCTTTTTAGATCAGCTATCTGATAGATATTAAATTTTCAACTCTTTGAGAAATGGTTCAAATACTGTCGCCAATTCTGCACGGCTGAGAACTAAGGTAGGAAAAGAGCGATCGCTATAATCTTCTCCCACTGATAATGGAAATGGCTCAGATTTGAGAGAATTCCAACTCCCACCAGCCGCTTGCACAATTACCCAAGCGCCGGCTATATCCCAAACTTTTGGTGTCGCTTCAATTCCACCTAACACCGCCCCAGTCGCCACGGTGAGAAAGTTATAACTAGCCACACCCAACATCCGAATTTTGCAGGGAAATCCTGGTTGAATAACAGAGGTACTGCGGGAACAAAGGTTAAAAAAGTGATTATTACTGGGAGCATCAACACTAGTGTGGATAGGATGATTGTTGAGAAATGCTCCCGTGGGTGTGGCTAAACCTGATGTACCTGGCCAAAAACCGTGAAAACTTTGACCCAATAGCGGTACGTGAACATATCCAAACACAGGCGTACCTTGATATAGCAAACCCAGAGAAATCGACCAAATTGGAATTCCACGGGTAAAATTAGTTGTCCCATCCAAAGGGTCGATTACCCAACACCATTCTGTCCCCGGAAATGTCTTATCGGCTTCCTCGCTGAGGATACCATAACCAGCAAAATTAGCGGCGATCGCATCCCGAATTTCCTGATTTGCCCATTTATCGGCGCGCGTTACCAAAGTACCATCAGCTTTTTGTAAAGCCTGTACTTGTCCAAAATCTTGTATTAGTTGTTTACCCACTCTAGCAGTGGTAGTGTGGGTAAAATCGAGAACTGTTAACCAAAAATCATTCATTAGATTACTAGGGAGTGAGTTAATAAAGTAAAAAGGTAAAAGTAAAAAGGTAAAAGATTAGTTTTTTTACTTTTGCCTTTTTCCTTTTGCCTTACCTTAATACCCATACACCAAATTTCAATTAGTCTAGATCGCTTTCTAAGACAGATGCGATCGCTTGCTTGGTAGTTGTTTGAAATTCTGTAATGTTGACACGGTTGAGAAACCCAATTGACAACACCATTCCCACAGCTTCTAAGGCAAATACCAACCCATAAGCTAGTTCCAAACTAGGTAACACTCTCCGCCCGATATCCAAAAGTGTACCGCCGATGACAACCGCTAAACCCCTAGAAATAGACTGCGCTAGTCCCCATGCACCGATAAACGTCCCGGCGGCTTCGGCTGCGGTTAAATCTAGCATCAAGCTAATTGCAGCCGTGGTTAAGAACCCAGTCGCTAAACCGAATAATACCAAACCAAATTTGAGAAAAGCTGCATTAGCTGTAAATCCCGAAATCCCTAGCAATAATGCACACAAAGCCACCAACATACACCCTAAGCGTGCGCTTCTGCGCTTACCTAAACGCGGTACAATCAAAAATCCAGCCACAGCGTAGGCAACCAGCAAACCCATACCATAATAAATGTTTAATTTGGTGCTTTCCGCCAAAGGCAGTTTAAACACCTGACCAGCATAAGGTTCTAAAATTGGGTCTTGCATAAACAAACACAGCGTCATTACCACCAAAAATGTGAAAAACAAGCCTGTTTGGGGACTGGCGGTTAAAATTTTCCAAGCCGCATCTAAAGTAATGCTGTCCTCGCGGTTAACCAGTGTGGAACGGTTGGCGTATTGGGAGTATTTTTTTTCAACACCGAATGTAGCGACAATCGCCAGTCCAAACACAATTGCTGGGACAATTATAAATAATCGGTTAATTGATGCTTGTAATGTTTCTGGAGTTGCTTCTGGGGTTAATTGCTTGAGCAAGCTAGAACTAATAATTGCGCCGACAATAATTCCCACCATCAGCATTGACCAAACTACACCGACGACTTTAGAACGGTTATCTTCTTCCGATACATCTACCAACAAAGCCGCAAAAGCCGTACCACTAGCGCAAATTGCTAAACCGTAAATGGCAAAAACTAAAGATAGCAAAGCTGTCCAGCCAATGGTTTGAGTTGTCCAAACCCAAGCACCAGAGACACTCGCAGCATTATTCAGTTGCCACATTACTTGTACAGCTAAAAAAGCAGCGATCGCAAATATCGCCGCCCCTACCCAAACATAAGCTGTTCGGTGATAACCCCATAACGGTTTAGCATCCGACATCTGACCAAACCAAATCCGCGAAGGCGACACAAACGCAGGTAAAGCCAGCACCAGCGCCACCAACGTCGCCGGAATCGCTATTTCTTGAATCATGACCCTGTTAAGTACACCCAGAGTCAAAATCGACATCATACTCAGCCCCATTTGAAATAAGCCAAGCCGAAACATAGTCGGTAAATTGACCCTTGGCGCAACTGGGTATTTTGTTTCACTATCAAACACTTCACCGCTTGCCATAGCTGTTTTTTCTGATGGTTTATCAAAATAGTCTCTCTTTAATTAAAGATAAACTGTTCCATATTCCAAAAAACCAGTCATTTCAGCGCAGCAATTTTTGGTTTTGGCAGTAGAGATGTTTTTATAGCTTGAATGGAGTCATGACTTGGTAGCAGGTTACTCCAGATACTTTTTGAAGGATTTATGGCAGTCTTACTTTGTAAGTCACTTGCACAAAGCTGAAGAACTTAACTAAAATTATTTACATAATACGCAATAACTAAAAAAGTTAAAGCATGAACACTGTTGTTAGAGCAAGTGCTTTTTGGGATTCGGAAGTGAGGTGTGGGTAGCTAGTAGTGATGATTTACTTGGATTAGTTACAGAAGCTTCTACTATTGAATTGTTAACAGAAAAACTCAAATTGATGATTCCCGCACTTTGTGAGTTAAATCAAGTATAAGCTTGCCAGAAAGATTACATTGATTAAAGTGAATTATTAAATATCTAACATATTTGTAGCGTTTATTTTACTCCATTAATTAAGATCCTCTTGTTAAGAAAATTGTGTTTTACAGATATCATTTATTGCCTTTCACTACGCTCCACCCAAACTACGGAAAATCGTGTTCTGGCTTCATGTAGTACTCTATTGCATACTTAGTTTCTTGCAGTTTGGGAACTTTCTTGATGAAAGTATTAAACACAGGTAATCATGCGGAAGACGTTAAAAGGCAGAGCGAAGATGATGAAGTCATGAATGGCTAATAATTAGGAGCATTTAGTGATTTCATTTTACCCTGGTCAGAAAGCCAATGAACTTGCTAAAGGCGCTCAAGAGCGCTATGAGAGAGCTATTGTATGGTTGAAAATCGAGGAAGAAGCTACAAACAAGTTAGCAGAGGAGTATGGTCAACTCCAACTCAGGGTTGTAAAAGACACGATTAAGCAGTTTGTTGACTTTATTGAACGCACTGGTAGGAAAGCTTCTGAAAGCGAGAAACAACTTTTAGAGGGTTTAGACTTTTCAGTTCAGCAGATACAAGAATATAAAGCTGTTGCCGTAGCAGCAGAACAGTATTTTATGGCTGGTGCTAAAGCCGCTGGAGCCGCAGCAGCAGGTTATGGGAGTGCTATAGGTGTTGCTACTTCTATAGGAGTAGCAAGTACCGGAACAGCTATCTCAAGCCTTAGTGGAGCCGCAGCTACAAATGCAATGCTGGCATGGTTCGGTGGTGGAGCAGTTGCAGCAGGTGGTGGTGGTATGGCCGTTGGTGTTTGGGTGCTAGGTGGTATCACTGCTATTCCAGCCTTGGCTATTGGTGGTTTTTTTGCGGCTCGTGAAGGCGAGAAAGCCATGACAAAGGCGCAGGAATATGTAACAAAAGTCAATAAAGCAATTACTGATATTGACTCTGCCAAAGAATATTCAAAACAAGTAAAACAGCGTATTACTGAATTAAAAGGTGTCTTTGAATCCTTAAACACTCTTGCTGTTGAAGGATTGAACGAAATTGAATCTCAACCTTTTGATTCAAAGAGAGATGCTGAGAAGTTTCAACAGGTAGGACTTTTCATGAAGGGACTTGTAGACCTTTTGAAAACTCCAGTTTTAAACAGTGAAGGAAAACTGAACCTTGGCACTGTGACAATCTTAGAAAAATACCGAACCCTATCAGGTAAATAAACATGACAACTAAGAAAGTTCATGTAGAAGTATTGGGAGCAGGCGCAGATGCTCTTCAAAGCTTAAACGCTATTGTTGAAGCTTACACGGATTACAAAAAAGTGGCACAAGAAGAACAGACTAAACGACGTAATATCGAAGCTTGGGAAAAAATAACAATTGCCCAGATTCAAGCTAATCGTGATGTTCTGATAAACTATCTTGAAAGCTCATTTGACGAACGAGCTAATAATTTTCGCTTTCTGTTTGAAAAAGTCGATCAGGCAATAGCAGAAGGTGATAATAAGCAATTAAATTTATTCCTGCATTCCATTACAGAACTAGCAAAATCTAGTCCCTTTAAAGACTTTGCAGATTTGACCTCAGTGAAAGTGGCTCTTGATGATCCAGAACATGAATGGTCATTTTGAATATAAAGTTAGGTTTTCCAACAGAGTAGATTTATGAAAAAGCGCGATCGCATCTCACCATTTCTATCGAGTAGCTACGATCGCACCAAAATCAAATTACTAACCAACGCTACACTAAAAAAGTAAAGAAATGTAAATGTGTAGATATTGCGATCGTGGAAACCATCACATTAGGTAAAAATGGCCCGACTGTTCCACCCCTATGTATTGGTACTTGGGCTTGGGGTGATAAACTTTTCTGGAATTATGGCAGCGACTACGGCCCAGAACAATTACAAGCAGCCTTTACAGCAGCCTTAGAAGCGGGTGTTACCTTTTTTGACACTGCCGAAATTTACGGAATGGGACTGTCAGAAAAATTTTTAGGGCAATTCATCAAGCAGACGCAACAAGCTGTACAAGTTGCCACCAAATTTGGTCCGCTTCCTTGGAGATTCACAGGACAGTCTGTTAGTGATGCTTTAACAGAAAGCCTCAAACGCCTGCAACTAGAGAGAATTGAACTGTATCAAGTGCATTGGCCATTTGCTTTTTTGTTGAGTCAAGAAACACTGATGAACACCTTAGCCGATGAAGTGAAGCGGGGAAGAATTGCCGCAGTTGGTGTGAGTAATTACTCAGCAGCACAAATGCGAGAAGCACATCACATATTAGCAGCTAAGGGAGTTCCATTAGCAGTCAACCAAGTACGTTATTCTCTACTTACTCGCCAAGTAGAAAGTAGTGGTATTATTGCAACTGCCCGTGAGCTTGGCGTAACAATTTTAGCTTATAGTCCTTTAGCTCAAGGATTGCTTACAGGCAAATACACGCCGGAAAATCTCGAAACCTTAAGCGGTGCTAGAAAGCTGAACCCAAATTTTAGTAAAGAAGGCTTGCAAAAAATCGTATCAGTAATATCTTTACTACGCAGTGTAGGAGAAAAACGCGATCGCACTCCGGCGCAAGTAGCACTCAACTGGTTAATTGCACAAGGTAATGTGATTCCCATCGCTGGGGTAAAAACAGCCGAACAAGTCAGACAAAATGCTGGTGCTTTAGGCTGGCACTTGAATAACGATGAAATCGAAGCAATCGAAAAAGCCACTCGTCCTTGGTTGAATTAACTTCGTTTCAAGCTAAATAACTACCTGCTTGGAAAATTTGTTGTGCTTCGGCAAATGTTGTTTTATGTAGAGCTTGAGTCATCCATACTTTATCTATACAGATCAACCATCTGCCTTCATTTGCGGTTCAATTCACTCAATAATTATAAATATTCAGCTTGTAGCTGCTCTAAATCTGCAATAGCGAACATAAGACTTGAGAAAATACATCTTTATCTATGTTCCTACAAGCTGATGAAATTGGTTAGTAATCAAAGCTAATGATCAATAGCCTGTAACTAATGACTTTTGACCATTGACTCTTGACTAACGACTAAGAAGCTGATTCTCTAGCTGAAGACGAACCTAGCTTTTGATTGGCAGAAACAGGAGCTTCACGACGGCCGCCTGTCCGCAGCTTGGGCTTGGGTGTAGAGCGTCTGTCATCGTCACCGTTATTAGCATCTGACTTGTTCCAAGAACGGTTTCTGTCGCCAGAAAATTCCCGACGCTGCTTCACAATCTTGGGTTTGGCAACAGGAACTTCTTCGGGAATTTCTACTTCTGAGCTTAACCAAGCGGGACGGGTTTCATCGTAAGCAAGTTGTAGTGCAGCAGCAGCGATCGCATGAGCATCATACTGTTCAATTAATTCGCTGACAATAGGTAAGAATGAAGCTAACCTTTCACCAGTTAAGGCTTCTCTGACTTGTTCTTGCAATTTGTTGATGTGCCGTGCTTCAATCTGCGCCCGTGTAGGAATCGACAGTAGTTGCCAGGTTTGACGGTTATGGCGCTCAAATATTTGCTGTTTGCGACGCTCAAAAGGCTGAACTAAGGTAATTGCTGTACCTTCTTTACCTGCACGACCAGTCCGACCAATCCGATGCACGTAGGTTTCCACGCTATCGGGTAAATCGTAATTGATTACATGGGATAGTTGGTCAACATCTAAACCCCGTGCAGCAATGTCAGTTGCTACTACCCAGCGCACTTGACGATTACGGAACCGAGTTAATAACCGTTCTCTGGCTTGTTGAGACAAATCACCGTGATATTCATCTACACTGTGACCCGCTGCTTGCAGTTGGTTGGTAAGTTCTGCCGCAGTTCTTCTGGTACGCACAAAGATTAAGGCTGTTTCTGGATCTTCCATTTCCAGAATTGGCTGTAATGCTTTGGCTTTTGTCCAATGACGAGGAATTAAGTAAGCTACTTGATTGATTTTGTTGGGTGCAGCTTTTGGCTGTTCAACGGTGACTGTGACCGGCGAGTGCAAAAACTTGTTCACCAACATCCGAATTGACGGGGGCATTGTGGCGGAGAACAACGCTGTTTGTCGTTCTTGGGGTGCTTGAGAAAGAATTTTCTCAACATCATCGATAAAGCCCATGCTTAACATTTCATCGGCTTCATCCAACACAAACCACTTGACTTGATCTAATTTCAAGCAACCACGCTCTAGCAAGTCAATCACCCGTCCGGGAGTACCAACAACAATATGAACGCCGCGTTTGAGTTGCATAATTTGGCGGTCAATTGATTGACCACCGTAAATTGCTAAAGCCCGTAAGCCACTGTTGCCGATAAATTGGCTAACAGCATCATGGACTTGAATGGCTAATTCACGGGTTGGTGTTAAAACTACAGCTTGCACGCCTCTTTGGTTAACATCGAGCCGTTCTAAAATTGGTAGAGAAAAAGCGGCTGTTTTGCCTGTGCCTGTTTGAGACTGTCCAACTACATCTCTGCCTGCCAATAGTTGAGGAATGGCTTGGATTTGAATGTTAGTAGGCGCAGTAAAGCCCATTTTTTCTAATAGTTCAGCGCGTTCTTGGGAAATTCCTAGTTCAATAAACGAAAGATTCATCAATTCTCCTAGATTTTGCTTTATTGACTTTGATACTGGGAAATCGAAATCTATTTGTAACTCTCAACAATTTGACCGTAGAGGTCATAAGTATCAGCACTGCGAATTGCTACCGGCACAATGGTTCCTAATTTTGCTGCGCCTGTGACATACACCTGACCATCGACTTCTGGCGAACTTCTGCTGGAACGGCCAATTAATTCACCACTTTCAGGATTTTCTTGCTCAATCAGGACATCAACTACTTTGCCAACTTCCTGTTGATTTTTTTGCCAAGAAATGGGCTGCTGAAGTTCCATGAGTCTTTGCCGCCGTTCGTCCATCAGTTTTTGGGGTAACTGATTGGGCAAACTGTAAGCGGGGGTTCCTTCTTCTGGTGAAAAGGTAAAGACACCAACATGGTCAAATTCATGCTGCTGCACGAAGTTGAGTAGATGCTCAAAATGCTCTGCGGTTTCTCCTGGAAAACCAACAATAAATGTTGTCCGCAATACTGCTGTTGGTAGTGCAGTTTTGATGCGCTCGATAATTTCATTATTTACACGCCCTTGCCAAGGACGGTTCATGGAGCGCAGAATTTCAGGATGAGAATGTTGCAATGGCAAATCCAAGTAAGGTAATACGTTGGGTGTTTCTTGGATTGCCGCAATTACTTCTGGGGTCAATCCTGTGGGATAAGCATAGTGCATTCTAATCCAAGGTATATCCACTTTCCCCAAGGCTCGGAGTAGTTCGGCTAGTTTGGGCTTACCGTAAATGTCCAATCCGTAGTTAGTTGTGATTTGGGAAATCAGAATGATTTCTTTTACGCCTTGGCTGGCTAATTGCTCTGCTTCAGCCACAATCGATTCAATAGTACGCGATCGCTGATTACCTCGCAGATAAGGAATAATACAAAACGCACACCGATAATCGCATCCTTCAGCTACTCTCAGGTAGGCAACACCCTCTGTTGTAGTGCGGTAACGCGGTGTGGTTTCATCAGCGATGTAAGTTGGTTCGGCGCTAATTTGTTTAACACGCTCTCCTTGTTCGGCTCGCTCAATGACATTGACGATTTTATGATAGTCGCCTGTCCCCACCACTGCTACTGCTTCGGGCAACTCTTCCAATAACTGCTCTTGGAAATGCTGCGCCATGCAGCCTGTTATAACGATTTTTTTATTAGCCTCTGCCAATTCTACTAAAGTTCTGACAGATTCTTCTCTTGCTGCTTCAATAAAACTACAAGTATTAACGATAACGTAATCTGCTAACTCTTCATTTGTATCTACGCCATAACCTGCTTCTACCAGCAGCCCAAGCATGTGTTCTGTATCAATTCGATTTTTTTCGCAGCCCAAATGAGATATTGCTATTGTTGGCTTTTCACCCATACATTGATTTCTGAAGTTTTTTCTTCCTAGTCATAAAAAGGGCGGTGACTTCGCTCTTTGTGATGCACGCCTTTGTTGCTGACAACTCCCAGGTAAATTTTTCCACTATCAACAACTGTCAGTGGACTTCCGACCTGGAGAATTTGCGGTCATGCTATGATTGTGTCTACTATTAGTCTGTTTCCCAGGGTAAATGGGGGTGTCTTTGAATTTTTAAGACACTTGTAATATTTTTTAACAAATCGCTTGTTAGTATTTTACACTACCGCAGCGTATACGTTGCTAATTTACCCGTCGGGAAGCCGCCCAAAAGGCTGGTTGTGAGAAGTCGCTACCCTAGGGAAATCGCACTTGCGACTACGCCTAATCAAGCGGTAATGCTACCCAATGCTCAGGCAAGATGCCTAAACTACGGGAAGCTGCCTTGCGTGTTGTGAGTGGCAAACTCCTCTTGTAGCCAGGTTTTATCTTAACATATCTTATGGAACGTTTTACGCCAAATTCCATCCACAGATGGAGGTAGTAAAACTAGTACCAGAGAACATATCAATGCTAATCAAGGAACTAGGGACGTGAGACGAGAAAATGGGAGCTAGGTGAATTTTACTCCTAAAACCCAATCCCTAATCCCTAATCCCTGAATAATATTTGAAGACGTGGACTTATATCAGACCTTTAAAACTCGTACACCAATTATTGGCGTAGTTCACCTACTGCCGTTACCCACCTCGCCCCGCTGGGGAGGTAGCCTAAAAGCTGTGATTGACCGCGCCGAACAAGAAGCAACAGCTCTTGCTAGTGGCGGAGTAGATGGCATTATTGTAGAGAATTTTTTCGACGCACCATTTACAAAAAATCAAGTTGATCCAGCAGTTGTGAGTGCTATGACTGTGGTGGTGCAAAGGATACAAAATTTAGTAACCTTGCCGCTGGGTTTAAATGTGTTGCGGAATGATGCCAAAAGTGCGATCGCGATCGCCAGTTGTGTGCGGGCAGCATTTATCCGTGTCAATGTTTTGACAGGGGTAATGGCCACCGATCAAGGATTAATTGAAGGTGAAGCCCATCAATTACTCCGCTATCGTCGAGAATTAGGCGCTGATGTCAAAATTTTGGCAGATGTCTTAGTCAAGCACGCTCGGCCTTTAAGTTCTCCCAATCTTACAGTCGCAGTCAAAGACACGATTGAAAGAGGTTTAGCTGATGCAGTAATTTTATCTGGCTGGGCAACAGGTAGTCCTCCTAGCCAGGAAGATTTAGAACTAGCTTGTGGTGCAGCCAACGGTACACCAGTATTTGTTGGTAGCGGAGCCGATTGGGAAAATATTGGCACCCTGTTGCAGGCAGCAGATGGTGTGATAGTTTCGAGTTCATTAAAGCGTCATGGTCGGATTGAGCAACCAATTGATCCGATTCGTGTCAGTCAATTTGTTGAAGCAGCACGTCGCACTTGGAACTCCAAAAACACAAGTAAACCGTCAGAACAAGTCAAGTTACATTCATAGTAAGTAGGCAGTAGGGTGTAGGAAGTGGGAAGAACTTGGATACTTCACACTTCAGGCTACCCTTCTCCCCAAGGGAGACGCTTTGCGTAGCTTGTTCCCCGTAGGAGTACAGGAAGCCACGCAAAGCGCGTCTACATACCTCCGACTTCACACTTTATACTTCATACTTCGCAGTTATGATTCGCCGCCGTTCTACTCCTTGGATTCATAAATGGTCGCGCCCAATAATTGCCGCGATCGCCGGATGTGGTGCTTTGGTTACAGGCTATCTCACCATCGAAAAACTTACAGGAGGGAGTGCAGCTTGTGTAGCACAAGCTGGTACTAAAGGCTGTAACGATGTACTTTCTAGTGCTTGGGGTACAGTTTTCGGTCAACCACTGGCTTTGTTTGGATTTTTGGCATACATCAGTATGGTGATTTTGGCTTTGGCTCCCTTGGTATTGAAATCTGAGGATAACAACCAGCGCAAGCAAATAGAAAACTTGACATGGTTGCTGTTGTTGGTGGGAGCGATCGCTATGTCTGTTTTCAGTGGCTATTTAATGTATGTACTAGCTTTCCAAATCAAAGCCTTGTGTCCTTACTGTCTAGCCTCAGCTTTGTTCTCTCTCAGTTTGTTAGTTTTGACAATTCTTGGGCGTACCTGGGAAGATATTGGACAAATTTTATTTATTGCCCTAATTGTGGGTATGGTTACATTGCTCGGCACTTTAGGTGTTTATGCTGGTGTCAATCAATCAGGTACGATATCTGGCTCAACTGGTGGACAAGAAAGGATCACTTTTACACCGTCACCCACAGAAACGCCTAACCCAGAATTCGGTTGGGAAATTACCACAACCTCTGGCGAATCAGAAATCGCCTTAGCCAAACATTTGGTGAAGATAGGCGCTAAAGAATACGTAGCTTATTGGTGTCCTCATTGTCATGAACAAAAGCTCATCTTTGGTAAAGAAGCATACCAAATCATTAACGATAATATTAAGGTAGAGTGTGCGGGCGACAGTCCTAAAGGTAAACCAGAATTATGCCAAGCTGCCAAAATCCAAGCTTTCCCCACTTGGATCATCAATGGTCAAACTTATAGTGGAGTTCAAAACCTCACGGAATTAGCCAAGATTACTGGTTATACAGGCCCAACCAACTTCAAGTATTTTAAGTAATTACTGTCAGCGCGACTGTTTTGCTAAATTAGCTCTTACCTGTGGTGGTCAACTGGACTAATGTAACAATATGTTCCCAGTTGACTTATTTTTTTGCAAATCTGTTTTCCAGCGTTAGTATAAGTTACAACAAAATTATTAAAATTTTTCATTTCTTAGCTCTGATTGAGCAAATAAAATATTTGTCACTTTTTAGTCAACGAAAATATACTTTTTTATTAGCAATCAATATTTTTACTGAACCTGTTCCTCATCGATACGGAAATACTGGTTAACCTTTGCTTAATCATCAGTCACCATGAATCCTTCTTTGTCAACACTATTTCAACTTATTTGCTGGAACACAAATATACTAGCAAGATTTTTTACTAAAAAATCAAAAACGTATAGAGTATATTTGCTGAGTTATGTAGATCTGGTTGATAACCGTACCAATTAAAAGTATTTCTCCCCACTAGGTAATGGGAATGAGTAAGCAGCTAGGCAAGCTTTTTGTCAGGTTAATTTTCAAGTTGAACCTGAAACAGTCACTTGATCGAAAATATAGAGAATTAGTTGTTGCTTGTAGCGTTGCGGTCTGTATTGTACTGATGCGCTCTGTAGGAATGTTTCAATCCTTAGAATTAGCAGGGTTAGATCATTTTTTTCGCTTACGTCCAAACGAACAACTAGAAGAGCGCATCACAATTGTAGCGATTGATGAAGATTCTTTGCGTCGAGTGGGTTCTTGGCCGATTCCTGATGGTGTAATTGCTCAGTTATTAAAAAAATTACAAGTTCATCAACCTCGTGCCATTGGCTTAGATATTTATCGGGATTTAGCGGTAAATCCAGGACACCAGGAATTAGTTGATATTTATAGTTCAATGCCTAATTTAATTGGTATTCAACTATTAACTGAGAAAACAAATACGCGGGTTTTAGCGCCTATAAAAATGAATCCCCAGCAAGTTGGGTTTAATAATTTGCTGTACGACATCGATGGCAAAGTCCGGCGAAATTTGTTGTATTTACACATGAATAATCAACACTACGAAAGTTTCGCCTTGAAGTTAGCATTACAGTATTTGCAAGCAGAAAATATTAAACCTAAAAAATCTCCGGAAAACCCTGATTATTTAAGCTTAGGTAAGGCTGTATTTATCCCATTTCGAGGCAATGATGGTGGTTATGTTAGGGCTGATGATAAAGGCTATCAAATTTTAGCTAACTTTCCTAAACCATTATGTGACAAAAAATCTGGCGAGTTCTGTAGTTTCCGCCAGATTTCGATGAGTGATGTACTAGATGGCAAAGTACCAATAAGTTGGATACGCGATCGCATCGTCTTGATTGGTTCAACTGCTCCTAGTTTGCAAGATTTTGTATTTATTCCTTATTCTGGTCAAATGTTAGGGACAGCCAAGCCTGTGGCTGGTATTGAACTGCAAGCTTATTTTATTAGTGAGTTAATCTCATCTGCCCTTGTAGGAAGACCCTTATTAAGAGTTTGGCCAAAATTCTGGGAATACTTATGGATTTTTGGGTGGTCTTATTTAGGTTCAGCAATTATCTGGCGGATTAAATCTTTCAGTAAAAGTATTCCTAGAGTTTTACTATCTTTAGGAATACTGTTTTTGAGCAGTTATCTAGCTTTCTTAGCTGGTTGGTGGCTACCTTTAATTCCAGGAATACTCACCTTTATTAGCGCATCTATATGGATGATTTTTCATATTGCATATATGCAGGAAGAATTGAAGCGTTCTAAAGAGTTTCTGCATCAAGTAATCAATTCTATTCCTGATCCAATTTTTGTCAAAAATGAAAAGCATCAGTGGATTGTCTTAAATGATGCCTACTGTCAATTCATTGGTTATCCTGATAGTCTACTCCTGGAAAAATCATATTATGAATTTTTTCCTCGCCATGAAGCTGATGTTTTTCGTCAACAAGATAATTTAGTTTTTTTAACGCAAAAACCGCAAGAAAATGAAGAACAGTTTACTGATGCGACTGGTCAAACTCATTTAATTGCGACTAAGCGATCGCTACACAAAGATGCGGCCGGAAATTTTTTCTTAGTGGGGGTGATTCGAGATATTACCCAGCGCAAGTTAATGGAAGAAGAACTGCGGCGTACTGCGGATGAGTTATTTCGCTCTAATACTGAATTAAAACTCAAAGAAGACCATTTAAGATATCTGGCTTATCATGATCCCCTGACAGGGTTATCTAACCGAAAATTTTTTGTAGAACAATTTTATGAGTCGTTGCATTGGGCGCAAAATAACGACTTGTTACTAGGACTGTTATTTATTGACTTGGATGGGTTTAAGCAGATTAATGATACTTTGGGGCATGATATGGGCGATCGCTTGCTGGTGATTGTCGCCCAGAGACTCAACAACTGTTTGCGAGGGAGTGATACTGTTTCCCGCCTTGGTGGTGATGAATTTACAGTAATTCTACGGGCAATTCCTGATGTACAAATAGCAGCTAGAGTTGCAGAAAAGATTCTCGCTAGTATTACGGAACCAATTGTTTTGTCAGGATACACTACTAAAATTTCTGCCAGTATTGGGATCAGTGTTTATCCCATTAACAGCCAAGACGCGGAAACTTTAATACAACAAGCTGATGCGGCTATGTACCGTGCTAAACACTTAGGTAAAAATCGGTATGAGTTGACTTGATCAGTGAACTCAGATACAGCAGAATTCATCAGTAAAACAGCCTTGATATCTGGGTTGCTCCAATAGCTTGAGATACGCTGTAAGCAATAAAAGTAGAAAATAAAATACTTTAGCGGAACACAGTAAATTTAGCCATTTTTCAGAGGGGCTAAATTTTTTTGTCAATGCTTTTATAGTATAATTGTACTACTTAATTGGGGTCTAATTCTAGCGATGGTGATTATTTGCCTATAAATTTATACATGAGTAACACTACTTAAAGTAATTTTGAATTATACTTACTTTTATAAATTAAGATTTAATTAAGAAATCGCCAAATGGACAATTTCTGTAGTGCATATTCCTGATATTTACTGATATGTATCCAATTAACCTCGAAAATACTGAGTAAATATGTATAACTTATGACAATATACTAAAGTATTTCGACATATAAATATGAATATTTTATTAAGATTTCATGTTGTAGACTATTACTTTAGAGGTAATTATTGAACTTTTAAGATTTTCGCTGTGATGAATTCTAACTTTAGGCTGATGTCTATTAATAGTATTTAGGTATATTTCTTAAGTGTTAAGGCAATTTTTTGCCTTAAGTGTCTTACTCAAACGATTTTGAAGAGAAACAAAAAATTTTATTAAAGTTTAATTTTTTCAGAAACCCAGACTGAATCAAATGTAGGTAAAAAAAGTACTCAATAAAATCGGAATACAAAAAATGGATAAAGGCTTTATGGTGATGAACTTAAGAATTACAAGTATTTTAGTTTTGTGTGTGAGCGCCTGTTTAGTGATTCCTAAAATTGCTGATGCGAGAGGAACCCTCAGTGATTTAGTAGCTAATGGTTTGACTCATTCAGACGGTAATCGTGTCACAACTTCTAATGTTAATTCTCAGGAATTAACAGATATATATGTTCCCCCAAATTACGGTGTTCCCGACAGTCAGCACGGTAGTGGTACACGCTAATACAAAAAAAAGGTCGAAGTTTGAAATAAAGCAACACGTATAGTGGGCTTTTAATTAACTGATCATAGGTGCCTTATTTAGGCCGTTCTGTATTAGTGTCCCATCAGCTGAACTGAATTAATAGTGCAGTAGCAAGACAAACAGCTAAGAGTTTTACTGAGCAGCGATTAGCTTAAAGGGATGGATTTACTCCAGTGATGTTCTTGTACAAGTGTGTGAATTTGCCAATGGGGATCGGGTTCGGGATAATCGATGCGGTAGTGTCCGCCCCGGCTTTCTGTCCTAAAAGCAGCACTTCTAAGAATTAAATCAGCTACATCCAGTAAATTGCGAGTTTCTGCCCAAAGTCTTAATTGACGTTCGATATTCGGTACTGGGAAATTAACAGTTTCGTTAGCACGTAAAGCAAGTAAGAATTGACTCAAAGGTAAAATAGCAAAGTCTTGCTGCCAAGATTCGACAGTTGCGATCGCCTCATCTAATCGTGATTGTTCTCGACAAATACCAGCACTTTGCCAAACTAAACGCGGTAATTTATCTCGCAATGCTTCTAACTGTGCTTGCTGGGTTTGCCAATCATTTTCATCTAAGCTAAATTCTCGCAAGTGTAACTCGGAAATATCAGGTTTGAGTTCAATGTCTGCCAACTGAAGATTTGCCATCTGTGCGCCAAACACAATACATTCTAGTAAAGAGTTACTCGCCAGACGATTCGCCCCATGCACTCCTGTACTAGCGGTTTCTCCTACCGCATATAAACCAGGAATGTTCGTCCGATTTTGTAAATCTGCTACAATTCCACCCATCCAGTAATGAGCCGCCGGCGCGACTGGAATTGGTTCATGGAAGACATCTATTCCCCAACGCTGACAAACCTTAACAATGTTAGGAAAGCGATGCTGAATTTTCTCAGGAGGGATGGGCCTCATATCTAGCCAGACATGGGCGGTAGCCGGATCAACAGCAGTACGTTGCAGGTGGCTAAAAATCGCTCTACTCACGACATCTCTGGGTGCAAGTTCTCCGGCTGGGTGATAGTCAAAAGCAAACCGCCGTCCAGCATCATCCACCAAATGCGCCCCCTCACCTCTGACAGCTTCACTAATCAAAAAGCGATCAGATCCCGGCTTTGTTAGGGCTGTTGGATGAAACTGCACAAATTCTAAATCTCGAAGAATCGCCCCAGCCCGCCAAGCGATCGCCACACCATCACCTGTACTCACTGCTGGGTTAGTGGTTTGGGCAAATACTTGGCCACCACCACCAGTTGCTAAAACTACAGCTTTGGCTTGCACCCAAGTAATTTTACCTTGATAAAACAGGCTTACTCCCTGACAGCGGCCTGTTTGGGGGTTTAGCCACAAACTTAACGCCAAAGCTTGCTGAATAACTTGAATATTTTGGCGATGTAATACTTGTGCTGTTAATGTGGTTGTGACTTCTCTACCTGTAGTGTCAGCCGCATGAAGAACACGGTGACGAGAATGGGCAGCTTCTAGAGTTAAAGCTAAGGCTTGACCATGACGGTCAAACGCTACGCCTAAATTTACCAAAGATTGAATACAACTAGGAGCTTCTTGAGCGAGGAACTCTACTGCTTGCCGATCGCACAAACCTGCACCAGCTTGAATTGTATCTTCAATGTGCAACCGTGGCGAATCTTCAGGAGCGATCGCCGCAGCAATCCCACCTTGCGCCCAATCACTAGCAGACAAAGTAACAGTTTCTTTAGTAATCAAGCCGACTTGCAAAGATTTTGGCAAACACAGTGCTGTGTATAGTCCAGCGGCTCCAGCACCGACTACAATCACATCAAATTGGCGAGGAATTTCTATTTCAGGCAAAGTTAGAGACAGGGGAAATTTTGACGATATTTTCTTAAAAACTCAGCACGGGCTAAACGCCCCGCTACGCTAACAGCACTCAGTACTTTGTGATCAGAGAACCACTCCCAAAATCGGGAGTGGACTACTATTTTCTACATTAACGATAATTGGGCTTATCTGTAGATACCGTTGTTAAAGCGATCGTCTCCTTCATTGAAAGCAGGCTCTAAGTCTGTCACAGTGAAGTTATCGAAATTAGCTTGTAGGAGTTCTTTTTGGCGATCGCTCAATCCTGGTAGATCTAAAATATCTTCTACCTTGCTGTATGGAGCATTTTTGATGATTTTCTTAGCCAGGGTAGGATACAGACCTGGGTAGTTTTGAAAAGCGCGGACGTTGGTATTGTTCAAATCAATTTTTTTACCAAATTCCGTTGCTAGTTTAGCATCTGCCTTGTTTCGGAACTCCACTGCCAAAACAGGCACCTGTGGTAGCGTCAGACCGTTGATACCAACAGCTTGGGCTACTCCAGTTGTACCTAACCATCCCCAGCAACCAAGCAACAAACTAAATAGTGTTAATAAACGCACCAATTTTTTCACGACTTTTTTACCTCTCTCCATCAAACTGAATAATGGCTTTAAGCTGACAGCTGTCAACAGTTTATAATCTTTGAGGCACAGTTATGACTCTTGACTATTGAATGCCAGTTGCGACAAGTCGGCACAGCCTCTCACTACACTGGCTACTGTTAACTAAAAACTGGTAACTCAATCTACACACAGCAGTCATCAGAAACTAATATACAGCGTATTAATATCCACAATATTTACCGTTACTGGGTTTGACCCTAGTTTTGTCAAAAATTATTGTACTTCTCTGATGCGCTTACGTAGCCATACCACTGCGGAGCTTCCTACTGCCCTTGCTAGAATACTCCATCTTGTTGGCTAGTAATCTATCCTGACACTGCAACAAGATGGTTTAACTCTCTCTCTGTTCAAGATGGCTGTCGGTGATTATGCTGGCAGATAATTTTGTAACTTTTTATAAAGTTATAAAATTATCTTAAAAAAGCAGCAAACGGACAACCACTAACGCTTAAATTAGCTGGTGCTGACTTATGTTTGCTTGGGAAAAGCCGCCGGAAAAAACCCAAAAAAGTTGCTTTCCCGGTACTTGGAGATGATGTTTCTGCTGACATTAGCTGCTGTTTAGTAGCAGTTCCCGTTTTGCCACCGGAAGTTAGTTGATGCAAAAATTTACCGTTATCGTAATAGTGTTCTAAAAACAGAATTTTGCAGTCTTCTGTAACTTGAACAACACTCATCCCTATGACTTCAATCATCTGTCCAGTAGGGGAATAATCTTGATAATTACCGCGAAAATGCCCCCAATGCCGCCATTTAAAAGTAATAGTAGGGGGTGCAGAATACACTTCTAAGACTTCCCACAAAAACCCATCGGGAAATGCAGTATGAAATAGCTGAGTTGAAGATTCAAAATCTTCTTCTGTAGCTTTATAGTTTTGGGTATCACCAATCAAAAGCTTGTAAGTACCAGCCTGAACTAAATCTTCTAATTTAGCAAAATTTTGCCAGGCGATCGCCCTGATGAATTTAGCAGATAAATAAATTTATACCTAATTCAGCCAAATAGAAAATGTTGTGAAGTTATGCGATTAAAGCAGCTAGTAAAAATAAACTGTCTACCAAAATAGTACTTAAAACTGCTCCACCAAAAGCAAACCAGTGTCGTTGCTGATTACGTAGAGGTAAAATCCCGGCTGTTAATAATATTAATGCCAATGCTACAGCCCAAGCTTGCCCCCAAGGTGTTCGGACTTGAGTTACCGCAGCTTGTAAAATCGGCGACACACTGTCAGGTTCTACCTGCATAATTTGCCGCCAATAGGGCATTAAATCAACTATGTAAAAATATACATCTGTTAAAACTGTGCCGAATAAGGAACCTAAATAAAACCAGTTACCAACCTTGCACCAGTTTCTCACCAGACACCAACAGGCAAATGGTAAGCCGATAGATTCTACTGGTAAATGCCATGCGGGTTCCCAACGTAACCAACCCCAATAAATTGCTCCTGCTAACCAACTCCAACTAAAACCTAAGAGTAAATCCCCCCAGAGGTATGTTGCAGGGCGTGACATTAAACGAAAACTCAACCACACCCAAAATCCGGTCATCGCTAAACTTAGACTGGGGAGCGATCGCACTAGTGGTGCTTCAATAAATACTGGGACTGATACTAAAAACACCGCCGCCGCCAACACTAACCAAGTTTGGCGAGACGATATTAACAATGGTAAAGATGGCGACGCAGAAAGTGTAGATTCTAATTCTTCTATACCTAGGTTTCCAGCGTTCTTGACAGATAATTCCTTATCTATAGCTGTGTTAGAAGCGTTGTAACTAAACAATGTATTATTAATCAAAGTTTTAATAATTGTAACTAAACTTTATCTTATTTAAAATAACATACCTAAAAATCCCCCCCTAGGGCATTTTTATTTTACCTGGATTTTGCGTAATTTGGGATGTCTCGGAGAAAAGGGTTTAGGGGTGCGACGGTTCAAGGGAAGGGAAAGAAGGGAGAATATAGGCTTACACACAGTTTCAATAGATAGACTTTTTGCCAGCAAAATAATCGCTTAGGGTATCAAAAGATGATAAAACTTAGACACCACAAAGCTTTTAACTCTGTCACATATCACCTATTACCTGTCCCCTGTTATAAGTATCCTGTAAGCTTCTCAAAAAGATGTTTGTGTAATTGGTTGTAATCGGAGCGATCGCAGGTAAACTAATGACTTTATCAAAACGTCAATGGTTCGTGCTTATAAGTGTTGCATCGGCAATTTTCGCAGTTGCAGCATTTCCCCTCAAAGTTATGAGTACTCCACCCAACCCAGAGGCTAGTGGAGTGCAACAAATGAATATTTTGCAAGCGATTGTTTTAGGCTTTGTGCAGGGAATGACGGAATTCCTACCTATTAGTAGTACAGCCCATTTAAAAGTTGTGCCGATCATCCTGGGCTGGGGTGATCCGGGAGTGGCGTTTACAGCGGTAATTCAGCTGGGGAGTATTGCGGCTGTGCTGTGGTATTTTTGGGGAGATTTAACGCGCATTGCGACAGGAGCATTTAGAGCGATCGCCCAAAAAGATTATGCTGATTATGACTTACGCCTATCTATAGGAATTGCCTTGGGAACCTTGCCAATTGTATTTTTTGGCTTATTAATCAAAAGATTTATTCCAGACTATGATAATTCGCCCATTAGAAGTATCGGCGCGATCGCGATCGCTTCTATAGTCATGTCTATATTGTTGGGCATAGCCGAAAAACTGGGCAAGCGACAACGAGACTTTGAACAGCTGACCATGAATGATGGCCTATTAATGGGTTTAGCCCAATCTTTAGCCTTAATTCCTGGAGTATCTCGTTCTGGTTCCACCCTCACAGCCGGGTTATTTATGACCTTACAACGGGAAACAGCCGCGAGATTTTCCTTTTTACTCGGTATTCCCGCCATTACCCTAGCGGGGTTAGTGGAGTTGAAAAGTGCTTTAGGCGAAGTTAGTGGTTCAGGAATATTACCCTTAATTGCTGGTGTAATTTCGGCGGCGATTTTTTCTTATATATCCATTGCTGGGTTACTCCGTTTCCTCAAAACCCAAAGCACTTGGGTATTTATTTGGTATCGCCTCGCCTTTGGTATAGCGATTTTAGGTGCGATTAGTGCGGGAATTTTGAAGAATAGTTAATAGTTAAAAGTCAATAGTCTAGAGTCAATAGTAATAATGAGTGTTGACTCATGAGTAACATAGTCAATAGTCCAAAGTTTTTAGTAAAGACTTTGACCATTGACTATTGACCCTTGACCATTGACTCATGACTAACCTTCATCCTGCCAAAATTACCAAGGTGCTACCCGACTCCATTGCTGCTGAGATTGGCTTTGAAGTGGGGGATGCGATCGTTGCTATTAATGGTACACGTCCCCGCGATTTAATTGATTATCAATTTCTCTGTGCAGATGAATTTTTAGAATTAGAAGTTTTAGATACGACTGGCAAAACCCATCACGTCGAAATTGAAAAAGACTATGACGATGATTTAGGGTTGGAATTTGAAACAGCCTTATTTGATGCGTTAATTCAGTGCAATAATCGCTGTCCCTTTTGCTTTATTGACCAGCAACCCCCAGGTAAGCGCTCAAGCTTGTATTTTAAAGATGATGATTATCGTCTGAGCTTTTTGTATGGCTCTTACCTGACATTAACTAACTTACCAGAACGGGAATGGCAACGAATTGAACAAATGCGCTTGTCGCCTTTGTTTGTATCAGTTCACGCTACCGAACCCGATGTGAGAATTCGTCTGCTGAAAAATCAGCGGGCGGGGCAAATTATGGAACATCTGCGCTGGTTCCAAGCCAGAAGATTGCAAATTCATGCTCAAGTTGTGGTTTGCCCTGGAATTAATGATGGCAAACATCTGGAACAAACACTCAAAGATTTAGCATCGTTTTATACTGGTGATGTACCTGCTGTAGCATCGGTGGCAGTCGTGCCAGTAGGTTTGACGCGGTTTCGTCCCCAAGAAGACGAACTGACACCTGTAACTAGAGAAAAAGCCCAAGAAGTTATTTTACAAGTGCGATCGCTTGCACAACAATTTCGACAGAAATGCGGCTCGAATGTTGTCTGGTTAGCCGATGAATGGTTTTTAATTGCCGGGGAAGAACTACCAACAGAAGCAGAATACGAAGACTATCCGCAAATTGACAACGGTGTCGGTTCTATTCAGTTATTTATTAAGCAATTTGCATCGGCTGCGGCAAAATTACTCCCTGCGAAAATTTCTCCACCCATAAAATTTACTTGGGTAGTAGGTAACGCCGTCGAAAAAGCATTTCAACCGATATTACAACGCTTGAATTCTGTTGATGGTTTAGAAGTAAATATGATGGCTTTAGCCAGTGATTATTGGGGGCAAACTATTAGCGTCACCGGATTACTCACAGGACATGATTTACTTTTAAATCTCAAAGATAAAGATTTAGGTGCAGGAATTTTGTTGCCTAATGTCATGCTTAAACATGGCGAATTAGTATTTTTAGATGATGTCAAAGTTGAAGATTTAGCGAGACAATTAAATACAAAAATTTTCCCAGTAACCGGAGTAGAAGAATTAATCACTACCTGTATTACTGAACAAGTCTTAACCTAAATATAAAAACATCAGTTGTTTTTCGGAGGCAATTTATTGTTATGCTGAATGATAAATAATAAATACTGTCTAATAATAAAAAAAGTGGGGGTTAAAAGTGAAGAATCAGGGAACTGCAATCAAAGTCACAAAAAAAGCCAGATTCTTCATTTTTAGTTTTAACTTTTTGATTGTTAATTGTTTAAGTAATTTTAATATTTTATCAGTTAGGGCAGCCAGTGAAGAACCTGTATTAACAGTAGTTCAGAGTACAGAAAACAGGCAGCAATGGACAGGAATTACTAAGCGCTTGCAAGCTATTGGGGTGAATTATTGTGTGGTTCCCTTATCAGCAGTTAGAAGTAGTGCAGATTGGGGCGATCGCCGCGTCTTATTTTTGCCCAACATCGAGACTTTAACCCCCGCCCAAGCGATCGCCTTAGAATCATGGGTTAGTAAAGGCGGTAAAGTCATCGCTAGTGGCCCTGTTGGTAGTTTATCAGCGCCGGGAGTGCGGCAGTTATTGCGATCGCTCCTTGGCAGTTATTGGGGCTTTGGGTTAGATGAAACACAACAACTGAAACCAGCCAAAACGCAGCCACCAAGATGGGCTAACCAAAGCGAACTATTTGGACAAGTTCGTGGTGGCGTAATTATTCCTGAAGGTGGAACTAGTCAAGCCACCGCCGTCTGGAATGCCCAAAATAATCCCGCCGCAGTTGTCAGTACAGAATGGTCTACCTTATTTGGCTGGCGTTGGGGAACAGATGCCGCCTCTAGTTTTGAGTTAGATAATGCTTGGTTAAAAGCTGCCATTAATCATCATCTAACAGCGCCATCCCCAGGACAACAGAAAATCGCCGGGGCTGACTCCAACTGTTCCACCACAATTGCCACTGCTTCCTTAAATTCGCCATCTCCCATTACTCCTATCATTCCCATCATCACCCAAGCGCCATTAGTTCCCCGCACTTCTCGTTCATCTTCTCCAGAAGCTATTGATCAACTAGAACAAACAGTACGCTGGAATGTAGAACCCAATTCTAATCAGCCAATTGACGAAAAAGAAGCGATCGCCCTCCAGCAAGAATTAGAAAATTTAATTAGTCGGGTAGAAAGCGCCCATTTAGCCGCCTCAGTTCATGCAGCTAATTTAAATGAAGCCATCACCAGCAACCCCCAATCGCTCAAAGAAGAAGAGACGCGCGTCGCCTCTACCAGACCAGGATTATCTATTCCTAGTAAAGAACAAGCCATTGCCCAAGCGCGGCTAGTTGCCAAAAACATTCCCCAACTCATCGCCAATAAAAACTATGCCCTAGCGCGTCAACAATGGTTAGCCACCAGAACAAATTTGTGGAAACATTTTCCCACCAATCGCCGATTAGCCCCAGCAGAAATTCGGGCAGTTTGGTTAGATAGAGGCACAATTGTTCGGGCTGGTGGCGAAAAAAAATTAGCCGAAGTTTTTGACCGATTGGCACAGTCGGGCATTAACACAGTTTTTTTTGAAACTCTCAACGCCAGTTATCCTATTTACCCCAGTCGAGTTGCACCCCAGCAAAATCCCCTAATTCGTGGCTGGAATCCTTTAGCTGTGGCGGTGAAATTAGCCCATGAACGAGACATGGAGTTACACGCCTGGGTGTGGACTTTTGCCGCCGGGAACCAGCGCCACAACCAACTAATTAATGTTCATCCTGATTATCCAGGGCCAGTACTGGCGGCGCATCCAAATTGGGCAAACTACGACAACAAAGGTAATACCATTCCCCCTGGTCAAACCAAACCATTTTTTGATCCAGCTAACCCAGAACTGCGTCAATATCTCTTGAAGCTGTTTGCGGAAATTGTCACCGAATATCAAGTAGATGGTTTACAGCTAGATTACATTCGCTATCCCTTCCAAGATCCCTTTGCCGGGCGGACTTATGGATATGGTCAAGCGGCGAGAGTGCAATTTCAAAAGTTGACTGGTGTTGATCCGTTGACTATTTCGCCCACCCAAGGGGAGTTATGGCAAAAGTGGACAGAATTTCGTACCCAACAAGTAGATAGCTTTGTGGCCGAAGTCTCACAAATGGTGCGGCAAAAACGTGCAGATTTAATTTTGTCCGTGGCAGTATTTCCCTTACCAGAACGAGAACGCATTCAGAAACTCCAACAACATTGGGAAGTTTGGGCTAGACGAGGGGATATAGATGTGATTGTCCCTATGACTTATGCTCAAGATACTGCTCGTTTCCAACGCCTTGCCCAACCGTGGATAGCTTCTAGCCAGTTGGGTTCAACTTTGTTAGTGCCAGGAATTCGTTTACTGTCGTTACCGAATTTGGCAGCATTTGACCAATTACAGCTTATTCGGGACTTACCCGCCAGTGGTTATGCCCTGTTTGCAGCGGAGAATTTTAACAACGATTTGCTAAAAATCTTTACTAGCACTCAAGGTAAAGTGTCATCTGGGGCTGATGAACCGATTCCGCTGCGTCAACCTTTTCAAACCGCTGTGGTGCGTTATGAATTGCTAAAGCGAGAATGGCAATATGTGATCCAAAACGAGCTAGTGCAAATACCAGCAATTAAAATTACTGATTTTAACAACCAAATAGAAGTCGTAGAAAAAGCGTTAAATCAACTGGCCACTGCACCTTCTCCAGCAAAGTTACTCACAGCCAGAGCTTCTTTAACTCGATTTCAGTCGCAATTTCGCATTTGGATGCGGGAAACTGCCACAAATAACCCTTATCAAGTCAAAGTTTGGGAAAATCGCCTGGCAACCATCGAAAGATTATTACGCTATGGCGAAAGGCGATCGCAACTACGCTAAGAGATATCGGCAAAGGGTATATATTCGACTGCACCCAGAGGGTGCAGGGGAGAATAACTATTGACCATTCACCCTTAACTCTTCACACAAAATTTACATTATACTTACAGTATTTTTCATTAGGATAATATTATTAATTTACCAGCCAAATCCTTGAACATACTGGAAGAACATAAGTTGAGATAACTATTGATTGATGATAGCTATCGTGATTATCTATGTATACTCGACAACAAAATCTCTGGCTACAAAGCTTAGAGGCAGTAATTGATTTTTCGCCACTAACGGTTCAGCCGGAAGCAACAGTGTCAGAGGTAATCTCACTGATGGCAAAGTGTGGTGTCGATGTTTTGGTCGTGTCCGTTTCGCAGGTATTAGGATGGTTAACCGCACAAGATATATTCAAATTCTTAGCGTCAGGTATTGATGGCAAAACTACCAAAGTTACTGAAGTGATGCAAACTCCAGTAATTATGTTGAAAATCTCAGAATTTCAGAATATAACGTCAGTATTATCACTGTTACGCCAGCATAAATTAAATATATTGCCAATTCTTGATGAAGCAGATCAACTAATTGGCACAGTTACTCCAAGCAGTATTTGTCAAGCACTAGAGCAATCAGCGGAAAATTCCCCAAAAGAAGAGAGATTACGTTTACTAGAGTCGGCAGTGGTCAATGCTAACGACTCAATTTTAATCACCGAAGCCCACATCTCAAACGGTCAAATAGAACCGCGGATAGTTTATGCCAATCGGGCATTTACTCAGATGACTGGTTACACACTAGAGGAAGTCATCGGCCAAACACCCCGCTTCTCTCACGGCGAAAAAACTTGTCGTGCCGAAATGAAAAGACTGTTTGCGGCTGTGCAAGCTGGCTTACCTATTAGAACCGAATTACTCAGCTATCGCCAAGACGGCTCAACCTACTGGGTAGATATGAACTTAGTGCCGATTAAAAATGCTCAAGAACATATCACTCACTTTGTCGCCATACACCGCAACATTACAGAGCGAAAACTGGCAGAAGCCGCCCTACAGTGGAACGAAGAATTATTCCGCCAATTGACCGAAAATCTGCCCCAAGCCTTTTATGTCTGGGATGGAAATCAACAGGAATTGCATTATGTTAGCCCAGGTTATGAAAGAATTTGGGGGAGAAGTGGCGATCGCCTGATGAAAAATCCCCAATCATATTTTGCGGCAATTTGTCCTCCCGATCGCGATCGCGTAGTAGCAGCGTTTCAAAATTTATTAACAGGTCAATCTTTCGATGAAAGATATCAAATTGTGCGCCCTGATGGTGCAATTCGCTGGATTTCTAGCAAAATCTTGCCGATCAAAAATGATCATGGACAAATTTATCGCTTCGTCGCTATAAATGTAGATGTGACTGAACGCATCCAAGCAGAAGCCGCCATGCACGAAAGCGAAAGACGATTCCGCGCAATTTTCAATGGAACATTTCAATTTTCTGGCTTACTCACCCCAGAAGGCAACTTACTAGAAGCGAACCAGACATTACTGGATTTTGGTGGACTGCAACCACAAGATGTTGTCGGTAGATTATTCTGGGAAACCCAATGGTGGATGATTTCTCCAGCAATCCAAAATCAATTAAAACAAGCAATTGCGATCGCCGCTAGGGGCGAATTTATTCGTTACGAAGTTGATATTCTCGGCGCTCACCAAACATTACGCACCATAGATTTTTCCCTCAAACCCCTCAAAGATGAAACAGGCAAAATCGTCCTACTGATTAGCGAAGGGCGAGATATCACCGAACTTAAGCAAACACAAACAGCACTCAAGCAAGCCAACCAAGAATTAGAACAGCGCGTCGCCGAGCGAACCCAAGTCCTACAGCAAACAAATCAGCAATTATTAACAGAAATTGCCCAACGCCAAATCGTCGAAGAGCAACTGCGGCAATCCCAAATTATGTTGCAATTAGTCATGGATACCATTCCTCAAGGTATTCTCTGGAAAGATTGCAATTCTGTAGTTTTGGGTTGTAATCGTAATTTTGCCAAATTGGTTGGTGTCGAAAAGCCAGAAGATATTATTGGGAAAACAGTTCATGATTTCTTAGCACATAAGTCAGAAGCAGACTTTCACCAAGAGTGTGATGCGAGAGTCATCGAGACAAATCAACCTGAACATCATCTGATTGCACCTCTGCGGCTAATCAATGGTAAACAAAGTTGGTTGGAAATTAGTAAAATCCCATTACATGATGTTGCAGGTAATGTAGTTGGACTCCTGGGTACAGTTGCAGATATTACCGAACGCCAACAAGTACAGGCAGATTTAGAAAAAAGTGAAGAACGTTTTCGCTTCTTAGTTGAATCCATTCCCCAACAAGTATGGATAGGGGAGGCAAATGGTAACATCCAATACATTAACCAAAAAACTCTTGACTATCATGGCTGCGCTCCAGAGCAGGTTTTTGGTTGGGCATGGCAGCAATGGCTACATCCAGATGATTTACCCCAATGTTTAGCAGTGTGGGAAGCAGCTTTAGCTACAGGTCAACCGTTTGAAGGTGAGTTACGCTTACTCAGAGGTATTGATCACACCTATCGTTGGCATTTAGTCCGGGCAATCCCTTGGCGTGATCAAGCCGGGGAAATCCACACTTGGTTCGGCACAAATACAGACATTCATGATCGCGTTACCACCGAACTGGCGCTGAAACATAGCGAACAGCGCTTCCGTAACTTAGTTGAATCTAGCTACGATTTAATCTGGGAAGTTGATCAAAACTGTGCTTATACTTACGTTAGTCCGAAAATCCGCGACATTTTAGGTTACGAACCAGAAGCATTTTTAGGCAAAACACCCCTTGATTTCATGCCACCAGAGTTACATGAAACTCTAGCTCCCAGTTTTGCGGCAATTTTGACAGTACCCCAACCATTTCAGTGCTTAGAAAACATTCAAGTCCATCAAGACGGACACTTAGTTCTGTTGGAAACTAGTGGAGTGCCAATATTTGATCAAGACGGCAAATTTACTGGTTATCGTGGCACAAATCGAGATATTACCGAACGCAAACAAGCAGAGACGGCATTAAAAGAAACTCAACAGCAACTACAGGCAATTTTAGATTACTCCGCAGCGGCGATTTATGTAGTTGATACAGACAATAGATTTCTCTTAATTAACCGTTATGTTGCTCAACTACTCAACATAACCCAAGAGCAAATCATCGGTAAAAGCATTTACGAGCTATGGACGCAAGAGATTGCTGATAAGTTTGCGGTGAATAATCATCAGGTAATTACTCATGGGGTGCCAATCAAAGTTGAAGAAGTTGTACCTCTTGAGGACAAGTTACACACCTACTTTTCTGTCAAGTTTCCCTTAAAAGATGCCCAAGGCGTAACGTACGCTGTCTGCGGTCTGTCTACCGACATTACCGATCGCAAATTGGCAGAAGAATCTTTAACTCGCTTTCATAAAGCGATTGAAAGTACCAGTGATGCTATTTGCATGACAGATGGAACAGGTAAAGTAACTTATGTTAATTCTGGGTTTACTGAAATATATGGATACACATTAGAAGAATATCTGGCAGCTGGAGGAGCAATTAGTATCTTCAAGTATCAGGCAGAGCTAAACACAGTATTAACCATAATTGGAAATGGTGACTCATGGCGTGGTGAAGTGACAATGCAAGCTCGTAATGGGCGGCTATTACAAGTTTATTTACGTGCTAACGCTATGAAAGATGCTACTGGTAGAATTATAGGGTTAGTTGCCATCCATACTGATATTACACCCAGAAAACAGGCAGAAGAAGGTTTAAGACTACGCGATCGCGCGATCGCCGCCAGCAGTAATGGCATTATCATTGCCGATGCCAGCATTCCCAACGGCCCAATTATTTATGTGAATCCTGCCTTTGAACACATGACAGGCTATAGTGCAGCCGAAGTCATCGGCACCAGCTTTCGGTTATTCCAACGCGCAGACATTGAACAATCTGGTTTACAAGAACTGAATGCAGCAATGCAAGCAGGCAGAGACTGTACTGTAACTCTGCGAAACTATCGGAAAAATGGCAGCCTATGGTGGAATGAACTGAATATTTCTCCTGTGTATGATACTGAAGGCATACTCACTCATTACATCGGCATTCAAACCGATATTACTGAGCGTAAACAAACAGAAACTGCTTTACTCGTCAGTCAACAGCGATTGCAATACTTACTTTCTTCCAGTCCAGCAGTTATCTATACAAGTAAAGTTGGCGAAGACTTTGGCACTACCTTTGTTAGTAACAACATTAGCACTATCACTGGTTACCAACCACAAGATTTCACAGAGGATGCCAACTTTCGGGCGCATCATATCCACCCAGAAGATGTACTTAATGTTTTTGCCGAACTCAGCCAAATATTGCAGCAAGAATATTACAGTTTAGAATACCGCTTTCTCCACAAAAACGGAACTTACCGCTGGGTATCTGACCAAGGTAAACTAGTCCGAGATGATACTGGCAACCCAGTGGAAATGGTAGGTTACTTAGCAGATATTACACAGCGTAAGCAATTAGAACAAGAACTCAGAATAGCTCTAGAGAAAGAAAAAGAACTGAATGAACTAAAATCTCGGTTTGTTTCCATGACTTCTCATGAATTTCGCACACCGCTGAGTACGATTCTTTCTTCTTCAGAATTGCTGGAACATTATCGTTACAAATGGACAGAAGAAAAACAAATTACCCACCTGCATCGAATTCAAGCAGCAGTAAAGCGGATAAACGAGATGTTGAATGATGTTTTAGTCATTGGTAAAGCAGAAGCAGGAAAACTTGAATATCGACCCACTGCTTTTGATTTGGTTGCCTACTGTACTCACATCATCGAAGAAGCGCAACTAAATCAAAATAATCGCTGCTGCATTTATTTTAGTAGTCAATATTCATCTATATCATGCTGTATGGATGAAAAATTGCTTGGGCATATTCTCCATAATTTACTCTCGAATGCAATTAAATATTCTCCTGAAGGAAGTACTGTTAAATTAACCCTTGCTTGTGAACATGGACAAGCAATATTAGAAATTCAAGACCGAGGTATTGGTATTCCGCCAGAAGACTTACCACATTTGTTTGAGTCTTTTCATCGTGCTAAAAATGTGGGAAATATACTAGGAACTGGATTAGGACTGGCAATTGTAAAAAAGTGTATAGATATACACCAAGGGATAATTACTGTCACCAGTTCATTAGGAGTTGGCACTACCTTTACCGTAACTCTGCCATTAAATAGCGCAATGCAAATCGAGGGAAATAATGATTAAAATTCTAGTAATTGAAGACGAAGAATCTGTGCGGGAAAACCTTTTAGATTTGTTAGAGGCAGAGGATTTTGAGACCATTGCTGCTGCTAATGGTAGAACAGGTGTAGATTTAGCATTTGCAGAGTCTCCAGACTTAATTCTATGCGACATGATGATGCCAGAAGTTGATGGATATGGAGTTTTGACAGCATTACGACAAGACCCATTAACAGCCACAATTCCATTTATTTTTCTCACAGCCAAATCAGCTAAATCTGATTTTCGGCAAGGGATGGATATGGGTGCAGACGACTATCTAACTAAGCCATTTACACGAGCGGAATTATTAGGTGCAATTATGAACCGCTTAGAAAGGCAGGCTATTTTAAAAAAGTATTTATCTAGTCCGACAATAGTAGCTAAAACTGTATCACCCAAAATTCAGTTATTAGAAATGAATTTGCAACGGGTAGTTCAACAAAAAAAATTTCAAGAATTTGAAATTTTTTATCAACCAATAGTTGATATCGCTTCTGGTCAAATCATTGCGGCTGAAAGTTTATTACGTTGGCAAAGTCCAGAATTAGGTTTAGTTACTCCCACAGAATTCATACCTATTGCTGAATCTACAGGTTTAATTGTACCTATTGATCAATGGGTATTACAAAATGTTTGCCAACAAATTAAAATTTGGCATGATGTGGGAATTGCTTATTTAACTATGACTGTAAACTTATCAGTGATGGAATTTTATCAGCCAGATTTACTCAACAAAATTAATGATTTCTTAAAAAGAAATAAACTCGAACCACAATATTTAGAAATAGAACTAACTGAAAGTATGATTATGCAAGATATCAATAGTGCGATCGCCACTATGAATAAATTAAAATCTTTAGGTTTAAAAATCGCTATTGATGATTTTGGCACAGGTTATTCCTCGCTCATTTATCTCAAAAATTTACCAATTAATACTTTAAAAATTGACCGTTATTTTATTCATAACGTAGCTGTTGATCATCAGAAATCTGCTATTACTAAAGCTTTAATTGAAATGGCGCATAACCTAAATATGCGAGTAGTAGCTGAAGGAGTAGAAACAGAAGAAGAATTACATTTTTTGCGTGAATATCAATGTGATTCTATGCAAGGATTTTTATTCAGTCGTCCATTACCAGCAGCAGAATTTGAAAACTTTTTGTGGAGTAATAGACATTTATATATATAAATTTATGCAAATTTTATAATCGACATTTTTACTACATAAAAATTTTGTATTTATCAGAGAAAGATAAATATATAATTCTATTGTTAAATTAAGATTTGCTGATACCAATCTTATTCATAAAATCTTGTTACGAGATATTTTTAAAATTTTATATTTACTGAACTTTAATCAAGTATATGAATAAAATATTAGTGATTGAAGATGATTTAAATGTACGCCAAAACCTGATAGATTTACTTTATGCTGAAAATTTTAATGTCATCACTGCCGAAAATGGTTACTTTGGTTTGCAGTTAGCACAAACAGAAATTCCTGACTTGATAATTTGTGATGTAATGATGCCAGAATTAGATGGTTATGAAGTCCTCAAAGAGTTACGTCAAAACCCTAAAACTGCAATTATTCCCTTCATTTTTTTAACCGCTAAATCAGAAAAGAATGACTTTCGCAGAGGTATGGATTTAGGTGCGGATGATTATATTGTGAAACCTTTTTCTCGGTCAGAATTATTAGCAGCAATTACCTGTCGCTTAGAAAAACAAACGGTAATTTATCAACAAACTCAAGAAAAACTAGATAAATTGCGTACTAGCATTACTCTGTCATTACCTCACGAATTACGCACACCGCTAAATGGCATTTTAGGTTTCTCTCAAATTCTCATGGAAGAAAGTGCATTGCTAGATGCAGAATCTATCAAAGAAATGGCAGAATTTATCCATCAATCAAGTCAGCGTTTATTTCATTTAATTCAAAAGTTTTTACTATATGCAGAACTCGAAATTATTGCCACAGATCCGCAGCGTGTCCAAGAAATTCAAAACCAATCAACGGAATTTCCCACACCAGACCTAACTAATTTGATGATAGAAAAAGCAAAAAATGCTGATAGAGAAGATGATATCCAAATAGATTTATCACCATGCAATGTCAAGATTGCTGCTAAAAAAATTACGAAAATAGCTGAAGAATTACTAGATAATGCTTTAAAATTCTCTCCCAGCGGTACGCCGATTAAAATTACAGCTAGGGCTACCAATAATACTTTTAGTTTATCTTTTTGCGATCGCGGTCGAGGTATGAGCCGAGAGCAAATTGCCGAGTTAGGTGCTTATCGGCAATTTGAGCGCAAACTCCATGAACAACAAGGCTCAGGATTAGGCTTAATTATCGCTAAAAAATTAGTAGAATTACACGACGGCACTCTCAAAATTGAAAGTAAGCCCCAAGACAAAACTGTTGTGACTGTGACACTTCCCTGTAGCACTCAAGAAGCATCACCAGATCATTACTCAGTACTGGCTGAACGCCCCGCTACCGCTAACAGCACTCAGTAACTCAAACATAACTCAGCACTTAAATAAAAGCTTGGGCATTGTTCAATAAGCGTTAGCTTCTTTGGACAATGCCTTCAGCTAGTTGGGTATGTAGATTTGGCTGACTCGAATACTATTATGTCTAGCCGATGTATGAATTGATGTTGGGGTTTTTGTCAAAGTTAGCGTATAACTTGTATAAGTTGTATACAAATAAGCAATTTTATACAAAGTTCGGTAGCAGAGTATGGCAAAGCGATCGCTCCAAGCATCGGCTGAAGGTATCAGAAAGGCAAAACAAGCCTTTAAACGTAAAGGCTGGACACAAGAATATTTAGCAGCTGAGGTCGGCTTAGAGACTCGCCAAGCCATTTGGAAGTTTTTTACTGGAAAGCGCATAGACCGCCATGTGTTCAACGATATTTGCTTTGCGCTGGAACTCGACATCTCCGAAATTGCCCAACCGTTGAGTGCGGATGAATCAGGTTTCTTAGATATCCCGGCGAATCTGTCTCTAGAGATTGAGACATTAGTAAAAAAACTACGGTCTCTCTATCAAGAAAATATTCAAGCCCAGTGCGGTACTGTGCAAATTTTAGATGTTGCTCAACCAATACAATTCAAAGATATTTATGTTGATGTAGAGATATTAGAAGAAATTAACAGTCGCAGATGGCTAGAAATTAAAAAATTTCCCCAGGTATGGATGAAAGAAAATAACTGCTTGGGTGTAGCTGACTGGCCTCAAAGTAGAGGTTCGGGAATGGAAGCAGTTAAAAAATATACCAAGTTGATGGTACTAGGTAAGCCAGGTTCGGGTAAAACTACATTTTTGCAAGCGATCGCTAATAATTGTAATCTAGGTCTGTTTCAGCCTGATTATTTACCCATTTTTGTCCGGTTGAAAGACTTTGCTGAAGATCTTCGCGGACGTACTCAAATTAGTCTATCTAACTATCTATATGAATCTTTTATCAATCTTGGCATTCATGAACAAGAACTAACTACCGTCTTTGCTCATGGGCGAGCCTTAATTTTATTAGATGGCTTAGATGAAGTAGTTGAGCAAGATAGCGATAAAATCATTCATAAAATTCGTCAGTTTACCGAAAAATTTTACAAAAATAAAATAATTATTACTTGTAGATTGGGCATACAAAATTATAAATTTCACGGCTTTACAGAAGTAGAAATTGCAAATTTTCGTAAACCGCAAATCGCTAATTTTGCAGAAAAGTGGTTTTGCTCAGTTGCTAAACATCCACCAGGAGTAGCGCAAGACCTAGCAAGTCGCTTTGTCCAGAAGCTCGAATTAATAGAAAATTTGCAATTTTTAGATTTAGCAGCCACACCAATTTTACTAAATTTTATTTGCTTAATTTATCAGTTTAACGAAGATTTACCTGTTAATCGGGCTGAATTTTATAAACAAGTATTGGATTTACTACTAATACGTTGGGACGAAGCCAAAGGCATTCAAAGAGATGAGTTTTATCCTAATTTCTCGTTGCTACACAAAATAAAATTGCTGAGTCATATAGCGGCAATTACCTTTCCCAAAAGCAGTTACTTTCAGCCTGAATCTCATCTCTGTCAACTGATTACCGATTACTTAGTTCACAATTTTAATACCTCAAATGATACCACGGCTTTGCAACTAGAAAGTGCATATTTGTTACAAGCAATTGAAATTCAACATGGGTTATTAGTTCAAAGAGCGCGAGGAATTTATTCTTTTTCGCATATTAGTTTACAACAATATCTTACCGCTAGAGAAATAGTTGCTAACATCAATACGCAGAACCTAGCAGAATTGATGAATCACCTGAATGAAAAGTATTGGTGGGAAGTTTTCTTACTCATTGCAACTATGTTAAAACCTGCCGATGAATTATTCAAGGCAATGAAGGAAAAAATTGATAATTTATCTGTGAAAAATGCTAAACTACACAACTTTTTAACTTGGTTAACTCAAAAAGCTGCCGTAGTAAATACATCTTATCATGCAGCTAGTGTGCGGGCTTTTTATTTTACCATTGCTATACCTTCAGAATATGCTTTAGCCTGTAGTCAAGAATTAGCAATACTTTTAGATCATCATCTGGCTGGTAATCTAGCAGGAGATTTGGCATTAGACTTAGCTTTAATTCATGGATTAACTGTCAGCTTAGGCATAAATTCTGAGATTTTTTTAGCCAGATTTTCAGCTTTGAGTTTAGCCCTTGACCTTAAGCATTTATTAGCAACTCAACCAGATTTACAAAAATCATTGCAAGAAATCAAAAATCAGCTACCTTCTCCCAGCCAAGGTGGAGATTTTTTAAAAAGTTGGTGGCAAGAAAATGGCAAAAATTGGACAGAAGCATTAAGAGATTGGATGATTACTACTCGACAGATAGGTCATAATTGGCGGTTCAATCAAAAAGATTTACATGATATACAGCAGTACTGGGATGCGAACAAATTACTTTTAGATTGTTTACAGAGTCCTACTGACGTTTCTCCTAATTTACGGAATTATCTCGAAAAAAGTTTGTTTTTACCTAAAGAAATCCAACTTGAGACAGGCGACGAAAATTAAATTTTCAGTCTATCTTACAAAAGTTATGTATAATTTCACACTGCTATGAAATTCTCTGGGCATTTCTTGTGGTTGGCTTTGTTATTGATAACAGCAGGTTGTAACCAAATTCGTGACTTTTCAGATAATGCCATAACTCAAGACTCTACACCTGCGCCCTTATTAGTAGAGAATTCTACACAGTCTCAAAATATTATCCCTACTGAACCACTTTCGCCCCAACCTATTCGCATCAACTTACAAAAATTACCAGCACCTTTCGCTACCGAAAGTGCATCGAAGCGGCCGGAAGTAGTATCAATTCCGCAAAATCCGGTATTACGAGTACCGCCAGGATTTCGGGTAAATATCTTTGCTGAAGGTCTCAAAGCACCACGTTGGTTGGCTTTAACTCCTAGTGGTGATGTACTGGTGACAGAAACGAGAGAAAACCGCATTCGCCTATTGCGAGACAGTAATGGCGATGGTGTGGCTGATGTGAGTCAAACTTTTGCTAATGCAGACAACGGCTTAAATATTCCTTTTGGGATGGCGTTCGCGGGGAATTATTTCTTTTTGGGTAATACTGATGCAGTTTTACGGTTTCCCTACCGCAAAGGTCAAAAGCAATTATCGGGGACTGGGGAAAAAATTGCGGATCTTCCTGGTGGTGGTTATAACCAACATTGGACAAGGAATGTAGTAGCTGCACCAGATGGCAAAAAGTTGTATGTTTCGGTGGGTTCTCGTTCTAATGCTGATGAAGAAGCATTACCAAGGGCTTCAGTACAGGTGATGAATTTGGATGGTTCCCAACAGCAGACTTTCGCCTACGGTTTGCGAAATCCTGTGGGTTTGGATTTTCATCCGGTAACGCAGGAGTTATACACCACTGTGAATGAACGCGATGGTATTGGGGATGATTTGGTTCCTGATTATTTCACCCGAATTCAGCAGGGGGAATTTTATGGCTGGCCTTATGCTTACCTGACACCAAATAATCTAGACCCTCGCCAAACAGCGAATGGCAAAAGTAAACGCCCAGATTTGGTAGCCCGGACTCGGACACCTGATGTTTTATTTCAAGCCCATTCAGCGGCATTAGGTGTGCAATTTTACGATGGTAAAACTTTTCCGGCAAGATACAAAAATGGCGTTTTTGTAGCTTTTCGGGGTTCTTGGAACCGCGATCGCGGCACTGGTTATAAAGTAGTATTTGTCCCTTTTGATACCAATGGACGACCACAAGGCAATTACGAAGATTTTCTCATTGGATTTTTGTTAAATCCTAATACCCCAACTACTTGGGGGCGACCTGTTGGTTTATTAGTATTACCTGATGGTAGTTTACTAGTAACAGAAGAAGCTAATAACCGGATTTATCGTATTCAATATACAGGAAATCAAAAATAGACAGATTGTTTCTGAAAATGCAACCGCTGATACATGCCGATGTACGCCGATGATTTTAAATAACAGTTAGTATTCTTTGGCGGTTGATGTCTATTTCTCACAGTAGTAATTCTGTAGCAAGTTTATTTAATTTACCTTTATCACCCAATGGTGCTGAGGTAATTTTAGGTACTACTCTTGAACCGCAACAATTAGCTATACCTATAGCACCTAGTCCGATAACAATGTTTGGCCCGCGTGGTGCTTGTTTAGTATCAGAAACCGGGTCATTGTGGGTATCAGATACAGGACATCATCGCTTATTAGGATGGCGAAATTTACCCACAAAAGATAATCAACCTGCGGACTGGGTAATTGGACAACCAGATTTTTATCACGAAGGACAAAATGCCAAAGGTACGCCAGGAAGGGCAACGGTTAGCGTCCCAACAGGGATGTGTGTTTGTGGCACAGGTTTAGCCGTAGCTGATGCTTGGAATCATCGAGTTTTGATTTGGAAAAATTTACCAGAAGATAGCAATGTTCCGGCAGATTTAGTGTTAGGACAAGCTAATTTTGTTGATAATGAACCAAATCGAGGTAGTCAGCAAGCAGATGCAAATACTATGCACTGGCCTTATGGTGTTTTCTATCATCAAGGAATGCTATTTATTGCCGATACAGGTAATAGAAGGCTGTTAATTTGGCAGGAGTTTCCCACAGAAAATGGTCAGCCTGCTGATTTAGTTCTGGGACAACCAGATATGGTTTCTCGTGATGAAAATGGCGGTGCTTCGGCAACGGCGGCGAGTATGCGCTGGTGCCATGATATTACTATTTGGAATGATAATTTAGTTGTCACTGATGCTGGTAATCATCGAGTGATGATTTGGCAAGGTATACCAACAGAAAATAATGCGCCTTGTGCGGTAGTTTTAGGACAAAATAGCTTCCATTTTGTGGAGATGAATCAAGGGGTATATTTACCGAGTGCGAGTAGTTTAAGTATGCCTTATGGAGTGGCGACAACTGAGGAATGGTTGCTAGTTGCGGATACGGCGAATTCGCGGTTGCTAGGATGGAAGCAGCCAGAGTCAATATTATCATTGCAAGGTGCGATCGCAGACGGATTAGCTGGACAAAACAGCTTTGAAAGCAAAAGTGAAAACCGCAATTATGGACTCCCGACGCGAGATAGTGTGAATTGGCCTTATGGAGTCAAAATTTGTGGCAAAACGGCGGTAATTGCTGATTCTGGAAATAACCGAATTTTGCTATGGCGGTTTAACTATGGCGAGTGAAGAAATCAGAGTTAAGGGTACTGTTCAAGGCGTAGGGTTTCGTCCAACTGTTTATCGTCTGGCTAAAGCTTGCGGGTTGCGGGGAGATGTTTGTAACGATGGACAAGGTGTATTAATTCGCGCCTCTGGAAGTGAGGAAGCAATAGCAGAGTTTGTTGCTAGATTACAACAAGAATGTCCACCGTTAGCAAGAATTCAAGAATTAATTAGAACTCCTTGTAGAGAGGAGTGGAACTTTGATGATTTTGTGATTTCAGAGAGTGTCAGCAACAAAATCAAAACTGAAATCACTCCAGATGCGGCTACTTGTCCCCAATGTCAAAAAGAAATCTTCGACCCCTTCAGTCGGTTTTACCGTTACCCTTTTACTAACTGTACTCATTGCGGCCCCCGTCTGAGTATTATTCACGCCATTCCTTATGACAGATGCAATACCAGTATGTCTGCGTTTGTCATGTGTCCGGAATGTGCAAAGGAATACAATGATGTAGAAAACCGCAGATTTCACGCCCAACCTACAGCTTGCCATACTTGCGGCCCCTCTGCTTGGTTAGAACGTGCTGATGGTAAACCTGTTACTGCTTCTATGTTCTCGATGATGGATGATGTAGATGCAGTTTGTACATTGTTACAAAAGGGTGAGATTGTAGCAATTAAGGGGATAGGTGGATTTCATTTAGCTTGTGATGCGACAAACGAAACGGCTGTACAAAAATTGCGTCAGAGGAAGAGGCGTTATGATAAGCCTTTTGGTTTGATGGCGCGAGACTTGGCTGTAATTGAGGAGTTTTGTATAGTCAGTGGGAAAGAGAAGGAGTTATTAGTTAGTGCTGCTGCGCCAGTTGTTTTGTTGCGGAGGAAAGAAGAAACGAACCGCCAAGTACACGAAGGAAAAGAGAAAAGAAGAGTTTTAGAGGATTTTAGCGTAAGTTCTGTAGATAATAAGAATACGCAGCAATATTGTATAGCAGAATCTGTTGCGCCTGGGCAAAATAGCCTCGGATTCATGTTACCTTATACGCCTTTGCATCATTTAATTTTGCGGCGGATGAATCGACCAATTGTGTTAACAAGTGGGAATATTTCTGATGAACCGCAGTGTATTAATAATGATGAGGCGCGAGAAAAGTTAGGGAAGATTGCTGATTATTTTATTTTACATAACCGAGATATTATTAACCGTGTTGATGATTCAGTGGCGCGGGTTGTTGGTGAGAAAATCCAAATACTTCGCCGTGCGAGAGGATACGCACCAGCACCAATTAATTTACCACCAGGATTTGATAAAGTACCACCAATTTTAGCAATGGGTAGTGAGTTAAAAAATACCTTTTGCTTGTTGCGTGATGGAGAGGCTATTTTATCGCAACATTTAGGTGATTTAGAAAATGCTGCGGCGTTTAATGCCTATCAAGATACGCTGAATTTATACTTGAATTTATTTGAGCATAAACCAGAAGCGATCGCCATTGATAAACACCCAGAATATCTTTCTAGTAAACTTGGTAAAAAACTCGCATCGGCAAATCAAATTCCTCTGCATCAAATTCAACATCATCACGCCCATATCGCTGCTTGCATGGCAGAAAATGGCATTCCTTTAAATACATCACCAGTGTTAGGTATTGCTTTTGATGGTTTGGGTTACGGTGAAGATGGTACGCTTTGGGGTGGCGAATTTCTCTTAGCTGATTACCATAAATTTCAGCGACTAGCGACATTTAAACCAGTTGCAATGATTGGTGGTGAACAAGCCATTTATCAACCTTGGCGGAATACTTATGCACACTTAATATCAGCAAATCTTTGGGATAAATGCCAACAACAATATACTGATTTAGAAATAATAAAATTTCTCCAGAAAAAGCCATTAAATTTACTCAATCAGCTTATAGAAAAAGGCATTAATTCACCGCCAGCCTCATCAGTAGGAAGATTATTTGATGCTGTAGCAGCCGCTATTGGTATCTGTACAGAAGAATGTAGCTATGAAGGACAAGCTGCGATCGCCTTAGAAAACCTAGTAGATGTTAACATCTTAAACAATAATGAAGAAAAGCTAATTTATCCTTTAAATTTTAGCTTTTCCGATAATATTTATTGTATAGACTCCGCAGCAATGTGGTCAGCTTTACTCAGTGATTTGCAGCAACAAATTCCTCAATCAGTTATAGCTGCTAAATTTCACAAGAGTTTAGCTAATGCCGTAGTCAATATGGTTAAGCTTCTGTGTCAAGAATATCAAATTTATCAAGTAGTTCTTACAGGAGGAGTATTTCAAAATCCTATTTTGTTTCAGTTGGTTACTCAACAGTTACAAGAATTAAAAATTAACGTACTAACTCACGGCTTAGTTCCTACTAACGATGGCGGTTTATCTTTAGGACAAGCCATTATTACAGCAGCTAAATATTCTTAACCTCTTCTTCTCTGCGTCCTCTGCGCCTTGGCTGTTCGTTATAAAAGGAAAATAGAAATGTGCTTAGGAATTCCCGGACAAATTGTTGAAATCACTGATACTCAAAAAAAATTAGCCATTGTTAACGTTGCTGGCGTTAAACGTCAAGTTAACATTGCTTGCATCGTTGATGAACAACATCCTCCCGAAGCTTGTTTGGGAGATTGGGTGTTAGTTCACGTTGGTTTTGCGATGAATAGAATTAATGAGGAAGAAGCGGCGGAGACATTAAAGTTATTAGAGGAAATTGCGGCGATGAGTTAGAGTTTTTTAACGCAGAGGGGCGCAAAGGTAAACGCAAAGTTACGCTGAGTTTATACAGTAAAATTAACCCTAGATTTTATGAAATACGTTGATGAATTTCGGGAACCAGAAAAAGCCGAAGCTTTACGCAAAGAGATTGAAAAAATTAGCCAGCAGCTAAACAAACATATCAAAATTATGGAAGTATGCGGTGGGCATACTCACTCTATTTTTAAATATGGTATTGAAGAAATATTGCCGAATAATATTGAATTAATACACGGGCCTGGTTGTCCAGTATGTGTGATGCCAAGGGGAAGATTAGATGATGCGATCGCTATCTCCCAACATCCTAACGTTATCTTAGCAACCTTTGGCGATACCATGCGCGTTCCTGGTTCCAAAGATAGCCTCTTACAAGCCAAAGCCAAAGGCGCAGATATCCGTATGGTGTACTCGCCCTTAGATAGCTTGCAACTAGCCAAAGATAACCCCAATAAAGAAGTAGTCTTTTTCGCCCTCGGCTTTGAAACTACAGTCCCCAGCACTGCTTTTACCATCCTCCAAGCAGATGCAGAAAACATACGCAACTTTAGTATGTTCTGCAACCATGTTCTAGTTATTCCTGCACTTAAAGCCTTACTAGACAACCCTGACTTACAACTAGATGGATTTGTTGGGCCTGGTCATGTCAGTATGGTAATCGGTACTGACCCCTATCAATTTATTGCCCAACAATATCATAAGCCAATTGTCGTTTCTGGCTTTGAACCATTAGACATTCTCCAGTCAGTTTGGATGCTATTAAAACAGCTAGTAGAAAATCGTTGCGAAGTCGAAAACCAATATAACCGACTCGTCGAAAAAGCTGGAAATCAAGTAGCAATTAAAGCCATGAACGAAGTTTTTGAAGTGCGTGAAACTTTTGAATGGCGTGGTTTAGGTGAACTACCCTATTCAGGCTTAAAAATTCGTCCTGAATATAGCCAATTTGATGCTGAAGTAAAATTTACTATACCTAATCAAAAAGTCGCAGATCATAAAGCTTGTAAATGTGGTGAAATCCTCAAAGGAGTTTTAAAACCTTGGGAATGTAAAGTATTTGGTACAGCTTGCACCCCAGAAACACCGATAGGTACTTGCATGGTTTCTTCGGAAGGTGCTTGTGCAGCTTATTACAAATACGGACGCTTTTCTAATTTTAACCAGAAAAAGTTATCTGAAAAACAAACAGCAACCCTAACTTCATAACCTAAGATTAAAGTAAGCAATCCGAACGCTACAAGACAATAATTTTAGGATTGGAGTAGAAAATTATGCCTTTTGTTACAGTTAAAATTGCCCGTGGACACTCCATCGAAAAGAAACGGCATCTAGTAGAAGCAATTACTAATGCCCTAGTCACATCTTTAGATACCAAACCAGAGTGGATAACCATTCACATTGATGAATTTGAACGTGAAAATTGGGCTGTTAATGGTATATTACACTGCGATCGCCATCGCGGTAGACATGACGAAACAGGCAGATAAAACTAGTTAAAAGGCAGGAGGCAGAAGATATTAATAGTTATTAAATATAAAAACTTTTATCTCTGTCACCTGTCACCTATTTATCATAAATTATTTTAATCAATTCTATATGGATTTAACATCAAACCAATTACAAAATCCTCTGTTTCAAAAAATTGAACAAGTTCGTCGTCGCCAACCTAAAATCCGAGATACTCATATTACTCTCGCACATGGCAGTGGCGGTAAAGCCATGCGTGATTTAATTGATGATGTCTTTGTCCGTAGCTTTGATAACCCTATACTTTCTCAATTAGAAGACCAAGCGACTTTTAACTTAGCTAATCTTCTACAACAGGGAGACAGACTCGCATTTACCACAGATTCTTATGTTGTAGACCCGTTATTTTTCCCTGGTAGCGATATTGGTGAATTAGCAATTAATGGCACAATAAATGATTTAGCAGTTAGCGGCGCAAAACCTTTATATCTCACCTGTAGCGTCATTTTAGAAGAAGGATTACCTGTAGAAACCTTACGCCGTGTAGTGGCAAGTATGCAAGCCGCAGCCAAAAATGCAGGCGTGCAAATTGTCACAGGAGACACAAAAGTAGTTCATCGTGGTGCTGCCGATAAATTATTTATTAACACTGCTGGTATTGGTATTATTCCCACAGGTGTGAATATTTCGGCTCACAACATTCAACCGGGAGATGCCATTATTATTAATGGTGAATTAGGTAATCATGGTACGGCAATTTTAATCGCCCGTGGTGAATTAGCCTTAGAAACAGATATTAAAAGTGATTGTCAACCCTTACATACTTTAGTAGAAACCATCCTCAAAGCTTGCCCAGAAATTCATGCCATGCGGGATGCAACACGCGGTGGGTTAGCTACAGTATTAAATGAATTTGCCATGACATCTAATGTAGGCATTCGCCTTCATGAAGAATCTATTCCCATCAGAGAAGAAGTCAAAGGAGTTTGCGAAATTTTGGGTTTAGATCCTTTGTACTTAGCTAACGAAGGTAAATTAGTCGTAGTAGTAAAACAAGATAAAGCCGACAAAGTTTTATCAGCAATGAAAACTCATCCTGCTGGTAAAGATGCTTGTATCGTCGGTGAAGTTATCGCCTCACCCCCAGGCGTTGTCTTCCTCAAAACTGCCTTTGGTGCTGAACGTATCGTAGATATGTTAGTTGGCGACCAACTACCAAGAATTTGTTAGATATTAAACTCTTCTTTGCGCCTCTGCGCCTACTCTTCGAGAAGCCGCTACCGCGTCTATGCGTGAGACAAAAAATATATGCACGAACTAGGAATAACCCAAAATATAGTAGCCATCGTTACCGAACACGCCAAAGGCATGAAAGTGCAAAAAGTAGTCCTAGAAATTGGCAAACTTTCAGCCATTATGCCCGATGCTATCACATTTTGTTTTGATATTTGCTCTAAAGGTACACTTTTAGAAAATTCTATATTAGAAATTATCGAAATACCAGGCTTGGCAAGATGTCGCCAATGCGGTGCTGAAATTGCTCTAGAAAAACCTTTTGGTATTTGCACTTGTGGTAGTGTGCAACTTGATTTAATAAATGGCGAAGAACTCAAAATTAAAGAAATAGAGATAGAGGAAATATGTGTGTAACTTGCGGCTGTTCTGATGATGCTGAAGGCAAAATTACAAATCTCGAAACAGGTGAAGTGAATCATCACCACGAACATCATACTCACACTTTACCCGATGGGACTGTAATTACCCATTCTCATCATCATGATGAAGCATCACAAATTCATGCCAAAATTCACGGCACAACCATATCTTTAGAACAAGATATTTTAGCAAAAAATAACTTACTAGCAGCCCAAAACCGAGGATGGTTTAAAGGTCGAAATATTCTCGCTTTAAATTTAATGAGTTCTCCCGGTGCAGGCAAAACAACATTATTAACTCGCACGATTAATGATTTAAAGCATCAATTACCCATTAGTGTAATTGAAGGTGACCAAGAAACAACTAACGATGCTCAAAAAATCAAAGAAACAGGCTGTAAAGTTGTCCAAATTAACACAGGTACAGGCTGTCATTTAGATGCGTCGATGATAGACAGAGGTTTACAACAACTCAACCCGCCACTAAATTCTGTGGTAATGATTGAGAATGTGGGTAATTTGGTTTGTCCTGCTTTATTTGATTTGGGAGAACAGGCAAAGATTGTGATTTTGTCTGTCACGGAGGGAGAAGATAAGCCGATAAAATATCCCCATATGTTCCGCGCTAGTGAGATGATGATTCTCACTAAGATTGATTTATTGCCTTATGTGCAGTTTGATGTGGAACGTTGTATTGAATATGCTAAACAAGTGAACCCAAATATACAGGTTTTTCAAGTGTCGGCGATGACTGGTGAAGGTTTAGATGGTTGGTACAAGTGGCTGGCGGAAAAGGTGGGGAGTTTGTCTATACCAGTTTAAAGTTTATTTCACGCAGAGGCTCGCTAAGGTGAACGCAAAGTTACGCAGGGTTTTTCTTATCCTAAATCTAAGTACGATCGCCTGTGCATAGGATTGTGAAATGAGATAGGCGATCGCCAAAATAGCAAATGCGAATACAAATACTATAATTGTTGTCGCGGACATAGCTTTTGCGATCGCCAAAATAGCAAATGCGATCGCAAAATCTATAATTGTTATCGCTGAAATAGAAAATGCAAACGCGAAAATAACAAATGCGATCGCCAAAATCTATAAATGTGTTCGCTGAAATAGATCACGAACGTCTAAATTTTAAGCGATCGCTCAACACAATTTTTCAGTTACGCTACTAAATTTGTTGGGTTGCTCTCAAACTCTTACTCTCCGCGTCTCTGCGCGCCACTCTCCTCAACGGGGGGAACCCCCGCACGGAGGTGGCTTGCCTCTGCGTGAGACAAAAATCATCTCGTTAGCGACACTAAACATAAAAACACAGATGCTCATGTCACCTGTGTTTATCTATATATATCTGCGTTCAATATTCTAATTAAGCGAGATTCAACACCTTGCGTAACAGTGCTTGGTCTTCTATTTTCGCTTTGAGGCGACCATTCTCGACATCTCGAATCCAGCTTTGGCTTTTCCCGGTGAGTTTGGCTAACTCTCTTTGGGAGAGATTTAAATTTTTGCGGGCTTCTAAAATCTGTTCGCCAACTAAATCGCCTGTGATTCTGACTCGTCTTCGGTTTTTGATAGTGCGTCGTTGCTTCTTTTCCGAGTCAGAGATTTGCTGTTCCCATTCGGGTGGGAGTTCAAATGACAAAATCCGCGCATTCATCAGCAGGTTCCATTTCCCACGGGGGCCGGAATCTGTCAAGCGGGTTTCGCCACCACCGTCATTAATCCAAAATTCTAAGGCTTCGTCTGGATCTTCAGGTATGCCCATTAACTTAGCCCACAATGGTTGAATTTCTGAGGGGTAAGTTACGGGGTCAAACATGGGTTTAACTCCCAAATGATTCAGCACTTCTAAATCACTTTCAAATGTCCGCAGTAGCCGTTTGCGTTCTTCTCGCTGGCGGGAGGCTAAGGTAACTTTTTCCCCTCCATAAGCAATGCGTAGCAAGGTAGGAACAGTGATGCGTTGTTCTCTACCCATCTTGGTTTTAAAGAGTAACCACAACATGAGTCTGACTGCGCCTTCGTGTTGTTGCCAAATACTCATAACAGTGGTTAGTACTGTTTTTGGCAAGCTACCGTATTGATAAAAGGCGGTACGTTCTTTACAGGCTTGTTTGTTTAAGAAATACTGCGCCCAGACTCCGGCTCGAATTTTGAAGGTTAGCCCAACTAGGTATTTACAGCCTATGTCGTCTTCTTGGAAGTGGTGTTGAATATGGACTAAGTGCCACAAGCGAGATTTGGTAACTGAGAATCCTTTGACGCGGCCTTGTTGTGGCCAGTCGATGGAAATCAGCAGCGAACAAGCTTGTTGGACAAGATTTTTCATTAAGGTGAGTTTGGCAGTTTTATTTAGGTCTTTGCGTTTTTCTAGCCCTAAGTATTTCTCTATTTGCCGTTCATCTAGCGAAAATTCTTGCTCCCAAGGTTGTTCTAATGTTGTCGCATAGGCAGCAAATATTAAATGGATACAAGCTGCCCTAATATCCATTGTCTCCAGTGCTTCTAAGTTAGTGATTAAATCACTGACATTAAAAGGATCTTGGATGTGAAAGGCGATCGCACCTTTGCCTTGGCTGACTTGTCGGCTGTAACATAAATATCCTTCTGCATCTTGTTCCCAATTTAAGGATGTGCGTTGAGCCAATACATTACACGCTTCCCAAATTGCGATCGCCGAAGCAAAAGGGTTATTCTTCCCATTAGAAAATAAGTCCTGACTGGTAGCGTCTCGCGGTTCGACTTTGCATCTCCCCTTTTTCGCCTGCCAGGGTATGGGAGCATTTGTGGGGCAAGCTATTACACACTGGGGTTCCGGATAAAAGCCCTCACAATTGTTACACAGACAAGGATCAATCCAATATTCATCGTCTTCTAACTGAATCGCACCCGTAGGACATTGGGGACGGCAGTTATCACATCCAACGCAACTGTTGTTAGGAATTGTATACGGCATAAAACTTCTTCCCACCTAATCGTTGAGATGTTTGGCTCAAGTCTCCCCCTGGATGTGTCCTGTTTATTCATTACTCACAACCACATTAATTACCTAGCAAAAAGCAGATTTTCTTGCGTCATCATTGCCCACATCCATATTCAGACTTCGCATCCAATTGGAGGCTATGTCAGGCTTTTAAGCCGAGCCGAATATTAGTTCGTCATTAACTATAAATTTCATAAATATTTAGATGATTTTGTTCATCATGAGCCTAGGAAATTTTCTTAAGCTTTCATGTTTTTTTATTCTTTATCTTTGATGTTTACCGGAAAAACTTAACCCAAGGTTTCTTGCAGAATATTTATACACAGAATGATTTACAAGAATAGCGTTTATTAATAATTTTAATATTTAATATCAAGCTAACTGCTGCCATAAAAGTTACATTTTCACTTGAGATGCTCTAATTCCCTTATACTCTCATATTTCGAGCATTTTTATTACTAATTAACAATACTTTGATAATACAAATCAAAAATATATTTATGTAACTGAATAACATATATTTTGTATAGTCAATTACTGTCTGTTAAAAACTGCAAAATAATTTCATTATTAATAGATGTGCTAATAGCATTTTTAGTAATTTATTTAGCTTAGTATATCTGGCTTAAACTCACACTTCTTAAAGAAATAGAGGATATTTTTTTTTACAAATATCAAAACTTTATTGCTATAAAATCTCATTTATTAATCAAATTAAAATTAGAAATTAGGATAAAAGTCATCAAACTTTAATGAAAGAAAAATTAATCGTTTGACAACAAAACAAAACAATTAGATTAAGTTAGTATGAAATTAAGTACAAACAATTTAGATAGGCAGAATCGCCGAAGGTTTATTCATGGCAGCACTAACAGGATTGACATTTGGAGGTAAAACCTGGACACCTAAATTTGCCCAGGAAATTGACAAAGATAAATGTATCGGCTGTGGCAGATGTATTAAAGTGTGTGGGTATAGCGTGCTGGATTTAAAAGCACTCAATGAAGAAGGCGAATTTGTTGAAGATGAAGAAGATGATGAAATCGAGCGCAAAGTAATGGTAGTTGCTAACCCAGATAACTGCATTGGTTGTGAAGCTTGCGCCCGGATTTGTCCCAAGAACTGCTACACACACGCAGCATTAAACAATTAAATATTTGGCGACTGTGAAGAGTGGTTGTTTTGATTAGGGGGTACAAAGCAAGGTATCTAGAGGGGAATTTATATAGCAGGTTACAGATGACAGGTTACAGATGACAGGTTACAGGTGATAGGTTACAGAGTTAAAAGCTTTGCGTTGTTTAAGTTTTATCATCTGTTAATGTCATAAACTATGCTGCGGTTGCTATATAGTTACTTGAACTGAGTAAAAAGTTCATAGTAAACAAATGCGTAAATTCAAAATTGTTAATTATTAACTAAATCATACTTGCTGCTAATTTTACTGTTCAATATGAGAACTAACAGTACCCTCTAAAAACAACTAATTCTTGTAGAACTAGAAGGTACTCTTGTTGTAGTCGTGAGAAATATTTTTAAATTTTTGGGGGAAGGATCTGAAGAGATCTGGAAAATTCCCCCAAATTTTATAGGATCTAAGATACAAAGTTAATAAGTAGAACTCAAAAGTCAAAAATCAAAGACTAAAAAATTTTGATGATGAGCTTTTGTGCGGTTTTAGATAATGGGGTTGTTGATGCCACTGAAGTATAAAAGATGAAGCCTCAAGGATAACATTTCATACTTCATACTAGCCTACGGCAAGCCACCAAAGGGTGTCTACACACTTCATACTTACAGGATCTTTTATGCAACAAATTCCTGTTTCACTATGGACGCTAGTTGCTGGCATAGTAGTTACAGCGGCTAGTGTTTGGATTGGTCACAATCACACGCTATTACCAGAACAAGCATCACTACAAGCACCTTTGGTAGACGGATTTTTCAATATCATGTTTACCATTGCGATCGCTTTATTTCTGGTTGTAGAAGGAACAATTCTCGTTTTTTTAGTCAAGTATCGTCGCCGTCGTGGTGATGATACTGATGGTATACCTGTAGAAGGGAATGTTCCCTTAGAAATCTTTTGGACAGCCATCCCATCAGTGATTGTCATTGGTTTAGGCATCTATAGCGTAGATGTTTTTAACCAGATGGGAGGTTTTGAGCCAGGAAATCATCCTCATTCTGTGGCTCATGTTGCTCACGCTTCGGGAACTGCGATGGCGGCTACCCTCAATGATACGCCAGCAGAAGCAACCTCAGCCCCCAGCATTGGGATTGGTGCGAAAAACAGCGAAAGCAAACCCGCTGACTTAGTAGTGAACGTCAAAGGGATACAGTTTGCTTGGATATTCGACTATCCCAACAGTGGCGTTACCACTGGTGAATTGCACGTTCCTATTGGTGCTGATGTGCAGTTGAATTTGTCTGCACAGGATGTAATTCATTCTTTTTGGGTTCCTCAATTCCGATTGAAGCAAGACGCGTTACCGGGTATCCCCACTGAATTGCGATTCACCGCCACCAAAACCGGGACATATCCGGTAGTTTGTGCGGAACTTTGCGGTGGTTATCACGGTTCCATGCGATCGCAAGTCATTGTCCACACACCCGAAGAATACGATCGCTGGTTGACAGAAAGCAAGCTCGCTCAAACACAAGATTTACAGCAAGCTGTTGCAGTTAATCCCGCCGACTTATCCCCTGCTGAATTTCTTGCACCCCACATCCACAATATGGGTGTAAGTGCAGCAAGTATCCAGTCAATAGTCAAAGGTCAATAGTCAATAGTCAACAGTCAATGGTGAGCCAGTGCGTTGGGCGGGTTTCCCGACTTGAAGCAACTGGTGAACCCGAAGGGTCAATAGCAATTAGTAACTCACAAATGACCAACGACAAATGACCAATGACCAATGACAAATGACCAATGACAAATGACCAAAAACTAATTTATGACACAAGTAGAATTTCCCCCCAACACGCCACCAGAGAAGAACTCATCCCCCAAAACGGTAGCTAGTCACGCCTCACATCCCCAGGCGTGGAAATGGTATGACTACTTCACCTTCAACCTAGACCATAAAGTCATCGGGATTCAATATTTAGTCACAGCGTTTCTGTTCTACCTCATCGGTGGATTGATGGCTGTTGCTATCCGCGTCGAACTTGCCACACCAGATGCAGACGTACTAGATCCCAATCTGTATAACGCCTTCATGACCAACCACGGAACAATCATGATTTTCTTATGGATTGTTCCCAGTGCCATTGGGGGATTTGGTAACTACCTAATTCCGTTGATGGTTGGTGCGAGGGATATGGCATTCCCCAAGCTGAATGCAGTCGCCTTTTGGTTAAACCCACCCGCAGGATTATTACTGTTAGCAAGTTTCTTCTTCGGTGGTTCCCAATCTGGTTGGACAGCTTACCCACCTCTAAGTTTAGTCACAGCGCCAATTGCCCAATCTTTGTGGATTTTGGCAATTGTTTTAGTCGGAACCTCCTCAATTTTGGGTTCCCTAAACTTTGTCGTCACCATCTTGATGATGAAAGTCCCCAGCCTGAAATGGGATCAACTACCCTTATTCTGCTGGGCAATTTTAGCCACCTCCGTACTAGCACTTCTCTCTACACCTGTGTTAGCAGCGGGTTTGGTGTTGCTGTTATTTGACATCAACTTTGGCACATCATTTTTTAAACCAAATGCAGGCGGTAACGTTGTTATTTACCAACACTTATTCTGGTTCTATTCTCACCCGGCAGTTTACTTAATGATTCTGCCCATCTTCGGCATCATGTCCGAAGTCATCCCCGTTCATGCGCGTAAGCCCATTTTCGGATATAAAGCGATCGCTTATTCCAGCGTGGCAATTTGCGTTGTCGGTTTGTTCGTCTGGGTACACCATATGTTTACCAGTGGTACACCCGGTTGGATGCGGATGTTCTTTACCATTTCCACCCTCATCGTTGCTGTTCCCACTGGCGTAAAAATATTTGCCTGGGTTGCTACCCTCTGGGGTGGTAAGATTCGCTTCACCAGTGCCATGTTATTTGCGATCGGCTTATTGTCGATGTTCGTCATGGGTGGTTTAAGCGGCGTGACAATGGGAACAGCCCCCTTTGATGTTCACGTCCACGACACCTATTATGTAGTCGGACACTTCCACTACGTCTTATTTGGCGGTTCCGTATTTGGTATTTACGCAGGTATATATCACTGGTTCCCCAAAATGACCGGACACAAACTAAACGAAGGTTGGGGACGCGTTCACTTTGCCCTTACCTTCATCGGCACTAACCTTACCTTCTTACCCATGCACGAATTGGGCTTACAAGGTATGCCCCGACGAGTCGCCATGTATGATCCCCAATTCATTAGTTTGAATCAAGTTTGTACCATTGGCGCATTCATCCTAGGCTTATCAGTCATCCCCTTTGCCCTGAATATTCTGTGGAGTTGGAGTAAAGGAGAAGTCGCAGGCGATAATCCTTGGCGGGCTTTAACCCTGGAATGGACAACCAGTTCACCCCCCATCATTGAGAACTGGGAAGTCTTACCAGTAGCCACCCACGGCCCCTACGACTACGGTCATAACGTAGAAATAGCACCAACAGGCACACCAGAAGTGAGTGCGTAGTTAGATCCCCCCTAACCCCCCTTCAAAAGGGGGGGAACATGACTCACTGATTTAGGTTATACACAGGTATATATTAAGTGATGAGAATTTAGCCCCCCTTTTGAAGGGGGGTTGGGGGGATCTTCAAAACCCTTGTTAAAAATTCAGCCAGTAAAAATATGACAGTCGCCACACCCAGCGAACACCACGGGGAAGAACATCATCCTGATTTGCGAGTTCCCGGTTTATTAACCTTCCTCATTTCCGAATCCCTGATGTTTGGGGGATTCTTTGCCACTTACTTATTCTTTCGCGGAACCACAGCAGTCTGGCCGCCCGAAGGAACAGAAGTAGAATTACTCGTACCCACAATTAACACCATCATTCTCGTATCTAGTAGCTTCGTCATTCACTTTGGTGATGTAGCGATTAAAAAGAATGATCTTGCAGGAATGCAACGGTGGTACAAAATTACCGCCATCATGGGCGCAATTTTCTTATTAGGTCAAGTTTATGAGTACATGACCTTGGGATATAGCATGACAGCCAATGTCTTCGCCAACTGCTTTTATTTGATGACAGGCTTCCACGGCTTGCACGTTTTTGTGGGACTGTTATTAATTTTAGGAGTATTAAAGCGATCGCAGCGTCCCGGTCACTACTCAGCAACCAAACACACCGGCATCGAAATGGCAGAAATTTACTGGCACTTCGTAGACATCATTTGGATTGTTCTGTTTTCTTTGTTATACATTCTCAATCAGTTTTAAAGATTGAGTAGGGGAGGCAAAAAGCAGTGTGGATGTTCCTCCTGCTTTATTGCCGTTGTGTTACGGCACAAAGTAATTCAATGTAAAAGCAATAATTATTTTGCCGTAACGCACCATTTATTTTGATGCGTTACTCTGTGCTTTCTTCATACTTCACACTTCAGATGTATGCAAATCGATACCAATAGATTTTCTTGGTTTCAAGTACCAGAAAATGTCAAAAAGTTACTCATATTAGCCGCAGATACTTGGCATAATAATTCTGAATCCGAGAATTATATGCAACAAGCTATTACTGAAGCCGGAGACAACCCAGACATTTTAGTTTCTGCCTATAGATATTTTTACTATAAAAATAATTATGTTCTCGCCTTGCAAACAACAACCAAATTATTAGATAAAATTAAAAAAGCAGAAAATTTTCCTGAAAATTGGGAACAGCTAAAACCCATACTTATAAATCGGAGGGAAGAAAGTCAAATCAGGTTGTACTTAAATGCCTACTCTGCTACTGGTTTGGTTTTAGCTAAATTAGGAAACATAGAACAAGCTAAAGAAATCAGCATCAGGGTTCAAGAAATTGACCCCAAAAATGATTATGGTGCTGGTATCCTCCTGGATATTTTGACACGTCCAGCCGAGGAAGATGATTGAATAGTCAAAAGTCAAGAGTCAAGAGTTATTTGACAAATGACAAATACCAACACTCAACGGTCAAAATTTACAAACCATGATGAAGAGTTTTTCTTTTTCTCTACCCTTATCCACATTTAACCTGCCAGAAAATCCCCTTCCTAATACTGTTCCCTTATCTCCTGTTAGTCTTCCTAGTACTAACTCTCCTTGGTATGCAGCACCAGTAATTGTCATGCCTTCAACTTCTCAATTTAGATTCTAAAAAGTTATGCAAGGTAGGGATTGGCTACTTACTGGAGACGGTCAGTATCAGATCTGTAAAGCTGTCAGAGCATGGGATTTATTGCGAGAAAATTATCGCCTCTATCGTTTTTTGACTGAGGTGGAAGATGTTCTCAATGGTGTTGAGGATGAATCTAGCCGTCTACCAGAAATTAGGATGTTGGTGAGGCGCTTAATTGCCAATTCCTACTGGGTCAAAAGTCAACATTTAGAACCTTGTCCCAAAACAGGAACTTCTGTACTTCTCTTATACGATGAATTGGGTTTTCCGTTGACAGTCCAAACAGTAACTTTTGCACCAGGGACAACTTCAACGATTCATAATCATGGAACTTGGGGAGTTGTGGCGGTGTTAAAAGGTGAAGAAAAAAACACCTTTTGGCGGCGTAAAGATGACTCAAAATCTCCATATCAAATTGAACAAACGGGAGAAATAACTTTATCCCCAGGTGATATTGTTAGCTTCACTCCCGATGCAATTCACAGCGTGCAAGCAGTCGGTGATGAACCAACTGTGACTTTTAATATTTATGGGGAAACTGATCCAAAACAAAGATTTGAGTTTGATTTAGTTACCCAAACTGCACGTAAGTTTTAAGAAGGCAGGAGGCAGGAGGGAAGAATTTACTTACTCAGCACTTTTAACTCAGCACTCAGCACTTTATAGAGGGGAATCTGCGTAAGTCCTAAACCATAAAGTGGATTAGGAGCAAGTACAATGGCAAGAGTAATTTTTTATGAAAAACCAGGCTGTAAAAATGGCACTCGGCAAAAAGTGTTGCTGACTGCGGCTGGTCATGAAGTAATTGCATATAACTTATTAACCGAACCTTGGACAATTCAGGGTTTACGGTCGTTTTTTGGCGATCGCCCTGTAGCTGAATGGTTTAATCGGGCTGCACCCAAGGTAAAATCTGGGGAAATCATACCCGAAAATATCGACGCAGAAACCGCCTTGGTGTTGATGTTGCGCGACCCGCTATTAATTCGCCGCCCTCTAATTCAAGTAGGCGATCGCCGCGAAGTCGGTTTTGAAGTCGAAAAGCTTGACGCTTGGATTGGCTTAAAACCTGTAGATGAATCCTTCCAAGCTATGAGTGAAGACCTGATGAGTAAGGATTTACAAGGTTGCGCCCACGGTGGTAATCATCATCATGAACATGGCCACGGTCATGGTAATTGCAAACATTAAATTAAGTACCTCTCCCTCCCAGCCTCCCTCTCCTACAAGGCGAGGGAGGAGCAACATCATAAGCTTTTCAAGCCTCTCTCCTAGTAGGGGAGAGGTTTAAAGAGGGGTTAAATCCAGTTCATCGAACGTCTTTTTCCTTTTAACTTTTTAACTAATGCTCAAATCTTGAAACATTGCTGTGCTGAGGTAACGTTCACCGAAGGAAGGCTGAATCATCACAATCAAACGACCAGCGTTTTCTGGTCGTTTTGCTACTTGCAATGCAGCACACAAAGCCGCACCAGAAGAAATCCCCGATAGTAAACCTTCTTCTTTGGCTAAACGCCGTCCATAAATCATTGCTTGGTCATCACTAACTCTGATGACTTCATCAACCAGTTCCAAGCGCAACACATCGGGGACAAATCCTGCACCGATACCTTGAATTTTATGTGCGCCAGCTTCGCCACCAGAGAGGACAGGGCTATTGCTGGGTTCAACTGCGATCGCCTGTAAACTAGGCTTACGTTGTTTCAATACTTCGGCAATTCCGGTAATCGTCCCGCCAGTACCAACCCCAGCAATCACAATATCTACTTCCCCATCTGTATCTGACCAAATTTCTTCGGCGGTGGTTTCGCGGTGAATTTTGGGGTTAGCTGGGTTGCGGAATTGTTGCAGCATATATGCGTCGGGTGTATTCGCCACAATTTCTTCAGCTTTGCGAATTGCACCTCGCATTCCTTCTGGGCCTGGTGTCAACTCTAATTTTGCACCATAGGCACGCAGCATTGAGCGACGTTCTTGGCTCATGGTTTCTGGCATAGTCAAAATTAGGCTATAACCACGGGCGGCTGCTACCATTGCCAAAGCGATTCCGGTATTTCCAGAAGTTGGCTCAACTAAAATTGTTTTACCCGGTGTGATGAAACCCTCCGCTTCCGCTGAGAGTACCATACTCAAGCCAATGCGGTCTTTCACCGAAGCTGCTGGATTCATACCTTCGAGTTTGGCAACTATTCGCGCCACTGCACCTTCAGCTTGGGGAATTTTATTTAGTTGAACTAAGGGAGTTGTGCCGATAAGTTCTGTGACATCTTTAGCAATTCGCATAAATTAACTCCTAAAACATTTAATTTTAAAGCAGCATATTTACTTATAACAATCATTTTTGGCTAACTGCTGAGGTTAGCGATCGCTAAACCTATTTACTTTCACTAAAGCATAAATATGTAACACCAAGAAATAATTTTGGTTAATTTACACTTAAATTCGCATTTTCTATTACCATTAACTTAACATTCTGCTATTTAAGTATTGCCAAATACTAAATATCAGTTTATTTAGGGAACTTTATTAGCCGATATTTGTCTAAAAACATATACAAACTCATTTCATATTCTTTAACAAAATCATCCTGAAATCAACAGTCTATTTAACAGTTTTGCTAAATATCTAAATTTCTCCATATAAAGCTCTAAAATGTAAATTAAATACAGTAATTTTATTCATCAATAAAACTTGATTATTTTGTGTTTATTTAATTGACTTTCTGAAAAAAATTAGTTATTTAAAATATGAAGTTTTTATCCTGAGTACAAAATTTATTCATCAAAATTTATTAAAAAAAATCGTTTTTAACGATAGCCTGTCTAGCTTTAAGGCTGAGTACAAAAGTTCCAGAACCCTACCTCAGTAATACTAGTCCCTTTACTCAAAAATGCTAGTCCCTTTACCCCAAGCAATTTTTTAAAAGCTTGTGCATTAATGGTTTGAGGTTTTGAGTACAACCTTAATCTATTTAATAAACTTAATCCACACCTATTAAACAGCCATAGAGAAAGCCAACTGATATAAAACATATAGGATTTACGCAGAGATTCCCCTCTACCCCCCGAAATTCTCTAGCTTGCTAGTGAATTAGGGGGGACTTCTTAACCCCACATTTTCAAGTAAGAGTGCGTTAATTCGACAAGTATAAAAATATAATTTTTAGCAAAATAGGTAATTATCTACTAGTTACTTACTGGTTTAATTTAACAAACATGAAACTATATACCTAATTTATTTATGAATCAATAAAAACCATAGTCTTCAAGCTGTTTGGGATATAAACCATAACTAAATTTTGTAATTTACTATGTAAAACTCTCTAATCTAGACCCTAAACTCTAGCCTAAACACCTAGCTTCTACCTAGCCAAGGAGAGCAAAAATGAAAGTCAAACTTCTAAATGTTCTCACAGTTTGCCTTGTAACATTAATCGTAATTTCTCCAGCAATGGTAGCCCTAAAAGTAGTTTGGGAAAAACATGGAGAGTTAGTTAAGGCACAGAATTTAACTTGTGAAGTTAATAATATTAACAAAGTAAATCAAGCCTTAGAACCTGTGGTGACGGCTGGTGTTAATAATTGCGATCGCCAAATCGTAAACCAACCGCCAACTACTGATTTTGTATATAAACTTGCCATTATTCTGCAATGGTTTATCTTGCTAACCCCTGTGTGTATTGGGTTAGGAATTCTTGTATACGATAGGTATTTAGTACATCGTGCCGCCGTATTCCAAGAACAAGTAGAAATGTTAGAAAGACTTTGGCAACAAAGTATTGAACAATAATCAATCCATACTCCAAAATTAGCAAATATTATGACAGAAGAACGGCAAGCTCAATATTTTGATTTAATCGATAAATTATTGCAATGTCCTAATGGCCAAGAACCAGAAATTTTAGAAGCACATTCAGAATTAATTGATGCTAATTTCGTAGAAGCAATGGCTAGAGTTGCTACAATGTTTGCTCACGAAGGCAACCAAGATGGCGCTCAATTTTTGTTTTTTTTAGCTCGTGAGCTTGCTAAACAATTAGGTTTATATCCAGACTTTAAAAATTCCGAAGCTGCAAAATCTGAAGTGCCAAATAAGGAGTAATCATGCTACTGACGGCTACTGATGCTGGACATATAGCGTTAGAGTTTCTCTTAGCAGACTGGAATATTCGTGACGAATATAGAGAGTGGTTTACTATTATAAAATCTCGTTTAACTGGCGAGAGTTGGTACATTGTAGAGTTGGGTGTAGAAGGCTTCCCTGATAGATGGTTTATTCAAGTTTACGATACAGGAGAATGTGATCCAAGTTATACTTTTCTTTCCCCTATCAGTGGTAAAGAAGGATTTTCTGACTTTGGTGATTTACCAGAAATGGTTGCTGAAGTATTAGTCGCCGAACGCAAATCTCGATAATACATCTGATTATTTATAAAATATCGAGAAAGTTCAGATCCCCGGCTTCTTTAAGAGGTCGGGGATTTTGGTCTCTATTAACGTCTAACAAATCATTTTTTATATATTTTTTAACACTAAAAAGCAACGTATAACACACTTTATGTCATACTTGGTTGACAAATATATGTTATATTAAATAGCGTGATGAACGCTACAGAAACATCAGTTAAAATGATTACTGAAGATATCATCGCTAAAGAATTCAAAAGAATCATCAGCGAGTATTATCCAAAGGTTGGAGAACTATTAGACGGGTGCCATGTGAAAGTCATCACCTGTTTTTGGGGAAGACCGCCTAGACGTTTGCAATACATAGGTATTTACTGCTCTGAGGAAATGCTGCCACATATTAGAGAACAACAAAAAATCCTCAGAGACATAGCAGACAATATGGGATTAGTCCAAGTAGTTTGTATGAACGCTAAACGCTTAATTCGTGATCCCAAATCGACGCTAAAAGATACCGATCCGCGCTTGTGGTTGGAGTTGCAAATGGTAGCAACCTAAGAATAGTAAACAATGAAAATTGGACTTTTCTGCAATTACGAAAATCATCATCAAAATGCCCGCCGGGCTATTTTTGAGCAAGTCGCTTTAGTTAGACAAGCCGAAAGCTTAAATTTTGCCGAAGCTTGGGTAAGTGAACATCATTTTAGTGAAATTAATATCAGTTCTTCTATGCTGCTATTAATGGCACATTTAGCGGGTGTCACCTCAACAATTCGCTTAGGCACAGCGGCGGTTTTACTACCATTTCACAACCCGATTCGGGTAGCAGAAGATATTGCTACCTTGGATAATTTGTGTAATGGCAGATTATTATTTGGAGTTGCTAAAGGTGGGCCTTTTCCTCAGCAAAATAAACATTTTGCGATTTCAATGGGAGAATCTCGCGCCAGAATGTTAGAGGCGATCGCATTAATTCATAAGCTGTTATATGAAAATGAAGTTTCATTTCACGGACAACATTATCAATGCGATCGCCTCACAGTTTACCCTAAACCACTGCAACAACAAATCCCTGTATACATAGCCAGTGGTGATGAGACAAGCATAGAATTTGCCGCTAAAAATTCCTTTAGCTTAATGGGAGGGCCACCCTTTGCGCTAGAGAGATTGAAAAAGACAGTGAGCCAATATCGAGAGATTAATCCCAGTGGTGCAGACAATTTTGTCTTAGCGCGGTTCTTTTTTGTTGGACAAACCAACGCAGATGCTATCACCGAAGCGATGCCTTTTATCCGCCAATTTAGCCAAAAAATGAAAGCTAATTCGGCAGTAGTAATGCAGAATAGTTCCAATGGTCATAAGGCATTTGACCGTAGCAACATTTGTTTTGACGAAGACTATTTGATTGAAAATTCAATCATTGGTGATCCTATCACTTGTCGAGACAAAATCAAAAAATTTCATGACGAATTGAATCTAGGTACATTAGCGCTCAAACCGACATCGTTTGATATGCAAAAAAACATCGAAAGTTTGCAGCGCTACAACCAAGAGGTACGCAATTATGTCTAAATTAAACCTGCTTCCACCCGATGATTTACCTCCAACAAAGGTAACAAAAGAGGATGGAATGCTGCACCTAGAGCTAGAGCAATCGATTGGTAGATGTTTTTATTACAGTTGCGATCGCATTACTCAAGCTCTACTTAATAATTGTCAGTGGTATCTTACTGATAAAAACACCAAAGTGATGTTAGTAATTGATTGCCCTGACATCGTATCTTACTGGCATATAGTCAGCAATATTCCCCAATTAGGTAATAGATTAGAGAGATTTACAACTAATGCCAAAATCAAAGTTTATCCACCTTTTGGTAAAGGTGAGCCATTAGAAATTAGTGTAAATGAAATCTCTGCTTATCGAGATTGGCTGTAAATCATATTTACTAAATTCAGAAACCCAGTTTTTGCACAAAAGCTGGGTTTTCTTTATAGATAATTGATTTAGTGAGTAAAAGAGCGATCACATTGAATTTCAAAACATAACATCTAGCTACAGCCTTTGTAAAGGTATCATAATCATAAATTCCGTACCTACGCCAGGAATAGATTGACATTCTAGCTGCCCTTGATGAGTTTCCACAATTATTTGATAACTAATAGAAAGCCCTAAACCTGTACCTTTACCAACTGGTTTAGTAGTGAAGAAAGGATTAAATATTTGTTGCGTTGTTTTTTCATCAATTCCAATCCCATTATCACTTATGCGAATAGAAACCCAGTTATTGATTAATTCTGTAGTAATCTTGATAGTGGGGGTAAAAGTTGCAGTTTGCAGTGTAGCTAAACCATTTGTTTTAGCATAAGTATGCTGACTATAATTTAATTTCTGCTCTAAAGCATCAATAGCGTTACTAATAATATTTATTAATACTTGATTCAGCTTACCTGCATAACACTCTACCCAGGGTAGATTGCCGTATTCTTTAATAATTATAATTTCTGAGCAACCGAGTTGAGAATTTAAGCGATTTTGCAGAATCATCAATGTGCTATCAATACCTTCATGAATATTGACTTTTTTGAGTTCAGCTTCATCTAATCTGGAAAAAGTACGTAAAGAGCGAACAATTTCACTAATCCGCTGACTCCCTATTTCCATAGACTGTAAAACTTGTACAAAATCTTTTTTGATGAACTCCAAATCAATTTTTTTGATTTTCTCAGCTATAGTTATAACAGGATTTGGATAATTTTCTTGGTAGCATTTTAGTAGTTCTAAAATTTCTTCGGCATATTGAGTAACGTAGTTAATATTGCCATAAATAAAGTTTACTGGATTATTGATTTCATGGGCAATACCAGCTACTAAAACTCCTAAAGCAGACATCTTTTCAGACTCTACTAATTTGCTTTGCATAGCGCGTAGCTTTTTTAAAGTTTCCTCTAAGTCGCGACTTTGTTCTTCTAAAGTTTTTTGTGAATCACGTAATTCGTCAATTACCTTGAGAAACAAAGCCTCTTTTTTCTCATTGGTTTCCTCTAATGCAATTCTTAAAGATTCAGAGCGCTCTAGTTTTTTTTGGAGAATGCGATTAGCTTTTTCCAATTGTTTAATTTTCTGCTCATAATCTAATTGCATGATTTTTTAATATATTCCTATCAAAAGGGTAACAAAAGTCTCATGATGCAATCTAGTTTCACCGCCACTGTTTAACGGAGAAATTTCACCATGAGTATAAAAACCACAACCTGGGATTTCTACTGTCAAAAATTCCTGAGCCAGTTGATATTCTTCAATTGTGCGTGTACCTAGTAATAGCCGACGAGCCGCACAAGAAAAAAATAAAGCTGCATCAGGCTGTTTCCCAGGATAATTATTTAAGGCATTTATAATTGATGTTTTCGCAGCACCTAAAATCTCATCTCGACTTGCTTGTGCTATTTGAACACAAGCATCTGCTGGTACTTCTCCTAAGAAAGTAATGCTACCATTTTCAGGATTATAAATGCTTGGCGCACGCATATAAAATTCTTCAGTTTCTGATTCAAACACCGCTAAAGGATATTCACCAGAAGGAGGAAGACCACCTAAATAATGATGATAAAAATCTAATGCTGGTTTGCCATCAATTTCATAGAGAATATTTTGCTCAACATTGGTAACTTTGCCTTTTCTTCCTAGAGGATGCCAACCACTAGCGACTCCTTGAGAAAATAAGAAATTACCAGAAAATATCAATACAGGAACAGAATCACTGAGAATTTCTGTTTGAAAAAATTGATATGTCTTTGCAAATTTCCATTGATCGGCGGTTAATCCACCAAAAATAGGAATATCTTTCCCCAAAGCGACTTTCAAGCCTTCAACAATCACCACCCCATCAACTGTTAAACTTTCGGGAAAAGTCAAACATAATTGAGAGAGAGATTGATGTTTAATTTTTGCTTTTGCTTGTTCTACAGCTTGTTTCGTAGCTAACATTGGGTCTTGGGATAGATTTCTACCCAACCCTGCATAAATTTCAATTTCATCAGCACAAAATAGCATTAAAGCTAGTGAATCTTGCTGAAACTTTAATAATGAAGAAATTTCGGCATCGCTAGTACCACCAATTAACTCAATTCCAGGAAAAGCCAGCACAATTTCTTGCAAGATAAGTGCATAATCAAAATCTATTGCCGCAAATAAAATACCAGCTTGAGGACGTTTTTCACCTAAATTATCTTGACATTGCTCGATAACTTCAGTAATCGCCGCTAAAGAATCAGGGTCATTACTATGGCCAACTACTACATTCAACATATATATATCTGGTCTGGAAGTTTTCTACCGTGAATTTATTATTCCCAAACCAGATTGCTTTTATAATGCCGACTATAAATTTATTGGTGATGAGATAAGCATTCTTTCGCTATCTTATCTATAAATAACTTCGCCTACTCTTTGTCCTACAATTGCTGGGTGAGCAACTGTTAATGTCATCTGTTCAAAACGCCCAGTTAAAAAAGCCTGACCTAAACCTAGACTCGCAAAAGGACTGTCTGTAGGAACTTCTAATTGGGAACTAATCAAACCCAACCGCGCTTCACATTCAGCCGAAAATTTGAGTAACTCCACACCCTTAACACTGAAGGTGGAACCAGTCAGCCTTTGTCGCCAAGCTAAACTTTGCTGACTATAATTCAGAGTACACAAATTGCGATCGCCCTGACTCACCCTCACCCGCTGATCATTTTCCCACGTAAAATCGGCCAATTCTTTCGGGAGTCCCCAAATTTCTCGCCCACCAGCCACAGAATCAACGTTATCTACATAAATGTGCGAAATCCAAGCACCAATTTTATTTTGATAACTAACCACGGCAGGAGCAACAATTAACTCACTGTACTCCAATACAGAGCCTTCCCCGTAATTGGATAAATACACGCAGCCGAGAGTTTTACCCGGCCAGACAGAAAAAATTTGCAATTCCGTCGGAATCAGGGAGCGTACTTGGTTAATATTTACCAGATGTAAAGAGGCGATCGCTTTGCCGCAAAGTGTCCAAGGCGTTGCAGGATATGACATATTAACCTATCACCTGTAACCTGTAACCTATATACCAAATCCCCACATAAAAAAAATCCCCACCCAGGTGAATACCTAGATGGGAAATATTGAGTAGGGAATTTCTCACCTTCCCTACAACATTGGAGGAATTATTTGCTTTCAGTAAAATCTGCGTCAATTACATCATCACCGCTACCAGACGAAGTAGAAGAACCGCCACCACCATCTTGAGGTTCAGCGCCAGGTGCAGCACCGCCAGCTTGTTGATAGATATTGCTACCAACTGCGAATAGTGCTTGTTGCAATTCTGGCATTAGCTTGGCGATTTGCTCATCATCCTCTTTAGCAACAGCTTCCCGCAGGTCTTTTATCAAACCTTCTACTTTGGTTTTGTCAGCCGCAGGTACTTTATCGCCTAATTCTTGCAGCTGCTTTTCAGCTTGGTACGCCAAGGAATCAGCTTGGTTCTTACGTTCAATTTTTTCACGGCGCTCTTTGTCAGAGGAAGCATTTTGTTCTGCTTCGCGTACCATCCGGTCAACATCATTTTTATCTAAGGTAGAAGCACCAGTAATGCTGATGGATTGTTCCTTACCAGTACCTTTGTCCTTAGCCGTAACGTTGAGGATACCGTTAGCGTCAATGTCGAATACTACTTCGATTTGAGGTACGCCACGGGGCGCAGGAGGAATACCATCAAGACGGAAGGTTCCCAAACTCTTGTTATCGTTAGCAAATTCCCGTTCACCTTGGAGGACGTGAATTTCTACGTTGGTTTGACCATCAACAGCAGTAGAGAATACTTCGGATTTTTTGGTAGGAATTGTTGTGTTACGAGGAATAATCTTAGTCATTACACCACCCAAGGTTTCTACACCCAAGGACAATGGTGTTACGTCTAACAATAGAATACCTGTAACATCACCAGCCAACACACCTGCTTGAATTGCCGCACCAACGGCTACTACTTCATCAGGGTTAACAGTTTGGTTAGGCTCTCTACCCAAAATCCGTTTCACTAACTCTTGGACGGCGGGAATACGGGTGGAACCACCAACCAGTACTACTTCATCGATATCATTTTTGCTTAACTTGGCATCACGCAACGCATTCTCCACTGGAATCCGAGAACGGTCAATCAAGTCAGAGCAAAGTTCTTCAAACTTAGCGCGAGTCAGCGTCATATCCAGGTGCTTAGGCCCGTCCTGGGTAGCGGTGATGAACGGTAAGTTAATTTCTGCTTGGGTAACGCTAGAAAGCTCAATTTTGGCTTTTTCTGCCGCTTCTGTTAAACGTTGCAGTGCTTGTCTGTCTTTACGGAGATCAATACCTTCGTCTTTGCGGAACTGTTCAGCTAAGAAATCAACGATTTTTTTATCAAAGTCGTCACCACCGAGGTGGGTATCACCAGAAGTTGCTAATACTTCAAATACGCCGTCGCCAACTTCCAATACAGATACGTCAAATGTACCACCACCTAAGTCAAATACCAGGATGGTTTCGTTGCTCTTTTTATCAAAGCCATAAGCCAGAGAAGCAGCTGTCGGTTCGTTGATAATCCGCAGAACTTCAATCCCGGCGATTTTACCAGCGTCCTTTGTGGCTTGGCGTTGGGAGTCGTTGAAGTATGCAGGGACGGTAATTACTGCTTGAGTGACAGTTTCACCTAAATATTTGCTTGCGTCTTCCACTAATTTGCGGAGAACTTTTGCCGAAATTTCTTCTGGAGCAAACTGCTTGCCAGCACCAGGAGAATCTAGCTTGACGTTACCACTGCTGCTGAGGACTTTATAAGAAACTTCGGTTGCTTCATTAGTCACTTCGTCATAGCGACGACCGATAAAGCGCTTCACCGAGTAGAAGGTATTTTCAGGGTTCATCACCGCTTGGCGCTTGGCAATTTGCCCTACCAAGGTGTCGCCATTTTTGGCAAATGCTACTACTGATGGTGTTGTCCGAAAACCTTCCGCATTAGCAATAACCGTGGGTTTGCCACCTTCCATCACTGCGACGCAGGAGTTAGTTGTACCTAAGTCAATTCCAACTACTTTTGCCATTTTATGTGCTGGCTCCGTATAACTACAAATGAATGAATGGGAATATAAGGACTAAATCTTGAACCAACTGGTTTATGAAAGCAGTTACTTCAGCATCAATGACCTTTAGCTCGGTGTTGTTGGGGTTATAGCCCCAAGTTCTGCTGATATATATACTGAGCTTGTATAGCCAGTCCATGAAGGGTGGTTTCCCGAACCTTATCTGGGACGGTTAATTTTAAAGTTTTGTTTAGTTGGTTCATGGATTAATTTGCTTTCACTTCGTCTAATTTATGAGAATTAATACATTGAGTAATTAGGGTGAACCGTAATCACCATGTGGTGTTTGCCGTCTTTAAACAACATTAACTCCAGAGATATAGAGAATAAATTAGCTATAAAAGGAGTCTGTGCTTGATAAATTCAGTTAAAACGCGGATACTTACACTTACTCAAGGGTAGATTTTGTAGCGTTTGTGTATTAAAAATGTAATTAAAAAACTATTTATGCGTCGTGCCTCTGGATGTTTATTTGGGTTAGCCTTTGGTGATGCCTTGGGCGCTGCTACAGAATTTTTAAATGTGAAAGAAATTTGTCGTCGCTTTCCGCCAAATGGGCCGCAAGAAATTGTTGGTAATCCTGCACGCGTTACAGATGACACACAAATGACATTAGCAGTAGGGCAAGCCCTGATTGAGGTTGGTGTCGCAAACTTGAGTTTGCCTAATTTAGAACCTGTTCTCAGACGTACTTTTGTTGAGTGGTTACACAGTCCAGACAATAATCGCGCTCCTGGGATGACTTGCTTACAGGCTTGTGAATATTTGGAATCAGGTCTGCCTTGGCAACAAGCAACTAGACCCAACTCCAAAGGCTGTGGTGCAAATATGCGTGTTGTGCCTGTAGGTTTGTTGCCCACAGATGATAAAACGCGTGCGGCAGTTGCTCAATTTCAAGCAGCATTAACTCATGGTCATCCTACTGCCCTCGCTGCTTCAGATTTAACCGCAGCAGCAATTACTTATCTTGTCAAGGGTGGCGAACCACAAAAATTGCCGACTCAATTACGCAACTATGCTCTAACTCAGCGATCGGTTTATCATGCTGATTGGCTGGATTATTTATGGCAACGTCCAGGCATTCAGACACCAGAAGAATTTATTAGTCGTGGCTGGGATGAGTGTTTAGCAGTACTCGACCGTCTTGATGCAGCATTAGTCAACCCCAACCGCGACATTGACCCCTGTTTAGCCATAGGTGAAGGTTGGGTGGCAGAAGAAGCCTTAGCTACAGGTCTATTATGCTTTTTGTTATTTCCAGAGGCACCTTTAGCGGCTTTGCGACGTGCTGCACTCACATCTGGTGATTCTGATTCCATTGCTTGTTTAGCAGGTGCTTTTGCTGGAGCATATTTAGGAATGGCAGTATGGCTAGAAGATTGGGTAGTTCGGATTGAATACCGCGACCAATTGGCGGCCTTGTGCAAAGTTTGGGATTAACAGTTATGGCAGGAGGCAGAAGGAAAAGTCTTACTATTCATGGCATTCAAGCTTTCAAGTTGTCCTAACATATCTGACTACCGCTATATAAATTATTTTTGGATAACAAGATCCCCGACTTTTTTAAAAAGTCGGGGATCTGAGCCTCTCGATTTTTACAATCCAAAATTGTCTTACCTGACAGAAAAAGCTTCGCTAAATCTGCGAGTTACAGGTTCGACAATGAAAGTTAAAATTGATTTCTTGCGAGTGACAATTTCTCCCGTAGCAACCATACCCGGAGTAAATACTACTTCTTTACCCCGCACATTTAGGGAATGTTGATTCATTTGAACTCTGGTGGGGAAAACTAACCCTAATTCTTTATCAACTACGGCATTTGGGCTAACTTGTGCTACTGTGCCAGCAATAGTACCGAATTCCTGGAAAGGAAAAGTAGTCATTTTTATTTTTACCTTCATCCCTGGACGAATGAAACCAATATCGCGGTTGAGAACTTTCACCTCTAGTTGTAATTCTTCTCCATCCGGCAAGATAGATAGTAATTCTTCCCCTGATTGTACGGGGCCTTTGGTTGCCTTAATTCTATAGATTGTGCCAGCAACTGGAGCTTTGATGGTTTCTCCTTCTTGTTGCTTTTTCGCTTGGGCTAATTGACCGGAGACGGTGGTTAATTCTTCTTTACGCTTATTCATTTGAGTCAAAATTTCGCTTTGACGCTCAGATGATAATCGTTGTACTTGATTCCGCGCGGCTTGAAAAGCTTGTTCTGCTTGGCGAATTTCTTGGCCTTGAGCTGCAATATCTTTTGCTAAAGATAAGACTCGATCTTGCGCTTCGGCAACTTTATTGTTGGCGTTAGTCACTTCATCTTCTGATCTGGTGACATCGGTATTCGCACGATTTAATCGTTCTTGAGCTTCTAAGTAATCAACTCTGGGGACAGCACCAGGAGTAATCAAGGTGCGGAGTTTTTCTTCTCTATTTTGAGCGATCGCTAATGCTTCTTTGACTCTTTCGCGGATACTTTTAGCATTAGCTAAGTTGGCTTGGGAATTGACTAAGGAACTTTTGGCTGTATCCAAATTTTCTCGCAAGCGAGCCAAGCGCACTTTTGCTTGGTCAAGAAGGGCGCGTTGGCGATTTGCTTCGGCTTCTGTGGCTGCTTGGCGGGCTTGATAATCACCTAAACGCGCAGTTAAAAGTTCATCTTGGAGTTTTTCACCAGTACTTTTACCGCCGATGCGTTCTACATCCAAACGGTCTAAGTCATCCTTAATTAACTTGGTAGATTCTGAAAGGCGGTTTACGTCTGTTTTTTGGAAATCGGGGTCGCGTTGAATTAACACTTGATTTTTAGTCACGCGATCGCCTTCTCTGACTTTCACCGCTAGAATCATGCCATTCCCTAAAGATGTCACTGGTCTAACTTGAGTCGAAGCAATGAGTTCTCCTTGGGCGATCGCCACTTCGTCAATTTCGGAGAAATGCGCCCAGGTGATCGTCCCAAATAAAGCTACACTGATAGTCCCTGCTAACAATCTTGTATAAAGCGGTGGCAATTCTTGAACTGCCTTACCTAATTCATAAGACAGTTGATCCTCTGGTTTAGCGAATCGCTGTTTTGTCTGACGCGCTTGAGCAGCATTAGCAACTAGGGGAGAGGTCATAAAATCTTCATGTTATTGGTTCTTTGTCATTTGTCCTGAGTCATTAGCCATATTTCCGGATGCTCATGACTCAGGACTGATATTCACTTCAAACTGCTAAATAGCGTCGTAAAAAACTTTCTAAAGTTTCTAAGGGAAAATTGAAAATTCTCTCTAAGTTGGCTATTTCCTCTTTTTTACAGAAAAATTCATTAGATAGCAATGTTTGATAAGTCCCCAAAGCTTTTTGTGTTTGCGGATTTAACAAACCGATAACATTTCTTAATCCATCAAGTATAAATACTGGCGGGTTAATGACTATTGGCGGTTTGTTAAAAATCCGCCCAAATATGCGCGGAATATCTTCTCGTTGCAAAATTTCTGGCCCCCCAACTGGCAATATTTGGTTACGCGCCTCTGCAACTTTTACAGAATCTACTATCATTCTTGCCAAATCGTCTGTACTGACAATGGAGCTACGGTTTTGGCGATCGCCAATTAGTAAATATAACCCTGTGTCTCGAAACTGTTCCGCCAGCGGCAGCAAATTTGATGCTAGTCCAGATGGGCGGAAAATTGTGTAATTTAAGCCACTATCTACCAAATATTGTTCTACTGCCCGTTTAGCTTTAAATACAGGTGCATCTTCATAACCGCGATCAACTCCCAAGACAGAAACAAAGACAAAATGCTCGACTTGATTTGCTTTTGCTTGGTCAATTAGTTCGATATTGGCGCGATAGTCAAGGGATAAAGCATCACCACCAGAACCGTGAGCGCTGATAATATATTTGACACCTTGAGTAGCTTTTTCTATATCTCTTGCTTCGCGTAAATCACCAATGAAGATTTCTGCACCTCGGTGTTCTAACTCGCTATAACGCGAGGTGAGACGCACAAACGCCCTCACGCATTGTTCTTGCTGGCGTAGCAGTCGCACAACACGACGACCGATTCCTCCCGTTGCTCCTGTTACTAAAAACATATAAATACCTAAAATTAATATACTTAGAGTCTACTGATTGATTCTCGAACATCAAGTATGAGCATATTTGTATATTAACTAGGACTTACGCCACGAGATAATAAATCATCGATTTTAGCGATCGCTCTTGCTCCAACGATTGAGTAAATCAATGTTACTGCACTTTCTTTTGCTTCAATGCTCCGGACAAAATTAGGCAGAATAAGGCCATGCGTTCGTAAGTATAGCTATAGCCATAAAGATTAGGACTTCAAGGGGCGACAATCGCCTCTAAATCAGGACAGATAAAGGTTTGGGAGGCACAGACTCCTTGAAAAAATTAGATGCTTATTGAGAATGAACTGTATAGGGGTAGTAGACTCTTCTGTGGAGATCAGTTTCGTGGTAAAAAAGAACGGTCTCGTAATTTGACCAAGACCGTCGTCATAATGCTGGCATCATTCTACCAAAACTTCTTAGAAAAATACCTAAATAAAGCACAGCTAATCACTCTGAAGATGTTGGTGTGGTTGTTACAAAATCAGAAACAGGTCAGGATAGAAAGATTAGCAGCAACACTACCTTTACCTATACAACAAAATAGTCGTAGGCGGCATTTACAAAGGTTTTTAACACTAAATGCTTTGAGTGTAGTCTTGTTGTGGTTCCCTATCATTGAAGCAATAATTAACCAAAATTTTAAAGTAGGGTCACAGTTAACAATTGCGATGGATAGAACACAGTGGAAAGAAAATAATATATTGATGGTAAGTGTGATTTACCAAAAAAGAGCATGGCCAATATATTGGTGCTTATTAGAAAAAGATGGTAGCAGTAACTTAGAAGAACAGCAAAAAGTATTCCGCCCAGTAATCCGTTTATTAAAAAAGTATAAATTAGTGATTATCGGGGATAGAGAATTTCATAGCGTAGAACTGGCGCATTGGCTCCACAAGCAGAACCAGAGTTTTGTATTTCGTCAAAAAAAGGATACGACTTTTCAAGAAAAAAGACAAAAATTTCAGTCTTTAAGTAGCATTGAGATTTACCCTGGTATTCGTCAATTTTATCCCAATGTTAAGTTGACTCAGAAAAAAGGTTTTGGTCGGTTTAATTTAGCAGTCTACTGGAAAAGAAAGTATAGAAGTAAACAAGAAAAGGAAGCTTGGTATTTATTAACTAATTTGCCTGATTTAAATACTGCCCTCAAAATATATACTCAACGCTTTGGGATTGAAGCCATGTTCAAAGATTGTAAAACTGGCGGTTACAATTTGGAAAGTTCTCAAGCTAATCCTGATAGACTTGTACGTTTAATATTCTTAATTGCTTTAGCTATGACCAGTGCTTGGTTACATGGACAAAGGACTAAATTTCAAAAACAAGAATCATATATTTGTCGTAGCCAAGAAAAAAATAGAAATGAGAAACGTCACAGTAATTTCTGGATAGGTTTATATGGTCAAAATTGGATAGTTGCTTGGCATGAGTGTCAAGCATGGGTCGAGGAACTGGCCGGTTTCAGTCGCAATAAGCAAGCATATTATCAGCGAGGTTTAAGGGCTATGAAGCTTATACAGCAAGCTCTTTAACTGGCTTGTCGCCCCTTGAAGATTAGGACTTACGCACACACTATTGTTCTGCATAAGTCCTGATGATTTGGGATTGCTGTAATTTTTAGCTAACTTGGGCGATCGCTCATCATCTCCGGTCAAGTTATCCCACAGTTGTAGTTTCTAGTGGTTGTGATGATTGCACCAATTCATACAGTTTGGTTTCAAATTTCTGCATACCTGCCGACCAATCAAATTCCTGAATTGAGGAACGTGCTTGGCTGGTCATTGCGGTTTTGAGTTCAGGATTTGTCAGAATGGCAATTACTTGATGAGCCAAATCTATAGGGTTATTAGGTTCACTTAAAAAACCATTAATTCCGGGAAAAACCTGTTCTGAGTTCCCGCCAGCGTTGGCTGCAACTAAAGGAGTGCCTGATGCTAGAGCTTCCATATTAGTTGTACAGAAGTTCTCGGTAACGGAGGGGTTCACAAATATATCAGCGCGTGCAAACCAACCTAACAGTTCTGTTCCGTGAGATTCTCCCCATACAGTAATTCCATTAGGAAACTTTTCTGCACGTCGGCGGATTTCTTGATCTAGAGGGCCGCTACCGATAATGACTAAATGCACATCAGGAACTTTCGCTGCAATCAGTGGAAAGGCATCTATCAGGTGAGTGACATTCTTTTCGGCAGTAACACGTCCGACAAACAACAATGTTGGTCGACTATCTTCGGGAATTGGGTTATGAATAATGTTTTGGGGGTGAAATTTTTCGCTATCAATTCCTTGATAAGGAATATATTCACTACGTTGGCATTTGAGATTTTTGTACTTATTCAGCAGTTCCCTAGAAGGGAATAAATTGACATCATAAGCTTCACTAAACTGCTGTGTGAGAAATGGAATAATCAGACTAATCAAGCTAAATAATTGATTACCTAAATAATATTTGATATAGGCAACAATATCTGTATGGAAAACTGAAATGATGGGAGTATGAGTTTGTTTCGCATATTCCACACCCACAGGACGACCATAACCTTGTAAAAAGCCTGAATATAATCCCCGCATTTGTGCGGCTTCTTCAACCACAATAATATCGGGTTGAAATTCTGCTAGTAGTTTAGTATCACTCCAATGACGATAGTTTAGTGGTTGGGGTAGAGATTTATAAAAGATTAACGGCTCTGTGGGAAATGTGTAGGAAGAAAAAGCCGGAAAAGCTTTTAACTCATCTAGCCCAGGCATGGGGCGATCGCTCACATTTTTAGGATACTTATCGTTGATTTCTGGATGGACAAGTAAAACTTGATGTCCTTGTTGTAGCAACCAGCGAACTCTTTGATGGACTGCAACGGAAACTCCTGTCAAGAAAGGAGGGTACAATCCTGTAAACAGCGCAATGCGTAGCTGTTGCTTTTGCATGATTTTAGTTAGTTTGTTAATTTTTTCTGAGAGCTTAATCAGTCAGATGACTCACACTAAAAAACTGGAATTTGAGGATTTACGCATTGCTGTGGAGATTCCATGAGTTAATTCTAAATGCAGAATTCTGACTGTTGAATTCTTCTTTAGAGAGAAACTTTGCGATCGCTGGGTTGATCTATGCTCTGATAAGGGCGATATTCTACAAGGCGGATATTCCAAGGGCCTTGAACTTTATAGGTCACACCACGCCAATGGACTGTTGGCATCTGCAAGGATGCTAACATTGCTAACCCATAAATCCATTGTGTGAAAGGCAAGGCGATCGCAATTTTGCTAATCACAGCTGCTGATAGTCTTGTTACCTGTTGACCTTGAGCGCGAATTTCTGGCTGTACACTCAACTCTAAAAAGAGGATGAGCATAACTAAAGCCAACATATAAATCACATACCAACTCAGAGCTAAATTCGCACTATCTCCATCTCCAATCAATAAAGCAACTAAAAACACTACCAACAAAAGATTAGGTAGCAAAATTGTGAAAATCACATCTGTAGCTACAGCTATCCACAAAGGATGATATAAGCGAGAAGATAGCAATTGACGTTGAAACCAGTATCTTAAACTTGGTAAATCGCACTCTTCCCGATTCAACATAATTAAAGCAGGCACAAATTTGACTTGCAGTTTATGCTTACTCAAGACACTACGAATCATCGTATCTTCGCCAAAGGCTTTACCCCATTTATCGAGCAGTCCTGTTTGCTGGATTACAGAGGTTTTGATAGCTAAAGTTCCACCCCAAGGAATGCCATAGAGAAACATTTGCACAAGTGCAGAGACATTCCAGATATAGCGCACTAAAGTACCCCAATATCTACCTGTTGGGATATACCAACGATTACCTGTTGTTGCGCCTATTTTAGGGTTATGGAGAGGGGTAACTAATTCCCGCAACCAATTGGGATGCACTACAGTATCAGCATCAACTAAAGCCACTACCTTGTATGACTCATCTAGTTCTGAGATAGCTTGGATGAGAGAACTACATTTGAGACTGCAACTATTCCGGACTATTTGGAGTGGCTTGATTTCAACGTTAGTTGCACCTAGTTCATTGATAGTGTCGTGAGCTATTTGCCATGCAGGATCTTGGACGCTATCAACAACCAACTTCAAATTATATTGAGGATAATTCTGATGAAGTAGCGATCGCAAGCAATTAGGTAAAAATGGATCAGCACCACGCAGACAAAGAATCACTGCCGTTTTTGGAAGTTCCTCATCTAGTAATGGTTGTTGTGGTCGTGAAGTTAAAGACCACAACAACGCCAACACTGAACACACCTGAATAGCTAACCAAATTAATAAGCATCTAGACAGGAATATGATCAACTCATTCATTTTTGATAAACTCTACGTAATTGCATCGGAAAGATGAGCTATAAATAGCTCTTTTGACTCAGTAAACTAAACAGTCAATTGACGCAGGATTTACACAGAGTTTGTCAGATAATTTCAGATTGTAGATTTTGGATTGATTCCATAAAAAGCCATCAACTATTTAGTCAGGAATATCCAAAAAATAAAATGGGCTTCAGATCCTCGACTTTTTTAATAAGTTGGGGATCTGGTTATTCACGAATGCTTTATGCTCTAGGTTTTAACCCTTAACCTCTATTACGTCTCAACTCACAAAGATATTTTGCTATCTATTGGTTGATCCAAAAAATCATAAGCCTGGTATTCCACTAACCGGATATTCCAAGGGCCTTGGACTCGGTAAATCGCGCCCCGCCATTTAATTGTTGATCTCAATAAAGAAGAAAGTAATGCTAAACCATATACCCATTGTGTTAATGGAATAGCAAGCAACATTTTTAAGATTGTGCCAACTGATAATTTGGTCACAGACTGACCTTGAGCTAAAATCACTGGTTTAACTCCTATCTCTAATGTCAGCATGAGTAAGAGTAGTCCCAGAGTATAGATGCTATAAGCGCGAAATAATAAAGCTGCTGTTTGCCATTGTTCACCCCACAACGACACTAGTAATAAAACAATGGTGATAGTTGGAAATAAAATGCTAGAAATGACATCACCAACTATAGCTATCCATTGAGGATGATAAAGTCGAGAGTATAAAAATAGCCGCTTGAGATGATCGATTAAGCCTAACAAATCAGACTCTTCACGATTGAGCATCATCAAAGAAGGCACAAACTTGATTTGCATCCCGTGTTTTTTGAGAACTTTGTGCATCATCAAGTCTTCATTCAAAACTTTTCCCCACATATCTAGCATTCCTGTGTGGCGCAGTACTTTTGTTTTGATTGCTAAAGTACCACCCCAAGGAATGCCAAATAAGAACATCTGCACAACTGTAGATACATTACCTGAGTAACGAACTACAGAACCCCAATACTTACCAGTTGGGACATACCAACGATTACCAGTTGTCGCCCCTACCTTGGGATTTGCCAGAGGGCTGACTAATTCTCGCAACCAGTTAGGATGAACTATTGTATCAGCATCGACGAAAGCTACCACTTCGTACGCATCATCTAATTCGGCAAAAACTTGCAAAAGGGCGCTGCACTTCAGGCTGCAATTGTGACGAATTACCCTTAAATAGTTGATTTCAACGTTAGTTGCGCCTAGCTGATGAATAGTATCTTGTGCAACTTGCCATGCTGGGTCTGTTTGACTATCGACTACTAGCTTTAAATTGTATTGTGGATAATTTTGAGTTAGAAGCGATCGCAAACATTCAGATAAAAACGGATCGGCTCCACGTAAACAAAGAATCACCGCCGTTTTGGGTAGCTGTTCATCTGGTAATGAGTTTTTTCGGCTGAGGTGCAAGTACAACAAAAATACAAGTGCTAGACACACCTGAATAGCCAGCCAACCCAGCAAAGACTTAGACAGAAATATCGTCAATGCTTCCATGTAATTAGTGGGAAGGGGTATAAGGGTGCAAAGGGTGTGGGCGAAGTAATACCAATTCCCCAAAATATAGCTACATATAGGCAGCAGAGGGGCAGGGGGAGAATTATCCATTGCCTGGATTTAGAGAATTGGCATAAATTCTTCTTTATGGGTCTAGAGAGTATTTCATGACGATATTGATGCTGGTATTTTTATTAACTAAAAAACTGGCATCACGAAATTTTGGTGTACCTGTTTGAACAGAAACAGTAGGATTTTTTGAAATACCAAAGCCTTCTTTGGGGATACCAAAGAAGTCTGTATTGAGTTTGCGATCGCCATTTTGATCGTCAACAATAGCAACAGCATAAGTGCCATGTTTTAAACCTGGGAATTTCTTAATTACAGAAGTGCCTGTAATTTTAGTACAGCCGCTTTGTACTTCACTTTTGTTACTCATAGGAAATCCTTTTTCCCCGGCGTAAATCCGAAAGCAAATATCACCTTTTTGGTGACGAATATTGTTAACTGCAATGGTTAAAGTAGCGGTTTGTTCTGCGGTAACTGGTTTAATACAATAAATGCTGACTACAGAAGAAATGAGAAAGTAAGACCAACGTGCAATTTTACGCATGATGATTCATTCAAGAGTAATGTTGGTTGTTTTAAACGCAAAGTATCGCTGAGTTTAACGCAGTGAGACCAGCCCCCGTCTTGGCGGTCTCCGTCACGTTAGCGCAGCGTTAGCGACGCAGGAGCGTCTGGGGGACTGGCGAACCCGAAGGGAGTCACGCAGAGAATGAGTTCCAATTTATCTGGGTGCATCTGCGATTAATTATTTCTGGATAAACTTTGGATAAAATAGCTATAAAGTAATATCCTCAAAGCTATTTTACTAGTTGCTGGATGTCAGTTTTTTGCACCCATGCTGATGTTTTACGTAAGCCTTCTTCTAAATCAATTTTTGGTTTGTAATCCAATAAAGTTTGGGCTTTGGTAATAGAATAAGCGTAGGGACGAGTCATAAAATCAACTGATTCTGGCAGAATATCAGCTTTTTTACGGAATAGTTTTTGTCCTTGGCTGCGAATTTTGAGAAATAGTTTTATTTCATCTTTGGCAACAGACATAGGAGCCTGTAACCCTTCGGTTGCAGCCAAGCGCATAAAATACTCTTTCCAGGAAGTTTCTTGACCGTCGGTAATATTAAAAACTTCACCGTAAGCTTCTTTTTGGATAGCCAAGAACATGGCATCAATCAGATTATCTATATATAGATGATTGATAACTCCTTTACCATCGTTAGCATAAGCGAATAGCTTTTGTCGCATCATCAATAATGGTCTGACTATCCAAGGGATACATCCAGGGCCATAGACATCACCAGCACGAATCACTATCACACCGAAGTCTGGTGGAGAATTTAGGGGTAAGAGTTCTGCTTCTGCTTCGATTTTGCTTTGACAGTAAGGATTATTGTCGCCAGATAAACGGTCAGACTCAGTGATGTTATTGGGATAATCAAAGCCATAGACCATTACGCTGGAGAGGTGAAGGAAAGTTTTTACTCCAGCACCTTTAGCAGCTTTGGCCATATTGATGGTACCGCTGACATTGATTTCCCGAAATTCTTTGATGGGGCCAGCTTCTTGGGTAAGTTGGGCAGTGTGGAGAACGATATCTACTCCCTGACAAGCTTTTTGGGCAATTTTAGGGTCAGTAATACTACCAACGATAACCTCTACACCTAAATTTTGGGCTATGGTGCGATCGCTTGAACTTTGTAGTCCGCGTACCTTCATTCCCTGCGCTATGGCTAACTCGGCTGCACGCAAGCCAATAAAATCGTCAATCCCAGTAATTAGCAGGGTTGTGTTTTGTAAGTTCATCAGGAGTTATTATCTTACTAAAGTTTGATTTTTAGATAGAAGGTTGAATGCTAAAGGATGAACATTCTTTCATACTTCATCCTTCACACTTTTTAGAAAATATCTGCCGGGTCAGCAGAACGTAATTTGTTAATTGCAAGTGCGCCAGAAGTAATACACATTAAAACTGCTGAAATAAATACAATCAGGGCATTATTTGCTGTCATCATAATGGGTAATTTTGTCGCTTCCATCGCAAAGTCGTACAAAATTATAGAAGTCAAAAATCCTGGTATATATGAAGCAATTGCCAAGATTAAAGCTTGTTGAAAGACAACATTTAACAAATAAGAATTTGGATAGCCAATGGCTTTTAAAGTTGCATACGCAATAAATTGAGTTGCAATATTACTGTAGAGAATTTGGTAAACAATAACTACACCGACAACAGAAGCCATCGTCAACATTAAGTTAAGAATGAAACCAATGGGTGTTCTGTCAGCCCAATATTGTTTCTCAAAATTGATAAAGCCTTGACGCGTAAACACCAGGACATCATTAGGTAAATTGGCTTGCAAATTTTCTAAAACTTTTTCTTTATCAGCGTTAGGCTTCAAGGTAATCACGCCTATATCGATTTTTTCTGCTGGACGAGTATTCGGATTTATCCGCAGAAAAGTTGAGTCGCTGACAATTAAGTTACCATCTACACCAAAGGAAGGGCCTAAGCTAAATAATCCACCTACTCGCACGTTGTAGCCAATGGGGCCATCAAAGGGAAATATTTCAATTGTCTGTTCAGTATCTCCCTGGTCAAATTTGGCAGCAATTGGCCCAAACTCTGGTCGAGAATTCCGGTCAAATAGCATGACATCAGGAATTTTCAGTTTGTCCAAATTTTGCTCAATCTCTGGGATATTCATCACAGGATTTCCTGGGTCAAAGCCAATCACGTATATGGAATATTTCTCACCAGTAGCAGGATTTTTTAACTTAGCAAATTGTAAATACATGGGGCTAACAGATTCAACGCCTTCAAACCCCAAAGATTGATACAAACGAGTTCGAGAAAAGCTTTGGCTAGATGTCAAAGACTTATATTGTGAACTAACTAAAAATAAATCTCCGCGTAAGCCTTGATGCACTGCGGTAGCGCTAGAATATAGTGCATCTTGAAAGCCTAGCTGGACAAACATCAACAGCACAATAAAAGCAATTCCAGCTACAGCAACAACAAAACGAATCTTTTGTTGGGCTAACTGTAGCCACGCTAAAGGAATCTTAAAATTCATGGATTCACGGGTTATTTGTTATTTATCATTTGTCATTGGTCATTAGTGATTCATTATTTTTTCTTCTAACTTTTGACCATTGACTTTTGACTCTTGACTATATTTGAATAGCGACATCCACTTGCAAGTTAGTCAAACGCGCTACTCTTTGACTATCTGCGGGGTTATCAATGGATATTTTTACTTCAATAATTCTGCGGTCTGTATCAGATCTGGGGTTAAGACTAAAGATGCTTTGTTTATCAACTTGCCAACCAATTTCTTTGACAGTTCCCTGTAATTTTCCAGCAAATGCAGCACTGCTAATGCTGGCTTTTTGACCTACACGTACATTTTGAATATCGGTTTGATAGACTTCTGCAACTACATACATTTGCGATATCTTCCCGATTTCTGCAAAACCTGCGGTGTTGATAACTTCACCTGTTTTTGCGTGAATTTTGAGGATTTTACCGTCAATGGGAGCTTTAATGTAAGTTAAGTCTTGGTCAGCTTTAGCTTGTTTAATTGCAGTCACAGCACTTTTAACTTCCGTTTGGGCTGCATCAACATCTACAGAACGTACTTCACTGATACTTTTGAGTCTGGCTTTAGCTTCTGTTTGTTGGTCTTTTAGAGTATTTTGTGTACGGATAAGCGCAGCTTTAGCTTCTGTTAGTTGCTCTTGAGTTGTCTTAAGTTGTAAAGCTTTACTGTCGGCAACAGAAGCAGCGATCGCACCTTGTTTGTATAATTGCTGATAGCGATCGTTCTCGGTTTGAGCGTTGTTTACTTGAGCTTGAATACGGTTAATTGTTGCCTGTTGAGTCGCAACTTCTCCTTTTAGTTGTGACTCTAAATTCGCAATGGTTGCTTTTTGTGCGTCGATATCTCCAGATTTAGCACCAGCTTTTACCTGTGCTAATTTAGCTTTGGCAACTTGCAATTTATCTAAAGACTGTTGCAAAGCTGCTGTAGCACGAGCATAATCTTCCAAATACGCTAATACTTGTCCTGCTTTAACTTCATCACCTTCTTTCACCAACAGTTTTTCAACACGCACACCGTTGATGGAATTTGGTGCAGATAAATAAGTAACTTTACCTTCTGGCTGCAAACGTCCTAAAGCTGTGATTGCAAGTTTAACAGGTACAGGTTTTGGTGGATTTGCTTGAGTTGTTTGCAGGGGAACACGAGAAAATTTTGGTGCAACACTGTAAAAAGTTCCTAGCCCAGCAGCAGCGATAGTGAGAGAAGCTGCTAACATTATTTGCCACCGACTTAGGGGTTTTGTAAACAACTGGCTGTATTTTCTTAGTGCCATATTTTTATTCCAATTGTGCTATGCCAGGAAAGTGCCTAAATGGCTATAATTTCAGCGATCGCATTATCAAAGCTGAAGTTTGAAGGATAATACTTCAGCCTGTTACTAGTTAGTTTTCGGTAAATTGTTGTACGCCTTTACACCACTATTAATTACTAATTTTGCGGAGAAATTACAGCAGGCGTGACTCTAAATCTTTCTCAGTTTTATCCTAATTTCTCATCAAATCCAGTATTCTAAAATACGATAGTGCTAACCAAAAAATTTAAATTTACTCAAATGAAGCGTTTAGGAAAACTGGATAAACTGTGTCCAATTATTGCAAAGCACTTTAATCTTGTCAACCAATTGACATTGCTTAAGTTAGCTTTTAATGACTATCAGGAAGGTGAGAGGTTATAAGTTACAGGTAACAGCAATAGGTATGATATTTTTTATTACTAACAATGTGTTGTGTTTAATACACTTTATGTGTTAAACACAATAAAATCTCATGTTTAAACTCACTCATTAAGTAAGGATATCAACACAATAGTTATTCTTTTACCTGTTACCTATCACTTCAATTTTGTAATATTCATTACCTTTCTTAGATTTCAGGAACAAAACTTGCAGTTTTCACTCACTAAAATGTTGCATCTTGATTTTGCGTGTTATCTTGGGTGTTTTAACTGAAGTTATATAAAAACAGTAATTATGCCTGCAATTTCTGTAAATCAAATTCATATAGGTTCTAACCGCCGTCCTGTCAATGCTAATAAAGTTAATGAGTTAAAAGACTCCATTAAGGCGAATGGCTTATTAAACCCCATCACGGTAGATCAGAATTTGAACTTGATTGCTGGGTTACATCGGCTCACAGCTTGTAAGCTTTTGGGGCTAGAAGCTATTGAATGTAATGTTGTTAACTATCAAGACGCTGACCAAGCGCGGCTGGCGGAAATTGACGAAAACTTGATTCGTAATGAGCTAGAACCCTTAGAACGTTCGGAACTGTGGTTAGAACGCGACCAAATTTTAGAACGTATGGGACTGCGAGCGAAACCGGGAGATAACCAGCATACTTTCAAAGCTGGTGAAATGATTTCACCACCTCCCAAAAGAACTATTGAGTTAGCTAAAGAAGTTGGCTACTCTGAACGAACTTTTCAGCATGGGAAACAAATTGCGAAAAGTATCCATCCAGATGTCAAAGAGATGATTAAGGGTACACCTCTAGCTGATAGTCCCACGATATTACTGAAAATCGCTAGGGCTGGGAGTGAAGAGCGCACCTTAGCCGAAACAGCACAAAAGGCTGTGGAGTTAGCCCAACAGCAGGGAGATAAACAAACTACAGCCCAGCAAACTCAATTAATTGCAGAAGCCACAAGAAAGCAAAAAGAGTTACAGATATTAGCTTTTAAAAGTGCTATGGCGGAGCGAGAAGCAAAATTGGCGATGAAAAAGGTGCAACGCCAGGTAGAACAAGTAATTGAGCAGCCAAAAGCTAATTTAGAACCTGTGATTAAGGTTGGTGAAGAATGGATGCTAGGGAGACATTTAGTTTATTGTGGCGATACTTACACTTCACAGTTTCGCAATCTGTTACCTTCAGATGCAGCACTGGCGATCGCTACTGTATCCTCTACATGGCAACATAATTATTTAGTAGACGAAGCCAGAGTTGTGGCTGTCCTCCGTTCTGAAGGACAAATTTACGACTTTTACAAAAATAACAAAATGCCATTTCAATATGAGTTGTTAGTAAATAACCTTTATATAGGCATTTTTTCTCATCATCCAATTGCTAAACCACAATCACCAATTCACATCGAAGGTGTTGAAGGTATTGTGAATTACTTAATCAATTTCTACACCAGTTCCAATAATTTTGTGATTGCTCCGTTTATGGGACATGGTGAAATCTTGATTGCTTGCGAAAGATTGGGACGCATCTGTTTTATCGGCGATGAAACCCCGTCATTAGTCAGTCGCGGCGTAATGCGTTGGCAGCAATGGACTAGCAAGCCAGCAAAAAAAATGTTGAGCGTTTAATTCCAGAAATAACATCATTTGTGAGAAGTTAAATTCCAGACTTTTAAAAGAGGTCGAGGATCTGAATATCTCTTCTTATGTAACATTTTTGGCAGATATTCATTACAAGCCTTTAAATGTTTGCAATCCGTGAAATGTCATCAATAGATTGTTTATGCTGTACTTTCCAAATATTTAATATTTGCTTGATTCATAACTTCTTGGTGTTAGTTTTTGCCTTATTTTTGAAATTCATCAAAAAGTTAGCTCAGATTATGATGTTCTGTTGAAATAACGAGATATATGCTGATGTATTTGTTTAATAATTTTCTACTAAGTACCTTGATTTTGAGAATAGCTAATAAATTAAGCTGTAGCTGGGATAGAAAGTGCGATCGCACAAATTATTCATTACTAAATATGAGTTATCAAATATACTTGTATGGCACATTTTGTTTAACATTGACATCAGCCAAAAGCCAGATTTTTTTCTTAAAATCCCTTGAAGAAATGATTTAGTTTGTGTGAAGTGTGCTATTCTTTTTATTAATTCACCTCTTCAAAGCGGAACGGAAACAGAACACAATTATCGCCCTTGAAGATGAGAAACCTACTATACAAAGTCGCATCACCATCACCTTGTAAATGTTGAGTATTTTTGTCAAATCGCTATGAAATTCAAAGTAGAGGTGATGTTCTTTCGGTAACGAACTTGTCAGCTTTTCTGGGTCGAATTTCGTACAATATATTATCCTGGACGTTGAAACTGGCTATGGCATTTATCAAGATACAGAACGTTGTCATTAATACCAGCTACGTTGCTGCTGTTAAGCTAGATAATCAAACGAGCTTCGGAGAAAAAAGCGTTTCTGTCCTAATAGCTACTCCTAAGTTTCCAGTGTTCCAGTTAGATACAATCACGCAAAACTTCTACCATTACGAATGGCTTGAATTCACTGGTCAAGCTGCTAACGCGCTTCAAGATTATTTTACCAGTTTCAACAACGTTATTGACTTGCTACCACAATATCAAGAAAAGTGTGAAGTATGAAGTATGAAAGGCTTCATCTTTAATTCTAAAACTTCATTTGTATTGTGTGGTGTTTGTTAGGAAAAAAGCATTTAGCCTTCACGCATAGGATAGCTAGTTGCTTGTCACAACAGACAGATACTTTTTGACGGGTAACAAAGACTACTGTAGCTTCACAATCCACAGTAATTAAAAACTGTCTATGTCCTATGTCTGCTTATTCAATTGATACTGCTTTGGCCGAGTTGGAAGCCCAGATCAACAGTTGTGAAAAAACTTTGATTAGGTATATAGAGGAAAAAAAGATGACGACAGACAAACCAATGTCGATTAACAAACTTAACAGACAATTGCAACAAAATCCTATAGCAATCGTTGGCATGGCTTCGCTATTTGCGAAAGCCAGAAATTTGCGGGAATATTGGCAAAATATCATTAACAAAATCGATTGTATTACTGATGTACCCTCTTCCCACTGGAGCGTAGAAGATTATTACGACCCCAACCCCAGAACCCCAGAAGATAAAACTTATTGTAAACGTGGTGGTTTTATTCCAGAGGTTGATTTTAACCCGATGGAATTTGGGATTCCGCCTAGCATTTTAGAAGTAACTGATGTTTCGCAGTTATTAAGTTTGGTCATTGCCAAAGAAGCAATGGAAGATGCTGGTTATGGAGAGTCACGCGAGTTTAGCCGCGAAACTATTGGAGTAGTTCTCGGTGTAGCTATGGCTAAACAGTTGGGAATGCCACTAGCTGCACGGTTAGAGTATCCAATCTGGGAAAAAGTTCTCAAAAGCAGTGGTTTGTCTGACGAAGATACCAAAAAAATCGTTGACAAAATCAAAGCTGCTTACGTCAAGTGGGATGAAAACGCCTTCCCCGGAATGCTGGCTAACGTCGTGGCTGGACGCATTGCCAACCGCTTGAACTTTGGCGGAATTAACTGTGTAGTTGATGCGGCTTGTGCTAGTTCCTTCGGTGCGTTGAAACTCGCTATTAGCGAACTAATCGAACATCGCGCTGACATGATGCTAACTGGTGGTGTGGATACCGACAACACCATCATGGCTTACATTTCCTTCAGCAAAACCCCGGCTGTTTCTCCTAGCGAGAGTGTCAAACCATTCGATGCTAAGTCCGATGGGATGATGCTGGGTGAAGGTATCGGGATGATTGTTCTCAAGCGTCTAGAAGATGCAGAAAGAGACAACGATAAGATCTATGCCGTAATTAAAGGCATTGGTACTTCCAGCGATGGCCGCTACAAGAGTATTTATGCACCTCGCAAAGAAGGTCAAGTAACTGCCTTGCGCCGCGCTTATGAAGACGCTGGTTTCTCTCCTGCTACCGTCGGTCTGATGGAAGCCCACGGTACTGGGACAATGGCTGGCGACCCCACCGAGTTCGGTTCTTTAAGAGACTTCTTTGGGGTACACGACCAGAAAAGACAGCACATCGCTTTAGGTAGTGTGAAATCCCAAATCGGACACACCAAAGCGGCTGCGGGTGCGGCAAGTTTAATTAAAACTGCTTTGGCACTGCATCACAAAATTTTACCGCCAACTATTAATATTACTGAGCCGAACCCCAAACTCGACATTAACAACTCGGCATTTTATCTTAATACTGAAACAAGACCTTGGATTCGTGCGGAAGGCGATGCACCAAGACGTGCGGGTGTAAGTTCCTTCGGGTTTGGTGGGACAAACTACCACGTCGTTTTAGAAGAATACGAAGCTGGACAGAATCAGCCCTACCGGATACACAGCACACCTCAAGAAATCCTGCTGTTTGCTGATAACCCAGCGCAACTACTCAGCAAGTGTGAAGCAGATTTATGGAAGTTGCAATCAGAAGGCGGTGAGAGACATTTTTCTCAGTTGGTGCAAGATAGTCAATCATTAGAAATTCCCCAAACTGCGGCGAGAGTTGGCTTTGTTGCTGAGAATTTGCAAGAAGCTTGCAAGTTGCTACAAACCAGCATTGACTGGTTGAAACTCAAAGGTGCAGCCGCATCTTGGGAACACCCCCAAGGTATTTATTACCGCGCCTCTGGAATGGAATTAGGCGGTAAAGTTGTTGCACTGTTCTCTGGTCAAGGTTCCCAATACCTAGAAATGGGTCGGGAATTAGTGATGAACTTCCCTGAGATGCAGCGTTTGCATGGTTTCATGGATAGTTTGTTAATCAAAGATAACTTGCAGCCTCTCTCGGAAATTGTCTTCCCCCGCCCAACCTTTGAAGAAGCAGAGAAAAACGCTCAAGTTGCAGCATTGCAACGTACAGAATACGCTCAACCTGCAATTGGTGTGTTCAGTGCTGGTCTGTATTCCATCCTGCAAAAAGCTGGTTTCAAATCTGATTTCGTAGCCGGACACAGCTTCGGCGAGTTAACAGCATTGTGGGCTGCGGGTGTGTTGAGTGAGCCAGATTACTTGTTCTTGGTGAAAGCTAGGGGTCAAGCAATGGCTGCACCAGAAGACCCAGACCACGACGCAGGCACAATGTTGGCTGTCAAAGAAGACATCAATAAAATCGAGCCAATACTGAAGCACTATCCGCAAGTATCAATTGCTAACTTCAATTCTCCGACTCAGGTGGTGTTGGCAGGGCCGACCGCAGAAATCGCTAAAGTGCGTCAGACTTTGCAAGAACAGGGATATGCGGCTGTACCTTTGCCTGTTTCCGCAGCTTTCCACACTTCTCTGATTGCTTTTGCTCAGAAATCCTTTGCGATCGCCACTAAGTCAGTCAAATTCAATACCGCAACAACTCCAGTTTTCAGCAATGTTACTGGCAAGGCTTATCCCCAAGACCCCACGGGAATGCAGCGCATCCTGGAAACTCACCTCGCAAGTTCGGTGCTGTTTAAACAGGAAATTGAAAATATCTACGCGGCTGGTGGTTCTTGCTTTGTGGAATTCGGGCCGAAAAGAATTCTGACTAATTTAGTTAAGGATATTTTAGGCGATCGCCCTCATATTACCATCGCATTGAATCCTAGCACTCAGAAGAATAGCGATCGTTCTCTGCGGGAAGCAGCAGTACAAATGCGCGTCATTGGGATGCAGTTGAAGAATCTTGACCCCTATCAAGTTCAACCTGTACTACCTCCGGCGGAGAAAAAGAAAACCTTGAGTGTGCGTCTCAACGGGATTAACTACGTTTCGGAGAAAACGAGAAACGGCTTCAAGGAAGCGTTGGAGAGTGGGCATAAGGTTTCGTTACCTGCTGCACCTGCGCCAGTAAAAGAAAGTAGTGTTCAAGAAGTCCTAGAAAAAACGAACCACAAAGGGCGCGAAGGACACGAAGAAGAAATAAGAGTTTTAGAGAGTTCAGGCGTGAGTACTCAAATTACTCAACCAGAACCAGTACCTGAAGTTACTTCCATAACAAGTATTACTGAACCACAACCAGAAATGAATCCTGCGATCCTTTCTAATCAACTAGCCCAGGAATCTGATATGCCAAAACCTGAAAACTTGGTAAATTACCAGCGAATGCTAGAAAGCTTAGAGTACCTGCTGACCCAATTCCAAAAGAATCAATCTGATAACTTACAAACTCACGGTCAGTACCTCAACCATCAGATGGAATACACTAAAGCATTCTTCCAACTGATGCAGCAGCAAAACGCTTTGTTCGCTAACGCCAAGTCTTCCCAAGAGGTAGCGCAACTGAAGCTAGTGGTTATGGAAGGTGTAGAACGCAGCATGATGCAGTTTCACAACCAACAAGGTGAAACTCTCCGCATCCATGAACAATATCTTCTGGAACAGGTAGAATACGCCAAAAACTTCTTCAATCTGATTCAGCAACAATATTCACAGCTGATTGCTGGTGGTGTCGCAGTTGAACCAACCCCTGTCAGCGATGCACCCGTACCTGCAACCACTAAAATTGTTGCACCAACTCCAGTAGTTGAGCCTGTAGCGAAAAACGGCAATGGTAACGGTCATGTTTCTAAACCTGTTGAAACACCAGTTACACCAGCACCTCAGCCTGTAGCAGTTGCAACTACACCTGTAATCGAAACACCAGTTGCACCAGCACCTCAACCTGTAGCGGTTGCACCCACACCTGTAATTGAAACACCAGTTGTACCAGTACCAGTAGTTGAAGCACCTGTTGTTTTCACTCCCACGCCGGTAGTTGAAACACCCGCACCAGTAGTCCAAATTCCTACACCTCAGCCTGTAGCTGTAGTTAGCGCACCTGTTGTAGCTGCGCCTGCGGTTGATGTCTCCGACTTAGACAAAAATCTGCTAGCAATTATTAGTGATAAAACTGGCTACCCAGTCGAGATGCTCGAATTAGAGATGGACATGGAAGCCGACTTGGGTATTGACTCCATCAAGCGAGTTGAAATCTTGGGTGGATTACAAGAAATGTATCCTAACTTACCCAAGCCCAACTTAGAAGAACTAGCAGAAAAACGCAGCATCGGCGACATTATTACATATCTGCAAACTAATGCTTCGGGAAATCCTAGTGTCGGAGTTGCAGTGTTACCCGCGCCAGCAGCACTAGAAATGCCAGTCGCTACTACCATACCTGTAGTTCCTGTAGCACCTGCACCTGAACCAGTAGTAATTGCTGAAACTCCAGTCGTAGAGATTGTAGAAGATACCACCGATTACGCAGATATCGCCCAAACACTCCTAAATATTACCAGCGATAAAACTGGCTACCCAGTCGAGATGCTGGAACTCGAAATGGACATGGAAGCCGACTTAGGTATCGACTCCATCAAACGGGTAGAAATTTTGGGAGCAATGCAAGAAACGTACCCCAACCTACCCAAGCCAAACGTCGAAGATTTAGGCGACTTACGAACCATCGGTCAAATAGTTGAGTATCTGCAACGCCTAGTTGCGGGTGAAAAAAAAAAGCCTGATTCTAACTGGGACTTCCAGCCAGTCCAAGTAATCGAAAACGTTGCGCGTCGTCCCGCGCAACTAAAAATACTCCCGCTACCCGACAGCTTAGAGTTCAGTTTACCAGAGGGACACATCTGCTTAATCACAGATGATGGCTCCCTCACTACCTCCCACGTAGTACAAACCCTGTGCGATCGCGGTTGGAAAGTAGTAGTATTAAGCTTCCCCCAAGCTATCATCGCTCAACAAGCACCCTTACCTGCTGGTGTAGAACGCATCACCCTTGCAGATATGAGTGAAGAATTACTCCAACATAAATTATCTGCGATCGCAACTAATATTGGCACAATTGGCAACTTCATTCACATCCATCCCCAGGCTGTAGAACAGGACAAAGCGATAGTTAAGCACATCTTCTTTGTAGCTAAACACCTGAAGAAATCCCTCACCGAAACCGCCAATTACACCCGCAGTTCCTTCTTAACAGTGGTGCGCTTAGATGGTGCATTTGGGTTAGAGCATAACACCAATTATGGAGCGATCGCAGGTGGTTTATTCGGACTCACCAAAACCCTGAGATGGGAATGGCCAAAAGTATTTGCTCGTTCAATTGATTTAAGCCCGGCGATAGATGCACAAAAATCGGCTGAACATATTATTGGCGAACTGTGTGACTCGAATCTTTATATCAATGAAGTCGCTTATGGTTCTCAAGGGCGAGTTACGTTGAAGGCTTCCATTAAGTAAAAGCCTCACGCAGAGACGCAGAGGCGCGGAGAAGAGCGCACAGAAAAACTCTCATTCCTCTGTATCTCTGTGGTTCGTTTAAATCATAAAATTCTCAACTTCAAAATAAATATGACAACAGCAACTCAGGTTCGTTCTTCATCAGTCTTTCTCGTAAGTGGCGGTGCGAAAGGAATCACCTCTCTCTGCGTTAAAAAACTTGCACAACAACAACCTTGCACATTTATACTCCTCGGTCGTTCCGAAATATTAGAAAACGAACCAGACTTCGCCAAAGATTGTTTTGAAGATGCTGCATTAAAAAAACGCATCATGGAAAATCTTCTCGCTCAAGGTGAGAAGCCGACACCCATGAGTGTGCAGAAAATATATAACAAAATTGCTTCTAGCCGCGAAATTAAACAGACAATAGCAGAAATTCAAGCAACAGGTGCAAAAGTTGAATATGTTAGTGCTGATGTGACAAATGTTGCCGAATTACAACAAAAATTAGCAGCCACAGTTACACGCACTGGCGCAATTACAGGCATTATTCACGGTGCTGGTAACTTAGCTGATAAATTAATTGAAAAGAAAACAGACCAAGACTTTGAAAAAGTTTATACCGCAAAAGTTCAAGGCTTAGAAAATATACTGGATTGCGTTAACCCCAATCAACTAGAACAGTTAGTATTGTTCTCCTCCGTAACTGGATTTTACGGGAACATTGGGCAATCTGATTATGCGATCGCCAACGAAATTCTCAACAAATCAGCGCATCTATTCAAACAAAACCATCCCAATTGTCACGTAGTTGCAATCAACTGGGGCGGCTGGGATAGCGGTATGGTAACACCAGAACTTAAAAAAGCCTTCGCCGAACGCGGAATTGATATCATCCCCATAGATATCGGCACACAAATGCTAGTTAACGAACTGCATCCCGCTCACCACGACTCTACGCAAGTTGTCATTGGTAGTCCCACAATTCGCCCACCCGCACCCTTAGATGCAGAACTCAAAAGCTACCGCATTCGTCGCCGCATCGTATTAGAAGCAAATCCCTTTTTATATGATCATGTCATCGCTGGTTCGCCCGTATTACCAGCAACCTGCGCCATGTCTTGGATGATTAACGCTTGTGAAGAATTACATCCAGGCTATCGCTATTTAAGTTGTAAAGAATTCAAAGTCCTCAAAGGAATTACCTTCGCTAATTCCAACGTCAGCGAACACATTCTCGAAGTTCAAGAAATCGCCAAAAAAGAATCGGAATTTGTTGAATTACAAACCACAATCTTAAGCAAAACACCCGAAGGCAAAACTCATTATCACTTCCGCGCCCAAATCAAAATCGTGCGGAAAATGCCAGAAGCACCCATTTACGAATCAGTCAATTTCAACGAAGATAACATCATCACCGCTACTGGTACAGACTTTTATCAAAAAGATAGCTCCTCATTATTCCACGGCCCAGCATTTCAAAAAATCACCAGAGTCATCAATATTACCCCCGAAAAAATTACCGCCGAATGCTATTGGGCTTCAATTTCTGCTCAAAAGCAAGGGCAATTTCCTGTTAACTGGCACAACCCATATTCCAACGACTTAAGCACACAACCCCTATGGATTTGGCTTAACCATTTCCATCAAGAAATTTGCTTACCAGGACAACTAACCCACTCCGAACAATTCCGCGCCTTACCTTGCGATGAACCCTTCTACGTGTCCTGCGAAATTAAAGCAAAAACAGCAACAGGCGTAACCGCCGACTACTACATCCACGACCTTGAAGGTAAAATCTACTCCCGCATTCTCGGAGCCAAAGCAGTCATTTGGCCTATGAGAATGATGAACAAATAATTAACATATAAACGCAGAGGATCGCGGAGGTAAACGCAAAGTTACGCGGAGAATTATCTGGGTTTAAAATAGCAATAGTAAACTCATTTCTATTCTCTGTAACTCTCCTCTTCTTTGCGCTCTTTGCGTCCTTCGCGGTTCGTTAAAAAAATACTCTGGGAAAACACACCTTCCCAACTCTCCGCGCCTCTGCGCCTCTGCGTAAAATAAACTCTTAATTTCCACTCCGGGGAACACCGTAAATCCTAAAAGCCCACCCCAACAAGGACAACAACAGTGGAAAAAATAGCCATCATCGGTATATCCTGCCTATTTCCCGACGCGAACAATCCCGAACAATTTTGGCAGAATATCACCGACCAAAAAAGCTCAACCTCAGAAGTTACACTCGCCGAAATTGGCGTTGATCCCACAATATTTTACGACTCTGCTAAAGGCAAACCGGAAAAAATTTACTTCCTCCAAGGTGGATTTATTCGCAACTTTAAATTCGACCCCAGCGAATACAACCTACCATCAACCTTAGTAAATAGCTTAGATAATACCTTTAAATGGTCACTCTACGCAGCTAAACAAGCAGTGCAACATAGTGGCTATTTAGGTAATCAACAAGCCCTCGCCAAATGCGGCGTAATTTTAGGAACCCTCTCCCTACCGACAAAACTTTCCAATCAATTATTATCCCCCATTTATCGCCGCACAATTGATGGTGCGATCGCTCAACTTCTCCAAGACCAAGATTTTCATCTAGCAGCCATCCCCCCAACCAGCAAACCATCGCCCTACAACGCGATGATCTCTGGTTTACCAGCCGCCCTCGTCGCTCAATCTCTCTCATTATCAGGCACTCACTTCTGTATAGATGCTGCTTGTTCATCAGCCTTTTACTCCATCAAACTAGCATCGCACTACTTACAAACAGGCAAAGCCGACTTAATGCTGGCTGGGGCAATTAGTTGCTCAGATCCTCTATTTTTAAGAATGCTTTTTTCTGGTATTCAAGGATATCCAGAAAACGGAATTAGTCGCCCCCTAGATAAAGCATCACGCGGCTTAGTTACTTCCGAAGGAATCGGTATGGTAGTTCTCAAACGCTACAGTGATGCTGTCAGAGATGGTGATAACATCCTCGCCACTGTTTGCGGTAACGGACTATCTAATGATGGTAGAGGCAAACACTTACTAAGCCCCAACGCTAAAGGACAAATATTAGCTTACGAACGAGCTTATCAAGAAGCCCAACTCAGCCCGAAAGACATTGATTATTTAGAGTGTCACGCTACAGGCACACTCTTAGGCGATACCACCGAATGTAATTCTGTAGAAAGCTTTTTTGGTGAACATCAAGCATCACCATTAGTTGGTTCTGCTAAATCAAATGTCGGACATTTGTTAGTAGGTGCTGGGATGGTGGGCTTAACCAAAGCAATTTACAGCCTGAATCATGGTGTGATTCCACCAACTATTAATGTTGATGAACCCATCGGTGCAGAAAATACTGTGATTTCACCTAAAAATATTGTCAAAACTACAACACCTTGGCCTAACAATAATTCAACTAAACGCGTAGCCTTAAGTGCCTTTGGGTTTGGTGGAACTAACTCTCACATTATTTTGGAAAAAACCGCGAAGGACGCAAAGGACACAAAGTAAAGAGATTTTTGCATGAGTCCACAAAGTTATTTCTCTTCTCTCTAACTCTGTGTTCTCCGTGTCTCTGTGGTTCGTTTTTTCTTCCCTTTGCGCTCTTTGCGTTCTTTGCGGTTCGTTTAAATTCATTGCTGAAAAGAAACGAGCCGTCTAATAAATTCTGTTTAGGTACTCAGTAATGACACAAGATAATAAAAACAAGATTGCCATTATTGGCATGGATGCCTTCTTTGGCGAGTGCAATGGCCTAGATGCTTTTGAACGCAGTATTTATGACGGTAAACAGCATTTCATACCTCTACCCGAAAAAAGATGGTATGGTATCGACACAGAAAAAGATTTACTCCAAGACTACGGCTTATCTGATGGTAAACCCCCCGTCGGAGCATATATCAAAGACTTTGAAATTGATACATTAGCCTATAAAATCCCCCCCAACGAAGTTGAAAAAATGAACCCTCAACAGTTATTGCTGTTGAAGGTTGCAGAACACGCCATCAAAGATGCGAAACTACCTGAAGGTGGTAATGTTGCCGTAATTATTGCGGCTGAAACAGAGTTATCTGTACACCAACTACAGCAAAGATGGGATTTGTCTTGGCAAGTTAAAGATGGTTTGAATGCGGCAGAAATAACTCTACCACCAGAAAAGATTTCTCAATTAGAAACCATCGTTAAAGATAGTGTTCACCAACAAGTAGAGATTGGTGAATACCTCAGTTATATCGCCAACATCATGGCGAGTCGTATTTCTTCACTGTGGAACTTTACCGGGCCTTCTTTCACCCTCACGGCTGTAGAGACTTCTGCTTTCAAAGCTTTGGAAGTCGCGCAAATGTTACTGATGACTGGGGAAGCAGACGCAGCCATTGTTGGTGCTGTTGATTTGGCTGGTGGTGTGGAGAATGTGTTGTTACGCAATCAAACAGCCAAGATTAACACTGGTGTCAATACGTTGAGTTATGACCAAAAAGCCAACGGTTGGAATGTGGGTGAAGGTGCGGGTGTAGTTGTTCTCAAACGCTACGATGTGGCACAAGAGAATGGCGATCGCATTTATGCCACCATTGATGCTATCAGTATCGGACAATCCCTTGTTAACTCAGCTAACGAAGCCTTTCATAGCGCAGGTGTACAACCTTCTCAAGTCAACTATGTAGAAGTTTGCGCTAGTGGTATTCCCCAAGAAGACGAAGCTGAAATCACTGGTTTATTACAAGCATATCCATCGGTAGGTCATGGTTTGCACAGTGCTATCGGTAGCGTCAAAACCAATATCGGACACACTCAAGTAGCTTCGGGAATCGCCAGCTTAATCAAAACAGCGTTGTGTCTTTACTACCGCTACATTCCCGGTACGCCTAACTGGTCTGGTGTGAAAACGCCACAACAATGGGAAGGTAGTCCTTTTTATGTGGCTACAGAATCTCGTCCTTGGTTCTTGGGTAAAGACTCTGACCGTCGGATAGCCGCCATTAACGGTCTTGGTTGTGACGGTACTTTTGCTCATGTGATTATCTCGGAAGACCCCACTCAAGAAGAACGCCCTAGCAGATATCTGGAGCAAATGCCATATCATCTGTTCCCGATAGCAGCTAACGACAAAGACAGTATTTTTGCGGCTTTAGATAGTTTGCAAAAGAGCATTGAAGCTAGTTCTTCTTTATCCGAATGTGCGAGTCAAGCCTTTGCTGCATACAAAGCCAACCCCCAGGCGCAATACGCTATAGCCATTAACGGACGGAACAAAAAAGAACTCCTCAAAGAAATTGAGTCAGCGCGTAAGGGTGTCAAAACGGCATTTGAAAAAGGTACAGACTGGCAAACACCTGTAGGTAGTTATTTCACACCCAAGCCTCTCGGAAAGCATGGTGAGATTGCTTATGTGTATCCGGCGGCGGTGAATTCCTATGTAGGTATGGGTCGGAATCTTTTCCGCCTGTTCCCCAGAATTTTCAACGACCACATGGTGAAGAGTCTGCACAAGCGGGCGGCGGATGTAGAACGAAGAGTATTTCCCAGAAGTTTGAGTAAGTTATCCCTCAGACAAATAGAGACTCTAGAAAAGCAATTGCTAGATGATTCTTTAGCAATGTTTGAAGCGGAAATGTTCTTCACCAGACTGCTCACCACAGTTATTCGTGATGACTTTCAACTCAAGCCGAAGTATGTATTTGGCTACAGCTTGGGCGAAACGAGCATGATGGTAGCGCAAGGAGTTTGGAATGATTTCTTTCAAGGTAGTAACTCATTCAACTCCTCGGCGTTGTTTGGAAATAGGTTATCTGGGCCGAAAAATGCGGTGCGCGAGTTTTGGGGCTTACCAAACACAGATAATTTAGATAAAAGCTTTTGGGGTAACTTCGTTTTGATGGCGAGTCCTGAACAAGTACAGGAAGCTATCAAAAACGAGCCACAAGTTTATCTCACACAAATTAATACACCGGAAGAAGTCTTAATTGCTGGTGAGCCAGCCGCCTGTAAGCGAGTCATTGCTGCCTTGGGTTGTAATTCTTTCGTGGCTCCCTTCGATCACGTTATCCACTGTGAAACGATGCGATCGGAGTATGAGGAGTTAGTTAAATTAAATACTCTACCATCCCAGAATTTAGCAGGTGTTACTTTTTATTCTGCGGCTGAATATCAGCCTATTGTACTAGAAAGTGGGGCGATCGCTAGCAACATCGCCACCGGACTTTGCCAACAATTAGACTTCCCTCGCCTAGTTAACCGCCTCCACGACGACGGCGCGAGAATTTTCATCGAAGCTGGTGCTGGTGGTGTCTGTTCACGCTGGATTGATAAAATTCTCGAAGATAAAGACCACATCACCGTATCCCTCAACCGCCGGGGTATGGATGACCATACTAATATTGTCAAATCACTGGCCAAACTTCTCAGCCATCGCGTAGCTGTAGATTTATCCCCACTCTACAATCTCACACCTGCGCCTAAACAAAATAAAGCCACCTTACGCACTGTTACCGTCGGTGGTAAATCAATAACCGCCAGTATTTTGACCGAAGAAAACCGCAAACTTTTCCAAGATTTACCTGGCAAAGCCAAAGGTATTCAACCTGAAAATCTGCATTCAAATATACCATTGCCTGATGAAATTGATATCATCAAATCGCTGCAAGATACTCATAAAATCTTAGGTAATGATATTTTGACTCAAAATACAGAAGTTTCAATGAAAGATATCATTGAACACGGTTTTGCAGCAGAAGAAAAAGTAGAATCTTCTGAGTTAATCGCCACACCGACACAAGCATCTGCTACCAATCAAGATTTAGATACCCTAATCAGAATGCTGGAGTTAAATACCTCTCACTGTCAAAAGCTGAATGCTAATAATGCTCGGACAACGCAAGCACATACAGCTTTTTTACAAGCACGGCAAGATTTTAGTAAGCAGATGCGTGAAATTATTCAATTGCAATTAGTTTGCGCTGAAGATTTGCTTAAAGAATAAGCTTGAATGCACGTTACCTCATGGTTTAAGGATAAAGATTTAACACTTTATTCTTAGACCTTTCCTAAACTTAAAAAATTCACGCAGAGCCGCAGAGACACAGAGAGGAAGAGAAATATATGAAGATAATTATTAGTAGCTACTCAAAATATCTCTCAAACTCCGCGCCTCTGCGTCTCTGCGTGAGATAAAAAAATCCGATACTGAACAATCCGAGGGATAACTACTGTGACTACCTTCGATATGCCACTCAGCACCCAAGATAATGGCTTAAAATTTGCCGCTTACAATTACAATCACAATCTTGTTTGGAAAGGTAATTTAGAAACAATATCTTTTGAGCAACAAGCTATTAAAGATAAATTACTCCTATTAGATAAACATTGCTATATTGTAAAAATTGGGGGTAAGGTTGGTGTTACTAATGAAGGATATTTATATCCTGCTGACAATAACACAACTTCACAAATAGAATTAATAAGTTCAATTGCGCCAATTTCTCTACAACAGTTAGGCGACCCTAGCTTTCTCTCTTGTTATGGTGTGAAATATGCCTATATGACTGGCGCAATGGCTGGTGGTATCGCTTCCGAAGAACTGGTTATTGCGCTAGGAAAAGAGAAAATTTTAGGCTCTTTTGGTGCAGGTGGTTTACCTCCAGAAAGAATAGAAGCAGCAATTCAACAAATTCAACAAGCTTTACCCAATGAACCCTACGCTTTTAATTTAATTCACAGTCCTAATGATATGGCGATTGAACGTCGGGCTGTGGATTTATATTTAAAATATGGCGTGAAGGTTGTAGAAGCTTCGGCATTTTTAGATTTAACACCCAACATTGTTTATTACCGAGTTGCTGGTTTAAGTTTAAATTCTGCTAATCAAATTGAAAGCAAAAATAAGGTCATCGCTAAAATTTCTCGCCGGGAAGTTGCGAGTAAATTTATGCAGCCAGCACCAACTAAGCTTGTAAAAGAATTAGTTGAACAAGGATTAATTACTGACTTACAAGCAAGATTGGCTGAACAAGTGCCAATGGCTGATGATATTACTGTGGAAGCTGATTCTGGTGGACATACAGATAACCGTCCCCTGATTTGTTTGCTTCCTTCCCTAATAGCTTTAAGGGATGAAATTCAAGCAAAATATCATTATCCCCAACCAATTAGAGTTGGCGCAGCCGGGGGAATTGCTACTCCCGAATCAGCCTTAGCAGCTTTTATGATGGGTGCTGCTTATGTAGTTACAGGTTCAATTAATCAAGCTTGTGTTGAATCTGGTGCTTGTGAACATACTAAAAAACTATTAGCACAAGCGGAAATGGCTGATGTCACTATGGCTCCCGCCGGCGATATGTTTGAAATGGGTGTAAAAGTACAAGTGCTAAAACGGGGTACGATGTTCCCGATGCGCGCGCAAAAATTGTATGAATTGTACCGCACTTATAACTCAATTGAAGAAATTCCTGCGGCAGAAAGAGAGAAGTTAGAAAAACAAGTTTTCCGAAAAACTATTGCTGAAGCTTGGGAAGGAACGGCTGCTTATTTATCACAGAAAAATCCTGAAAAATTGGGTAAGGCTGTGAATAATCCTAAGTTGAAGATGGCTTTGATTTTCCGTTGGTATTTAGGATTATCTTCTCGTTGGTCAACTGCTGGTGAAAAAGGTCGAGAAGTTGATTATCAAATTTGGTGCGGCCCGGCGATGGGCGGTTTTAATGATTGGGTGCGTGGTTCTTATTTAGCTGAACCACAAAATCGTCGAGTTGTAGATGTTGCTGACCATATTATGAAGGGCGCGGCATTTTTATATCGCATCCAAAATTTAAAAATTCAAGGTTTGCAAATACCCGATTACTACACTCAGTATCGTCCAGAAGTTTGTCAATAATTTCAAGAGGTAACAATGTCTTATAGCGCAGCAGATATTCAAGCGTGGATGGTGTCTCACCTAGCTGAGTTATTGGGTATAGAAACTGATGAAGTTGATATTCACGAAAATTTAGAAAACTACGGTTTAGACTCAGCGCAAGCGATGACTCTGGTAAGTAAATTAGAGGAATTGCTGGGTTTCCAACCATCTCCTTTATTGTTGTGGCACTATCCTAATATTGCAGCTTTGTCAGAGCGTTTAGCTGAGGAATTAGTAGAACAATCTGATGTGCAGGATACAGGGATTGTAAAACAAACAGGTGGGAATGCGATCGCTGAAATCCCCACTCTCGATTTACAAGCCGAAGTAGTTCTCGACCCCACAATTAATCCTGGTGGTGCTATTTATACCCCTATAGATAAACCCAAGAAAATCTTCTTGACGGGTTCCACCGGCTTTTTAGGCGCATTCATTATTCGAGAACTGCTAGAACAAACCGATGCAGAATTGTATTGTTTAGTACGCGCAGGTAGTTTGCAAGAAGGTAAAACCAAGCTGCAAAAAAACTTGGAACAGTACGGAATTGGTCAGGATGAGTTAAATCCTCGCATTATTCCCGTCATTGGTGATTTGTCGCAACCTTTGTTGGGACTTGGCGCAGAATTATTCCAAGCTTTGGCTACTAACATTGACACCATTTATCACAGTGGTGCCTTGTTGAACTATGTTTATCCCTACTCAGCACTGAAAACAGCTAACGTTTTAGGTACTCAAGAGATTTTGAGATTGGCTTGTCAAATCAAGGTCAAGCCTGTACATTACGTTTCCAGCGTGGCTGTATTTGAATCACCTGTTTACGCTGGTAAGGTGGTCAAAGAAGATGATGACTTTAGCCACTGGGAAGGGATTTTTCTCGGTTACTCTCAAACCAAATGGGTAGCGGAGAAGTTGGTGAAAATTGCCAGCGATCGCGGTTTACCTGTTACAATCCACAGACCACCATTAATCGCCGGAGACAGTCAAACAGGTATCGGTAACACCCACGACTTCATCAACTTAATGGTCAAGGGTTGTCTACAAATGGGTTACTTCCCAGATGTGGAATATATGTTGGATATGTCTCCTGTAGACTATGTAAGTAAAGCTATTGTCTATCTGTCAATGCAAAAAGAATCGATAGGTAAAGCTTTCCACTTACAACATCCCAACCCTGTTTCTTTAAAAGTATTAGTTGATTGGGTTAGTTCTTTTGGTTATCCAGTGCAAATGCTACCCTACGATGAATGGCAAGCAGAGTTAATTAAAAATGCGGCTTCACCAGATAATCCTTTATATACTCTGCGCCCATTTCTACTAGAACGCTGGTCTGAAGAACAACTTACCATTCCCGATTTGTATCTGCAAGCTAGAAGACCAAAAATTAGCTGTGAAGCAACTGTGAAAGCCTTAGCAGGGAGTTCTATTTCTTGTCCGCCAATCGATTCTAAGTTGTTTATGACCTACACAGCTTATTTAATCGAAAGCGGTTTCTTGAGTGTTGCTTTGTAATAATTTACATTAATTAGATGATAAAAACCCAGTTTCTGATAGAAGCTGGGTTTTTATTGTTAGATAACAATCGAAAAAATTTACATTAGCAATATCACTGAAATACACTGCAAACTACCGCAGTGTATTTCCCAGCCAGGGAAGGGAGCAGAATTTGTAATTGAAATCTCTATTCAGCAGCCACAGGTTTGTAACACAGGCGTAGTCAAGCAAAGATTTTTAAGTTCTCCAGCACAACTTGACCGCAAACCCGCTTACCAAGGATTACCAATCATGGTAAAAGCTGACCAGAAATAGGGATGAGTTAGGTTTTTGTCTCCGAGTTCTAATAAAACGGGTGGTAGAGGTAAATCACCATGAGACGTTTTCAGTTTACCGTTTTCTAGGCGTACTTCTCCTTTGATCATGGCTATTTGTGCTTGGCGGAGAGCTTCAGCTTTTATGGGGGCTTGTTTCAGCTTTTCGTAAAACTCGGTCATTAAACTAAATGTACCTTCATCGGAGACATACCATAAACTCGCCAATGCAGACTTAGCACCAGCTTGGACTGCAAAGCCAGCAAAACCTAGTTCTGCGTCTTCATCACCCAAGGCTGTGCGACAAGCACTCAGTACTACTAGTTCTACAGATGGGTTATTCCAGCCAAGTTGGCGCATCTGATCCATTCTCAGTTGGCTATCCCATAATTGAATATAAGAGTTACCGGGCGCACCTTTTCTAAATTCGCCGTGGGTGGCGAGGTGAACAATTCCGTAGGGCGTTTCTTGTCGTTGAGCTTTAAGATTTTTCAAAGTAAAGGCTTCGTTTAAAAAAGCTTTACCAGGCCAAATTTTCTCGATAGTAGTTAATTCTGTGGGGACTGCTGGTAATGGGTCTAAATTCATGAATTGAGATGCGCCCATTCCCAAAACTTTAGCTTTTTTAATATCGACATATTTGGTGTCTGTCAGGCTGAGACTCGGCATTAAACCGACGCTATAACGTTCTACCAGATATTGTTGACCATCATAAAGTGCGGCTACTGGCATAGCGCGTAATCCCGTATCCATGAGAAACACTAAATTATTGATTTCTCGTGTTTTGAGGTTAGATTCAATCGGTGCAATTAGCCAATTGTATAGTTGTTGAGCCGGCTTGATATAGGTGCGGCGCAGTGCTGGGTCTGTGACTGCACTAGTTAATTGGCGGCTGGCTGTGAGAACTTGCGATCGCGTCACATTTGTTAATACTTGCCGAATTGGTTCACCTTTAGCTGTCACCACCACCAATTCTAAAACGTCATTATCTTGACCGATAATAGGTAATTGGGCAGTGGGTTTGATAGTTGCAGGTACAAAAGAAACGTAAATTAGGGCGGGTTTCGCACCTGTAGAAGATTCAATGTTAGTCAGAATCTCTCGCGCTTCCTTGATACCCTTAATTGGCTGTTTACCTTCTCCTAAGTATGTTCCTACCTGATCTGTAAACTTCTCATCAATCTTAGAAGAGGGATCTTTGATTAATGTTGGTGGTGGATCATTTACTATAGGTGGTTTTTCAGGAATTGGATCATCAACATTATGATCAGAAACAACAGTTACATTAACCTGTTGCGGATTTGACTGAGAAACGCCATCGCTAGTTCTGACGGTGAAAGCCGGAATGACACCGCTAGAATTCGCTGGTGGTGTATACACTAATACTGTGCTGGAACTCAGCACACTGCCGGAAGTAACTGGTGTTCCATCTTGGAAAGTTAAACTACCTGATGAAATTGCATCAAAAATTATGGTGAGATTGTCATTATTTACATCACTGGTAATCGGGTTTAAAGACCCAAATGTAAAGGTTATGGATTGATTTGGAATGCTGGAAAACAGTGAACCTGCTGTAATAGTGGGTGGTGTGTTAATTGAGATAAAACGAGCGCCATTACCCGCATCTGTAACAGTCCCACCATTGGCTAATACAGGAAAAGAATTAACAGTTGTTGGCGTATCATCTCTAACAATTCTTCCTGCTGTACCATTAGTAGCAGAGTTACCAACAATAAATGGGACGTTATTTGGCCCACCATCATGTTGAATTGTAATTGAGCCAGATTGAGTGGAACCAGTGGTGTTAATGCTATCTATACCACCACCTTCTCCCGGAATCACGCCTATACCTCTAACTAACCCATAAGCCAAAACATTAACATTTCCACCTTGGGCTGTACCTTCTTCGCTCAAATCAAAACTTTGAGTATTGATACTATTAAAAGTAATGTTATGCCCAAATGTGCCGCTAGTTCCAGCTTGGAGTGTGACTGCACCGGCAACTACATCTCCAAAACCTGTGGCAGATGTGTCAATATCACCTGTGGTAATGCTATTTCCGGCTGTCAGATTTACTTGACCTGCTGTACCACTATCCTCGTTATTAAATGATGTATCAATATCACCTGTGGTAATGCTATCCCCGGCGGTTAATTGCACTCGACCAATAGGGCCACCGTAACCACTAAATGATATGTTTGCTGTAGCATTAATATTATTAGTGGTGATGTTGCCTCCTGCTGTCAATTGAACTTGATCAGTAATTACGGGGCCACCGTAACCATTAAATAGTATGTTTCCTGTAACATTAATATTATTAGTGGTGATGTTGCCTCCTGCTATTAATTGGACTTGACCACTATTACCGCCAAAATTATCACTACCCGAAGTCAGAATATCTTGAGTCGTAATATTACCTGTTGCACTAATAATTACAGGGCCACCATAATTACTAAATGAAATATCACCTGTGACATTCACATTACCCGGTGAAGATGTGCTGCCTGATGATGTGAATAAAGATCCGCTGGTAATAAAACTGGAGGGATTACCAGTAGTAACTTCTTGTAAGCTGCTCACACCTGCTCGTAAAATCAATGCTGGCTGACTGCTCAAAATTTGACCATCAGCAGTAGTACTAGAAAGGGCGGTATCTGCATCAGTAATCACAATTTCGCCAGTCGTGATACTACCACGAGATTCTACTTTTAAAGATGGGCCAGTATAGTTACCAAAGGTAACATCTTGGTTAGAACTAAAAATGGGGTCAACTAAACTGATGAAATCAGCACCTTGTCCTAAAGAGTTGAGAATTGAAAATTTACCACCGCTGGCAAAATGTGAGTCTAAAGAAATATTGCCGTTACTAACTAAAGTCAAATCACCACCACTAACAAATGGTGTTTGAGCTAAGTGATTAATTGCAAAAATATCAATGCCTTGATTACCTTGAATTGTGAGTTTATTGCCAGCAGTAGCTGAGAAATTTTTAGCAACACTATCACGAACTCTGACGGTATCTTTAGCAAGTAAATTTAAGTTGTTAGTGGCTGAAAGTTGACTTTCGGGTAGTGTTAAATTATTGTTGGCAGCCAGGGTAACATTTTTTCCAGATGCTTGATTGACTACCACATCACCATTGCTAACCGTCAAACCAGAACCAGTTAACTTTACCTCGCCATTATTTACCACCAAACCAGAAGCATTCCCAACACCACCACCAGTCAACAATGCTGGTAAAGAAGTCCCTGGCAAATTATTATTAGTTGCATTCAGCGGTTGAATTTCTAAACTTAAAGGATTCCCCGCCATACTCAATTTGAGTAAACTACTGCCAGGTACAGCCACAATTGTGACGTTACCATTAGGCGCTGACAAAGTTCCTGTACTGACGACTGTGCCGCCAAATAAACTTAAATTATTCCCTGATGGCACTGCCAAATTACCTTGATTGAAAATAGCACTAGCGACACTGCTATCAAAAGCGAAACTATTGGGTGTGCCGATAAGTTGGCTGTAGTCGTTTGTCCCAACCGCATTTAACCAGTTATGATTACCAAAACCGAGGCGTGTGGCTGTGGTAGCGGTAAATGATGCAGGTACATTTAAACTAGAATTAGCACTAAAGATAATGCCTGCGGGATTGATTAAATATAAGTTAGAATTCCCGCCACTAACGCGAATGATGCCGTTAATTATTGATGCTTCACCACCTGTAACTCTACCTAAGATGTTTTGAATGGATGGTTGCGATAAAAAGTTAGCTGTTTGGTTAGCATCTAGTCCAAATTTGCTGAAGCTATGAAAGAGGTTGGCTTTGTCGCTACTTAAACTACCACCACTAATATTAATATTGTTACCTTGAGTGTTAACAGTTGTGCCTGTACCATCGTTAGCAGGGGTGATAGTTTGTTGCGCTTTGACTGTTAGAGGTAGGAGGCATAACAGCAATGCTATGTTGCTTACTGCTAATGTTTTGATAGATTTTGAAAAAGTTTGCTTTTTTGCTTTGGAAATAGCAGTAAAATTTATCTTGCTGCCAGGAATGAGGGCTTTCTTTTGTAATTCTGGTTTGTGATGCTGTCTGCGTTGTCGTGCTTTGAGAATTGCTAGTTGGGAGTTTTTGATTTGCTCTTGTCTGCGTTGCTGTGATATCGTTTCGGGATGGGTGCGGTAGTAGTATAAGGGCTGATAGATATGCTCTACTTCCGCAACTTCTGAAAGTCGCAAACACAAATCATAATCTTGTGCTGTTGCCAGTGCTTCGTCAATTCCTCCGGCTAATTCCAACACTTCGCGGCGAATTAGCCGAAAATGAAATGTCATAAACCGATTTAACAGTGCTTCACGGCTATAAGGTACCAGACAGCGATAGCCATAACTGAGAATTGTATTGTTTTCGTCAATGTCTAAATAGTCGGTGTAAACCCAGCCGATATTGGGTTTAGCATCTAATACTGCTGCTGTTTGGGCTAGAGCAGTGGGGGCGAGTAAATCATCACTATCTAGCCAACCAATATATTTACCATGAGTCTCGGCGATCGCATCTTTTAAAGCTCTAGTAAATCCCAGATTATCTTGGCTGGCTATTACCCGCACGCGGCGATCGCACTCTTCATACTCACGGGCAATTGCTAGAGAATTATCTGTGGAACCATCATCCCAAATCAGCAGTTCAAAGTCTTGCCGGGTTTGCGATAAAACACTTTCTATAGCTAATCTGAGATAATTTTCTCGATTGTAAACTGTGATGATTAAGGAAATTACTGGCAGCATAAAAATTAGATTTTTTTAATTTATTTATAGAGAGCTTAAAGTTTTTAGTTATCTTTTGGATCAATAGAATATACATTAACTTATTAAGTTGCCTATAATGAAAAAAATTTGAATTTTCTTCTAATTCAGGATGTTAATTTTTGCGAATGTTTGCAAAATTGACTCGTTATAGATGTATTTGCTAAAGTTAATGCCAAGTTAAATATTATTGACAAAGTTTAAAAAATATGAAATATTTTTGTGCTACTGCCAAGTCAAGACGAAGACAAGCTATTAATAACGGGTTGAGGAAATCAGCCAAATCCAGCGGTATTGTTGGGGGACTAACGGCGATTTTTTTATTAGCAAATTCGTTAGTCCCAACAACTTTGTTTGCTGAAGAAAAATTAGAAATCAAAGACTTTGACTACTGGGCAAATTTTTGTAAGTTGTTGGGAGAGGAAAAGAAATATGATGAAGCGATCGTCGCTTGTAATCAAGGAATTGCCATTAAGCCAGACGAACCAGAAATTTGGGTAACGCGCACAGAAATTTTACTCAAGCAAGCCAAGTATAGTGAAGCGTTAGTATCATCTGATCGCACCTTACGTCTCCAACCAAAATATTCTTTAGCCTTGGCTCAACGATGTGAAGCATTATTAAATTTAAACAAATATGCCGAAGCGATCGCTGCCTGTGATTTAGCGCTGCGTTCTGATGGCAACTGGGGCAGTACTACAGCAGTTGTGGCATGGTACAATCGTGGTCTAGGAGAAAGTAAATTAGGACAACTAGACGCAGCGATCGCCTCATTTAATCGCGCCTTAGAAATTACTCCTGAGAATTCATTAGCTTTAGTCGGCAATTGTCAAGCATTAGCAAATTTAAACAGGTTCAGCGAAGCGATCGCAGCTTGCGACTCAGCAATTAAAGTTAATCAAAATTGGGGTGATACTACGCCAGCAATTGCTTGGTACACTAAGGGCCTGGCACAGAAAAAAAATGGTCAATTAGAAGAAGCGATCGCCTCTTTTGATCAAGCAGTGGCGATGAATCCGAAAGATGCAGATATTTGGTTAGAACATGGTAGAGCATTAGCAGCAATCAGTAAACCAGAACAAGCTGTCGTTTCATACCAATTTGCCATCAAACTCAGTCCTAATTATGCCTTAGCCTTAGCCAGTCAAAGTGCGAGTTTGAACAAAATAGGTAAATTTCCAGAAGCACAAGCAGCCGCAGAACAAGCACTACAAGGCGATAGCCGTTGGGGTGATATCAGTCCCGCCTTAGCTTGGGAACAGAGAGGAATCGCTTTAGCTGGATTAGGCAATTACGAAGAAGGATTAGCATCAATAGAAAGAGCGATCGCTCTCAATCCCAATTATGCAGAAGCATGGAATAATCGTGCTGCTACCCAATGGTATTTAGGCAGATATGCCGATGCAATTGCTAGTAGTGATCGCGCCACCGAAATTAATCCGAAATATGCTCAAGCATGGTTTAATAAAGGCAGAATTCTCAAAACCTTAGACCGCTATTCAGCATCACTCGCAGCATATAATAAAGCATTAGAAAATGTGGGCAAATTTGCCGATAAATCACTCTTAGCTAATATTTGGGCTAACCGGAGTGTTGTCTTGTGGCATTTATCCCGTAATCAAGAAGCCTTAGTGTCTGTAGATAAAGCGATCGGCATTAACCCTAATTTATCGCAAGGATGGTACAACCGCGGCATCGTACTATTTAATTTAGCCAGATATGATGAGGCGATTAATGCTTACAACCAAGCTAGTACTTTGGCTCCAATGGATGCGAATATTTTAGCTGGTAAAGGAGTTGCCTTATTGAGATTGGGCAAATTAGAAGACGCTGTAAAAACTTTTATGGCTACCTTAGCACTTGATCCTAAAAACGCATTAGCATTAGCAAATCAAACAATTGCTCAACAAAAATTAGACGCACAAAAAGAACAACAAAAACTCAAATCACCAGTAATGCCAGATAGCACTACAATGCGTCAGGGTTCATAATTTATATCTAAGAGGTTGTTTTAAAAGTCATAAAAGATACTAAAAACCCCTCTCCAAACCTCTCCCCGACGCGGAGAGAGGCTTTAAAACCCCCATTCCCTCGTAGGGAAGGGGGGCTGGGGGGTTAGGTTTTTAAGATTTTGATGTTCACAATAATACTTTCCAAACATCCTCTAACACCAAGTTTGCAAAACGCGACCTTGTAATTCTTTGCCAAACCAAGGTGTATTACTGGAAAGTGTATGTAGATTTTTCCTAGCAACTTTCCAAGTTTGTGTGGGATCAAATAAAGTTAACTCAGCTTTTTGATGGGGAGTCACTGTATTTAATTTCTGTCCCAAACATTTCGCCGGATTAGCACTTAATGCTTGCCATAATTCTAATGCAGTAAATTCCCCAGTTTCGACCAGATTTTGCCACAGTAAAGGCAAGGCTAACTCCAAACCAATTGCCCCAGTTGGTGCTTCAGCAAAAGCTTGGACTTTTTCTTCATAAGTATAAGCTGCGTGGTCGATCGCGATCGCATCAATTACCCCAGTGCGAACGCCTGCACGCAAAGCTTTCACATCGCTAGGATTGCCTAAAGGCGGGTCTAAATGCAAACTGGTATCATAACTTTGAATAGCTGCGGTATCTAATAACAAGTGCATCCAAGTAGTACTGGCGGTGATGGGTAAACCACCAGCCTTAGCAGCGGCGATTAATTCCACACTCCGCGCCGTAGAAACACGCATAATATGAACTTGTTGATTACCAGTAGCTGCAACTAATTCTAACAAAGAAGCGATCGCCGTTGTTTCCGCACTGGCGGGGACTGGTGATAAACCAAAACGCAGCGCATTGGCCCCTTCCCGCATAACACCATTAGAGGTAAGCTGGCGATCGCAAGGCCAAAAAGCTACAGGTTTATTCAACGGCTGTACATATTCCAGCACTCGCCGCACCAACCCCAAATTATCTAACGGATGACTATCAGTAAAACCAACAACTCCCGCTGCCGCCAAATCAGCCAATTCCGTCATCTGCTTTCCCGCCACATCTAAAGTAATTGCACCCCAGATATTCAGCAAAGGAGAAGCGCTGCTTTGCTTTTGCAACTGCGCCACAAGCGCCGGATGATCAATAGATGGAGATGTATCCGGTAATATCCCAATTCTCGTAAAGCCGCCAGCAGTAGCAGCTTGCAACAGAGACGACAAAGTTTCCCGTTCTTCAAACCCTGGTTCGCCAGAGTGACTATATAAATCAACCAACCCAGTTCCTAGAATTAATCCCTGACAATTTCTCACTTGAGTATCAGCACTAATATTAGCAATTTGTGCCGCTACAGCTTGAATCTGACCATCAGCAATCAAGACATCTCCTATTTGGTCAGTACCAGAAACCGGGTCAATTACTCGTACTTGTTGTAAAAGTTCAGTCATAAAAATTATAAGTTAGGAGTGATGAGTCAGGAGTTATAGCAAGTGACAGGGGACAGGTGACAGGTGACAAAATTAAAAGCCTTGTGGTGTCTAATGTTTCTCATCTGTTAATGTCCTAAACTATGCTGTGATTGCTAATATTTAGGCTTTAATTTCACACTTAGCTTAATTCCTCACTACTTACTCTTCACTCCTCCTTGTTTTATAATGCTCCAGCTGCGGTCTGATCAAGAACACCGCCACCCAAATGAGCCGTGATATTCATTGCTTGTAAAACGGGAAAACCATCAAGTCCGTTGGGGTAGTCAATAACACTCACTGCGCCATTACCTTGACGAAAATTCCAGAAGTTTTCGGCTGTTAAACCCAGAATATGACAAAGCAAGGTTTTATTAGTAGCATCGTGAGCCACTACTAATCCAGTTTTGAGTTGATTGTCTAATGCAGCTTGCACAATAGATTGCCAAGCAGCAACGCTACGTTCCCAAACTTGTTGTAAATTTTCTCCCTCTGGCATTTGTACCTCAGCGGGGATAGTTCGCCAACGGTGCAATTCCCCAGGAAATTCTTGTTCAATTTCTGCTTCTAACTTTCCTTCCCAAAGGCCATGACTAATTTCTCTTAAACCATCTTGCAGTTCTAACTGAATGTCTGGATGTTGACGCAATATAATTTCGGCCGTTTCTTGAGGACGTAGCATTGAACTACTCACAGCAAAATCAATGGCTACATCTTTGAGAAATTCCCCGGCTTTTTGGGCTTGATTTCTCCCATTGTCATTCAAAGGAACGTCAATTTGTCCTTGAAATCTGGTTTGACGGTTCCACTCTGTTTCGCCGTGACGCACCAACAACAACCGCACTCCCTGATGACTGGGACGCAAGGATGGTAAACTTTCTCCTGTATGTTGCGTCTGATTCATCGATTCTAGTTGGACTGGTTCATCCAATCCGCCAGCAAAGTTTAGTACAGTGACAGCACAGTTAGATTGCTGGATAGCATGATAACGGCTGGGAGGAATGCCCAGCGCCGTGCTAATTAAGGCACGATTAATTCCGTTATGCCCAACGATGAGAATAGTTTTACCTTGATGTTGCAGCAAAATTTCTTGCCAAAATTGCCTTGCTTGTGCATACAAAGCTAGAACCGGAAAATGCTCTCTAGTTCCCTCAGCATTGTTAACTAGCATGACCAATTCGTCGGGATGTTCGTGCCAAATCCGATAGTCTTCAGCAAACTTCTGCTCGACATCAGCAGTTAGCATTGTTTCCCACAAAGGCAAATCGATTTCTAACAACTTATCAGAAGTCTGAACAACAGCAGACTCTGGAGTATTGGTTAACTCACCTTGAATAATCTCAGCGGTTAGTTTAGCTCGTTGCAGAGGACTGCAATAAATTGCATTAAACGAAATATTACTGAGGGCTTTGCCTACTTTACTGGCATCTTGACGACCTTTTTCTGTTAACGTTGACGCATCCGTGCGTCCTTGAATACGCCGTTCAGCGTTGTAGCTACTTTGACCGTGACGCACAATGATGACACGAGTCATCGGCTTTGCCCTCCTCTATCTAAAGGATTAATTTTACTCTAAAGTGTTTGCAGAATAATCTAATGCCGTGTGCAACTTTTTCAAACCTAACCCCCAAATATACTTATTCATCCTGGAGATAGTTTGCTGGTTCTGCCTGTAGGTAGGGGTATCCGATTATCCAGCCAAAATATGCTGGAGATTCGAGGCAGCTTCCCAGAAATTCCCACAGATGGAAATTAATATGCAAACAGAAACAGAAGCAAAAACCTTAGCACCGTCGCTTCATGCAATTGGCAATACTATTCGCTGGACAGGTTGGATTACTTTCTGGCTACAACTAGGACTGGCTGTGGTTTCTGGTATAGCTGTATTGTTTGCTTCAACTGGACGTGGCTTTGCTGACCAACCAAATGCAGGTTTGGGAGTTGGCATATTTTGGGCAGTCTGCGGGATTGTAGCTTTATTATTTAGCGTCTACTGGGATTTTCGCTATACTCGCCTTGGTAAACAATTAGAAAATCCTAATCACGCTTTACACCCTAGTAAAGCAGATACGATCGCCGCTATTAGATTAGGCTTAGTTGTTAGTTTAGTCGGCATACTATTAACGCTTTTGGGGGCTGGCTCAACTTTAGGCGTTTTGGTCGCCAAATCAATTTCTCAACCACCAGGGGTAGCAATTACAGACCCCAACAAAATTATTCGGGCGTTAGATGTGTTTGTCGCAGTGGCAAATATTAATGGAATTACGGCTCACTTTTTTGGTGCTGTGGCTTCTTTATGGTTGTTGGAACGGGTGCATAAGCACTAAAAATTATAGAAATGACGCTAAAACACATGATTTTCTGTTTAATTGCGTCAGCCATTTGGAATTTAAACGCACATTGGGCATACTAAGGGAAAATTTAGGCAATCTTTTGCGCTACTCATCTCTGATTTGGATGAGATGCTTAGAAGAAAGTCATTACTTGCAGGACTTAGCAAGATGGCGTTTTTCCCCTTTGTACAGCAACAATCTTCTCGGACTTTTCTGTGGAGTATTCTTAACACTATTACAGATCCCATATTTGTGAAAGATCGGCAACACAGTTGGGTGTTTGTTAATGATGCCTTGTGTCAGTTCATGGGTTATGAACGAGAATCACTAATGGGTAGATCTGACTATGATTTTTTCTGTAAAACAGAAGCCGATGTTTTTTGGGAGAGAGATGAACTGGTATTCGCCACAGGGGTGACGGATGAACATGAGGAATTAATCACAGATTGTCGAGGTGAAACCCATATTATATCGACGAAAAAAAGCCTCTTTTGTGACGAAGTTGGTAATTCGTTTTTAGTAGGTTCATTTCAGATAATTGCCTCCCAAGATAAAATTGAAGCTACTTTGCTGCTTCAAACAATCAATCAATTAAAACAAGAAATTCATGAACGCCAAGAAACAGAGAAGCGCTTTCGCAGACATAGTAATTCTCTACAGCAACTTGTGCAAAGCGAAAAACTACAACATGATGATTTTCAAATTGCCATTCAATATATAACGGAAGTAGCTAGTTTAGGTCTTGATGTTACACGGGTTAGTGTTTGGTTATACACAGATAAACGTTTGAGCATTCAATGTGTTGACCTATATGAACAAGACAAAAATTGTCACAGTCATAGTTTAGAATTATTTGTAGGCGATTTTCCTCAGTATTTTCAAGCTCTCAGGGAGGAACAAATAATTGCAGTTGCTGATGTGCATACTGATCCTCGCACTTCAGAATTTTCGGCAATTTATACAACCCCACTGGGAATTGCGGCGATGCTGGATGCAAGAATTTGGTCGAGAGGGGAAATAATTGGTGTAGTTTGTTGTGAACATTTGCTAACTCAGCGCCAGTGGACATTAGAAGAAGAAAGTTTTATCGGCTCAATTACTGACTTTGTGCGTCTAGCAATTGAATCACGCGATCGCAAAAACGCCGAAGCAGCACTGAGACAACAAACTCAACAATTAGAGGAGACACTCAAAGAACTACAACGCACTCAAACCCAAATGATTCAAAGCGAAAAAATGTCTTCTTTGGGACAGTTAGTAGCAGGTGTGGCTCACGAAATTAATAATCCAGTTAACTTTATTTATGGCAATATTACCCCGGCAAATAATTATATTCATGACATCCTCAATCTGATTAATCTCTATCAAGAACACTATCCTTATCCTGTTGATGTGATTCGAGAAGAAATTATTGCTATAGACTTAGAATTTTTAATGACAGATTTACCGAAGTTATTATCTTCGATGAAAATAGGAGCCGATCGCATCAGGCAAATTGTCCTGTCTCTGCGAAATTTTTCTCGTCTTGATGAAGCAGAATATAAAGCAGTTGATATTCACGAAGGCATTGATAGTACTTTATTAATTTTAGAAAATCGTCTGAAAGCCAAATCTGATTATCCAGGTATTAAAATTATTAAAGAATATGGACAATTACCGCTTGTTGAGTGCTATGCAGGTCAACTCAATCAAGTATTCATGAATATTTTAACTAATGCTATTGATGCTTTAGAAGAACGAGATGAACAAAGAACTCCCCAGGAAATTCAAGCATCTCCCAACACAATTAGGATTAGTACACAAATAATTAATCCAAATCAGATTGCGATTAAAATTGCTGATAATGGTCTAGGTATCCTAGAAGATATCAAAAAACGTATTTTTGACCCCTTCTTTACTACAAAACCCATTGGTAAAGGTACTGGTATGGGGATGTCTATTAGTTATCAAATTGTGACCGAAAATCATCATGGAACGATTGACTGTATTTCATTTCCAGGTAAAGGTACAGAATTTGTCATTGTTATTCCTTTAAAACAAGGTCAGGATTGAATGAAACAAGCGTGTAAGGGTTTTGAAAACTTACACGCCTATACCCCTTCATCCTATCCCAAACTCTTTAATTAGTAATTACTAGCTCTTAAATCGTCAATTACATCTTTACTAGCAGCGTTTTCAACATAGTGTTTTGCTTGTTCAATATTAACTTTGGCTCGATTACGCCAACCTACAGCAGAATGGTTATCTTCCTCTCTCTCTATATTCTTTTCTGCACTGCGTAAAAGTTTGTAAATACTGCGAAACTTATCTAAATGTTTCAATGAACTATCAATTGCTGGATAATTATTGATATCTTTACGATCTAGGACAGCAGCTTTGTCAAGTTCGGCGATCGCTGTATGAACTTTAGAATATGCAGCTTTCTCTTCTTGAAGAACATTAGATTCATCGGCTTTTTGCAGAAGTAATTCTGCTTGTCGGAGGTCGCTGCGAGCATGAATATAATATGGATGTTTACCAGGGATATCAGCCGAGACTATACCATTACCTAAAGAAGCTGCAACTAATCCTAGCAACAAACTAACCGAAGTGATTCTATAAGTCATAACCTTGCTCACCTAAATTCAGAATGAACACTTATCCTCTGATTTAGACTGGTTTAATTCTGAAAAGTTTTGACAAATCCGTGTCAATGTTATGTCATTAATTCTTTTTAAATACGAGTGAAAAACGACATTCCGCCGAGTAAATTTTTAGCAACCGTCACATATTATTAACTACACTAAACCCGATCGCAGTGCAACTACAGCAGCTTGAACACGATCATCAACTGCTAATTTGTTCATAATCCCGCGTACATGGGTTTTGACGGTGTTGGGACTGAGATAAAGTCTTTCGGCGATTTCTGGGTTACTCAAACCGTCTACCATCAGTTTTAAAACTTCTAACTCTCTTGTGGATAAGTTAGCAGTGTTTCCCGGCGTTGTGGGAGGTTTGAGGTTGTCAATTACTCGTCTGGCGATTTGCGGATCTAAATAGGTCGCACCATCAACAGCAGCTGCGATCGCCTTTAATAATCTTTCTACACTCGCACCTTTGATACAATAAGCGTCTGCACCACTTGATAATGCAGCAATCACTTCAGTCTCGGTGGTGTGGGATGTCAACATCACGACATGAGTGTCTGGTAATGCGGCTTTAATTTGCTGTGTGGCTGCAATTCCATCCAGACGCGGTAAACCAATATCCATGACTACCAAATCTGGCTTTAATTTTAAGGCGGCTTGCACGCCTAAATAACCATCTTCTGCTTGACCAACAATTTCTAACTGGGGTTGCGCCATTAATGACTGTTCTAGTCCCAGTTGCATCATTGGGTCATCTTCCACAATCAACACCCGCAAAACAGGTGTATCAGTCGGTAGATTCAAGGGATGGCTAGAATTGATAGACATTTTTTTATATAGTCAAGAGTCAAGGGTCAAGAGTCAACAGTCAACAGTCCAATAACTTTTGACTTTTGACTTTTGACTCTTGACTAACTTCTCTATTCTTCCACGCGATAGCCAAACTCTGCCAAACTTAAGCGAGACTGTCGCCATTTTGGCTGGACTTTGACGAAAAGTTCCAGGTATACTTTGCCAGAGATGAGTTTTTGAATTTGTTCGCGGGCTGCACTACCAACGGCTTTGAGCATCGAGCCACCTTTACCAATTAAAATACCTTTTTGGGAATCACGCTCGACGTGAATGGTGGCGAGGACGCGGGTAATAGTTGCTGTTTCTTCTACTTTATCAATAGCGATCGCTACAGAATGTGGTACTTCTTCACGGGTTAATAACAAAATTTGTTCCCGAATTAATTCGCCCATAATAAACCGTTCTGGTTGGTCAGTTACCAAGTCAGGCGGATAATATAAAGGGCCAGTTTCTAAATTATCAATGAGTAATTGTTGCAGTTCGGGCAATCCTGTACCAGTCTTGGCGGAAATTTTGACTGTCGGCCATTGATTAGCTTCACCTAACTGCTGGTAACTTTCATCGATAAACTGGGAATTCTCTTGTTGTTGGTCGGTTTTATTCAGTCCCAAAATTACGGGTGTGTGGATGTTAATCAGTAACTCAGCAATATAGCGATCACCAGCACCACAAGCTGCTGTACTATCGACTACAAACAGCACCACATCTACTGATTCAATAGCCAGTTTGGCATTCCGTACCAATACTTCCCCCAATTGATGGTGGGGTTTATGAATTCCCGGTGTATCGACGAAAATTATCTGTGCTTCTGTTGTTGTTAAAATTCCGCGCAAACGGTTACGTGTCGTTTGTGCTACTGGTGATGTAATAGCAATTTTTTGACCTACTAATTGATTCATCAAAGTAGATTTACCGACATTTGGACGACCAATAATGCCGATAAACCCCGATTTGTATTCAGGAGGAGCTTGAGGAATTAATACTTCTCCTGAAAAAGAGAAGACGTGATTATCAATACTAGTCACCTTTTACTCCACCTTCATATTTTATAGATGAGATAAGTTAGTTCTGGGTTCAAACGCACAACAAACATATATTCACCCTGGAATTTTCGGGGTTTGTCATTGTTTCAGTTTAATCTACTACTAGAGATATTTGGCTACAAATATCTTAAAAATAGATGTTAAGAGCTAACAAACATCATGTTATCTCTCTTATATACAGTTGTGTTACATTGAAGCAGAGACTGTTATTTTTATGACAATCTTCTTTTATTCTGAGTTGAAAATTAAATTTTTACCTTGCTGAAGATTTAAAACATCCTCTTATATTTTTTGATAATTTACCAAGAAGACATAAATTGCCAATCTTCAGAATCTGTCGCTGGAGGTTCTGCAAAATTTTCTATTTGCTCTAAATTTTCTGCTTGCATTAACTTGTCATATTCTCCAGAATCAACCCATTTCAACAATTCACAAGCTCGCATCACAGACCAAGGAAAGCGGTATTCCATAAAACTTAATATCTTCGTGATTTGATCCAAATTATCAAGACTAATAGTCGAAAATTCTCGCGCTTGAGCTTGAAAATCAGCAATAGTCTCTGCATTGAAATATTCAGATGGTAAACCTGCTAATTTCATCAGTGCAGTGATGGCAATATTAATATCTTGACATGCTAATAAACCCACGCGATCGCCAGTGAATTTTGACATTATCATCCAATTAGCTAAAGCTATTTCTATTCCACCAGCCGCCAAGCCTCCCAAACCAAAAGTTGTACTGTTAATGACATTTTTTAACAGTGGCATAACATTTGCCATTTGCTGATAAGCAATATATTTACCTTTAATGCGGGCAACTTCACACCCAAAGGCAAACAATAATTCGTCGTGTGAATACCATTCCATCGCTTCCAAATTCGCACTGACCATTGGGTTTTCCACACCAACAGCATTGGTTTGAATATGTCCTGTACCACGAAATAAGTAAAGTTCTGGCTTTGGTGTTAGGTCAAGAATTTGGCAACTTTCTGTAAACGCATCATCTAATTTGGGAAAATTTTGCGGTGTTACACGAAATTCACCACCAATAATTTGCATTCTGAGTAAACGGTCAATGCCATACTCATTCACCTTTTTCAACAATAAAGGCAACCCTGGCATTTTATTCAAATTAGCTAAGGCTTTTTGATCAAAGGGATGCTGAAATTTAACTATGTTGAGACCAGGAAATACTCTTCTTGTCATTATATTTTCATGAGTAATTCGTAATTAATAAAATTTAGGACGTACGCAAAACTAACGTATTTTCGTCATTGCGACCGTAGGGAAGCAATCTCAAGGCCTTTATTTGCGTGGCGAGTGTGTAAGTCCTGAAAATTTATCCTTTTTGGATAAACTGCTTTAAAATCTCTCCTGGCTGTCTATCCCAGGTATCAATATGTTCATATATCAAATTATCTGAGTTAAATTTATATGTTGAATAACCATTAAAAAATATCTTGGCTTGCCAAGGTACACGCAATACACCTCTGACTGTCCATTTAGCTAAAATCGTATCTTCTGCTGATTGATAAACTTCATGTAAATCAAAGGCGATTTGGCTAAAAAATAATTGAGCGTGAAATCGCAATGTCCAAAAAATAATGCGATAGTTGAATTTATATTTAAATTTATTTACTGGGTCTTGAAAATAAATATCCTGTGTATATATGTTATATGAAATATCTTTTTCAAAGAGTGTAGGTAAATCTTGTTTGAGAATTTGAATTACCTGTTCTATCTGTAAAATGTCAGCCACGCTCCCTGTCCTCTAAAAAAGATTTTTCCAGAATCTCTTGATTTTCTGCCAAAAAGATAAATAACGGCTATTGCTGGGTTGCTGTAAATCAGCCAAAGTTGGAAACGCCGCAGGTTTAGAGTATGCACCATTTCGTAGAACTTGAGCAAGAGCATTGTTATTCTCTCGCAAACCTTCGTAAAAAAAGCAGACTTCGCCAGAAATTCCTAGTCGGCGGTTGTAGGCGATCGCCTGTACGAGATATTCTGGGCTGATGGAGTAACTACCCAACTTAATCAAAATTCCTGGTGCTAATTTGGGCAGCGTTGCATCTGTAAATTGACAGCTGGTTATTTGGTTGGCGATCGCTTTATAACTATGAAAATCACGGCGATATATCTGGGGGTGAATTAGATCAACTATGCCCAGCTTCAACCATGTAGCAGAGTCTTGCAGATACTCTCGCAATCCCCAATCATAAATGTTTGGTGCCATAGACACCAACAAGTTAGGGTTAACTCTTTTCACTTCACCATATAAACGTGCCAAAAAATCTGTCAGAATATCAGCACGCCACTGTAACCATTGTCTATCTTGATGGTTATGAGGTGGACTATAACCAAATTGCTGTTGATAACGAGCAATAGTTAAGGGATCATAACCACCTGTTGATGGTAAAGCCGGAAAGCGATCGTCTCCTTGAATTCCATCCACATCATAATTTTTCACCACTTCCAAAACCAAGTTCAACATAAAATCTTGCACCTGGGGATGAAAAGCATTCATCCACTCAAAGCCATTTTTCTGCAATAAATTCCCTTGATTGTCACGCGCCGCCCATTCTGGTTTTAGCTGTAACAGCATTCCCCCATTCAAGTTATAAGAACTCGCAAAGCCATATTCAAACCAAGGGATAACCTTCAACCCTACTCGTCGCGCCTCAGCTATCACCTCCGCTAAAGGGTCACGACCAACAGACATCGGGTCAATCTCCACCCCGAAAGTCTGCTGCATAGTTTGACTAGGGTACATAGTCACGGCTTTATTCCACACCACAGGGAACACCACATTAAATCCCGTCTCTGCTAACAAGTCCATCGCTTGTGCAATTCGTTGCTTTGACCGGAAAACTTTACTATCTGTAGTGGTCAGCCAGACACCGCGAATTTCTTTTGTTTTCATAGCTTTGAGAAAAGTATGAACTATAAATTTCATTCTTCATACTTCACACTTCATACTTAATATGAAAATTCTCTGACATTACTACCACCTGCAAAACTGCCCTTTAATAGATGTTTGCTCTAGGCAGGTGGTACATAATTCTACAAAAGTTAGGTTATTTCTAGATACAAATCAAACAGATGTCGGAAATAAAAAATTCCTGGGAACACAAATATATAACGACTAATGGTGTCAAGCTACACTATGTCACCCAAGGAACAGGCCCTTTAATGTTGATGTTACATGGGTTTCCTGAATTTTGGTATTCTTGGCGGCATCAAATACCAGAATTTGCGGAAAATTTTCAAGTCGTGGCGCTGGATTTACGTGGCTATAACGATAGTGAAAAACCCAAAGAGCAATCAGCTTATGTTATGGATGAATTTATCAAAGATGTTGAGGGCGTAATTAAAGGTTTAGGTCACGAAAAGTGCATTTTATTGGGACATGATTGGGGCGGCGCTATCGCTTGGTGTTTTGCCTATGCCCACCCAGAAATGTTAGAGAAACTAATCGTACTTAACTTACCCCATCCCGCTAAATTCTCTCAAGGATTATCAACTCCTCAACAGTTACTACGTAGCTGGTATATGTTCTTATTTCAACTGCCAGTTATTCCAGAATTCTTATTACAAGCCTTTGATTATCAACCAATCGCCCAGACTATTCAAGGCACAGCAGTTAATAAAAATGCTTTCACGGCATCTGACCTAGAAGCTTATAAAAAAGCTGCCGCTAAATCTGGCGCTTTAACAGCAATGCTTAACTACTACCGCAATATATTCTCCCACTTTTTACCCAATAAAAATTGGGGAATTTTAGATGTACCTACACTGTTGATTTGGGGCGAAAACGATACAGCCCTTGGCAAAGAGCTTACCTATGGCACAGATACATATATTAGAAACTTGCAAATTCAGTATATTCCCAATTGTGGACATTGGGTACAGCAAGAACAGCCTGAGTTAGTTAATCGCTATATCAGTGAATTTACTGTAACTTAATCTACTGTTTTCGCAATTACCTAGTGTTAATTCGTCAGAGAAAAATTCTGGTTAAGAACTAATGACAAATCAAAATAAATACTTGAATTTCTTAAAAAGATTTAACAAGATAAAATTGGCTCATTTTCTGGAGAGTTTTTTCACTACAAACAGCCTAAAACCCGCCTCAATACTCTTTTTGTGCTATCTACCAAACTATTAAATATCACTTGCATTTTGTGAGTTAAATCAACATCGTCTAGAAATTTAGTGAGATAATAGAATCGTGAGGAAAAGAACGGATGTTACTTCAACAAAAAGGGGAAAGATTATGAAACTTAAGCTATTTGCGGCTGTAGCCTTAGCAGCAACTCCCCTCATTTTTGCAAGCTCTGTAAAAGCAGGGAATTCGCAAGATTTACAAAGACTTATATCTACTGGGGAATGTCAGCGGTGTAATCTAGTCGGAGTTGACCTCAGTGGCGCTCATTTAATTGGTGCAGATTTACGTGGTGCTAACCTTTCTCAAGCTAATCTTTCAGGCGCAAACCTAGAAGGAGCAGATTTCACCAACGCTAACCTGAAAGGAGCTAACCTAGCTTCAACTTTTGTTACCAACGTTAACTTCAAAAAAGCCAATCTTAACGGAGTTAATTTTAGCCGCGCTCAGATTATTGACTCAAATGTATATGGCGCATCAATGGATAATCTGAATATTACTGATGCAGAGATTTTCAACACTGGTATTGGTGTTGGTGGTGAAGAAGGCGCACAAATGCCAGATTGGGACTAGTTCCACAAGGCGGAAGTTACAAGAAACACTCTTGTTTAAGTTTTGAGGCTCGTTATCAGGGTGTAGGGGTAGACACACATCTTGCACCAAGCTCCAACGAATAGAATTCGTGGCTATGCAAACTAAGTCCGCCTGCGCGGACTAACACAATATCAAGGTCTTGGAACCCGCGCAAGCGGGTTTTGCTCGTTTAGCTGCGACTTCAGTTGTTGGGACAAGATATGATACCGTTTCACTTTAAGTTTGATACAAATACCGCAGGGGGCAGGGAGCAGGGGGAAAGAATGAAAAACCCATAAATTTGTCTCATTTTTTTCGTGAAATGGTATTAGTAGAGGGTGTATGCGAATAAAATCCTTGTAGCCTTACACCCTTAAATAGACTTTATCTATTTTTGTATACAACTTGAGAGAGCCAAGTTGACCAAGCCCTTGCAAGGCTTAGTCAACTTTTAACAGAAAAGTATTAGACAAAACTTATTACTTCACTCCGTTAAACCACTCAACAATCCCCTCAGCTAAAACTTTGGCTAACTTTTGCTGTTCTTGGGGATTTGTGACCCATTCAAATTCATTGGGGTTACTCATAAAACCCAATTCCATCAATATTGATGGTGCAGCAGCCGGACGGGTGAGGGCGAGGTTATTCCAAAACACACCGTAAGAAGGTCTATTGAGTTTTTTGACTAAATAGTTGTGCATGAATACCGCTAGATTATGAGCTTGGGGATGATACCAAAACATCCCAACTCCTTGAGTCTTTTCCGCATCGCCATCATCGGGTAGAGAGTTGTAATGAATGGAAAGGGCGATCGCCGGTTTTTCTTGACTGATAATTGCTTGACGCTCTGGTAAAGAAACATCTTTGTCAGAGTCTCTTGTCATCACAACTGTTGCTCCAAGTTCTAGCAAATTCTCGCGCAGTAACTTCGATACCGCCAAATTCACATCTTTTTCCAGATATCCCGTCGGCCCAGATGCACCAGATTCTTTACCTCCATGCCCCGGATCAAGTAGAATCTTGATACCAGATAAAAGCTTTCGTCTCCGATTTTCAATGGCAGGCGGATGGCGCAAAGCTAAAACCAGGGTCGTGCCTTCATATCTCAGCTGATATCCCCACTGTTGCGCTTTTTTGAGGTTAAAGGTGTATTGCACCTGTCCCGGAGTCAGCTGCTGCCAATCTAGGCGAGAAATTACCGGGTCATCATCCAAACGAATAATGTCTGTTTGGGCAGTGGTATTGTAAAGTGTCAAAGTGAAAGTTTGATCACTTTGCTGCACACTTACAGGTACAGGAAATTGTAAGGGAAAAACCATCTCTGTTGCACCAGAAAGCCGACGATATCCCACACTGCGAATAATTGCCTGTGGCGGAGTTGCCCCTGGTAAGATACGAGTTTCCTTACTATTAATCCAAGCACCGTAATCCAAACGCAACCACTCACCTTCTTTGCCTGTAACAGTAGCTTGTGTTCCTTTAGGTAGGGGGGTAAGCCGGGAATAATCGGTACTCGGCCCGGTGCGGGCTACGCCTGCATCTACTATCACCTCGGCAACAGATAACTTTGCAGGCGAGAGAATTGCTATTTTGCCATTTCCTGGTTGAGTAATTGTCTTACCATTCAGCGTCAGTTTAAACTGAGGTTGACCTAAATTTATCTCTTGATTAGCATCTGGGACAACAGCACCAGAAATGATGTTGTTACCGTAAATTAGGCTTGAAGATTGAGCATCAGGTTGTTGCACCGTCGTGCAACCCGCATACTTGCCAGCAATCGACTGGGCTGTAGGTTGGTTTCTGCCTGTCAAGGCTGCCAAATTACTTGGTAGTTGTACTTGTTGGGGTTGTGGTGCGAGGGCAACAGTTTGATTAGCGAGGTTTACGGACACGTTAGCATTGAGTGGGGCGATCGCACTGAAACAAATTAATTCCCCTGGTAGTCTGGCAATATCCACTGCTGGAGTCAGAGAACCTGGAGCAAATTCTAACCCCTGTGGGACAACAGGCACAGTTCCCAGCCTAGTTACTTTAATCTGAATGGTTTGATTTTTGTGACTTACTGTAAAAACATTTTCTCCCAACTGTAAAGGGAAACTAGGAGAAAAATGACCGGATGGACTGCGGTTAACTACCTTACCATTAATTAGTACTTGTCCATTAGTTGGTGCTGTACCCAGAAAAAATATTTTTTCCGTACTGGTTTGGTAGTTAGGTGGTGGAAAAACAACAATAAGAGATGAATCTGCCAATGCGACAGAGGAGGTAGTAATTAAACTGAAGACGACTAATCCGAAAATTCTTTTCACAGCAAATCACAGAAGATTTCATGACAGTGCCTGTGGCACAATTACGGGATGTATTTTGAGAAGGCGCAAGAGAGAAATACAAAATTACTATGACTAAATTTATCTTCGTCACTGGAGGTGTAGTTTCCAGTATCGGCAAAGGAATTGTAGCAGCAAGTCTGGGGCGTTTACTCAAATCACGCGATTATTCGGTGTCGATTTTAAAACTAGACCCCTATATTAATATTGACCCAGGTACAATGAGTCCCTTTCAGCATGGGGAAGTGTTTGTTACCCAAGATGGGGCTGAGACAGATTTAGATTTGGGTCATTACGAACGCTTCACCGATACCTTAATGTCACGCCTGAATAGTGTGACTACAGGCTCAATTTATCAAGCGGTGATCAATAGAGAACGACGCGGTGACTACAATGGTGGCACAGTCCAAGTCATTCCGCACATTACTAACGAAATTAAAGACAGAATTTTGTTAGTTGCCAAAGATACCAATCCTGATGTATTGATTACGGAAATTGGTGGTACGGTGGGAGATATTGAATCACTGCCGTTTATGGAAGCAATTCGCCAGTTACGTAAGCAAGTGGGACGGCAGAATGTTTTGTATATGCACGTCACTTTGTTGCCTTACATTGCTTCGGCTGGGGAAATGAAAACTAAGCCAACACAGCATTCTGTTAAGGAACTGAGATCTATTGGCATTCAACCAGATATTTTAGTTTGTCGGAGCGATCGCCCCATCCCCACAGGATTAAAACAGAAATTGTCTGAGTTCTGTGATGTACCAGAAAAGTGTGTAATTACTTCCCAAGATGCCCTGAGTATCTATGAAGTACCGCTGATTTTAGAACGAGAAGGGTTGGCAGAGCAAGCACTCGCCTTGCTGCAAATGGAACAACGCCCACCCAATTTAACGCAATGGCAAACAATGGTGGACAGGCTTTACAGTCCTAAGCGGACTTTGGAGATTGCCATTGTTGGTAAATATGTGCGCTTAAGTGATGCTTATTTATCAGTGGTGGAAGCATTACGCCATGCGGCAATTGCTACCCACGCTGATATGCGCTTGCGGTGGATAAATTCAGAAGTCTTGGAAACTGAAGCTGTCGAAAATTATCTCGAAGGCGTGGACGGTGTACTTGTACCCGGTGGTTTTGGGACACGGGGAGTAGATGGTAAAATTGCTGCTATCAAATATGCCCGTGATCGCCATATTCCCTTTTTGGGTTTATGCTTGGGAATGCAATGTGCTGTTATTGAATGGGCTAGAAACATCAGTGGTTTGTCAGATGCTAATAGTGCTGAATTTGACCCTGAGACGACTAATCCAGTCATTAACCTCTTGCCAGAACAACAGGATGTAGTTGATTTAGGTGGAACAATGCGCTTGGGTGTATATCCTTGCCAAATTCTGCCTAATACTTTAGCCGCGAAGCTTTATCAAGATGAAATGATTTATGAACGGCATCGACATAGATACGAATTCAATAATACTTATCGTCAGCTATTGTTGGAATCTGGCTATGTCATCAGTGGTACTTCACCTGATGGCCGCTTAGTAGAAATTGTCGAATTTCCGCAACACCCGTTCTTTATCGCTTGCCAATTTCATCCAGAGTTTCAATCGCGTCCTAGCAATCCCCATCCTTTATTTAAAGGATTTATGCAGGCTGCGATCGCTCTTAACTATCCCAATCCTAATCTACAAACACCTGTAGAAGTTTCTTAACTCATTCAAACTCAAACTGAGCTTGAAATTCACCCAAATCAACATTGACTTAGGACTGACATATTTTGTTATACAGGGTTAGCATCATTTTTCCACATTGGACTTAAGGAGATGTTGTGCCGTACTGGATGAAAATCTTTTACGAGAGGAAAGAATATGTGATTAATTTTGACCGTGTAAATGCTTTTTGCTATGAAAAAAACGGCAGAGTTACCTTTTGGTTGCCCGATAGTGCAATTCCAATTGTAATTAATCCTCAAAATAACTTAGAAGACTATCAAAAAGTTCTCAAATATCTCGAACAAGTGACTGATGTAGAACTAGACAGCGGTCACTGGGTGAAAATTATTGATGGCAAAAATGAATATGTCGTTAACCTCCATTGCATCAGTTCTTTTTGTCAAGAACCCAATGGGAGGATAACTTTTTGGTTGCCAGATGGCACTATCCCAATCATTATTAACTCCTCAAATAATCCAGATTCTTATCAAAAAGTCTTGCAGTTTGTCAAAAATACAACAGGATATTCTTTGTCGTAAGCTTACAGCAGGGAACAGGGAATAGGTAACAGGGTTGAAAACTAAAATAGTTATCTAGCATATTCTCTCTAGCCGATAAGTAAATATTGAGTTATCTACAAGTTAAGAAACTATTATGATATAAAATCAAAGATACCAGACTTCTTTAAGAAGTCTGGTATCTGAACTATCAAGGTAAGTTTTAATTAACTTTTGCTAATGTAATTTTCTTGATTTATTTCCATTGGTGTAACTTTCACACCATCCTCATGAGGAATTATTTTTTGAGTAAGTTCTCCGGCTCGCCAACTATCAGCAATATCTTTAATAAAACTGGCGATGGGAATAGCAATTAACAATCCTAAAACTCCGCCTAGTTTTGCACCGATGAGTAAAGAAATCACCACCCAAACAGGATTTAAACCAGTTAAATTTCCTAAAATTCTGGGTGCAACAATATTAGAGTTGATTTGGTCAAGAGCTACTGCTACACCTAAAACTTCCACGCCTAACCAGAAATTTTCTAAAGCAACTAATAAACTTACAATGGCAATTCCTATCCCTGTACCAAAGGGAAATAATGAGAAAAAACCAATCGCAATCCCAAACAATAAAGCAAGGGGAATTCGGAGAGCGACAAATGCTAATGTCACCAACACAGCTAAAATAGCCCCCAATGTTGCCTGACCAATAAAATAATTTTGAAAATCTTCTCGGAGTAATTGCCTAACTTTTGTGCCGATATGTTCAGGAAACCATTGATAAATTCCATTCCACAAATTTTCACCATTTAAGATTAAGTAAATAGTCAAAACGGCGGCAATTAAAATATTAACGACAACACCGATAGTATCAAAGGCAAAACCGAGAATTCTGCCTGTGAAAGATTGAAATTGATTAGATAATCTCTCTAAAAGTTGGAGAGCTAAACCTCTTAAATTAACAGGAAGTTGTTGCGTTGCTGCCCAATTTTGAAAAGCTTCTAATTGTTGCAAGCCAGAATCTATCCAAGAAGGGAGAATATTAGCTAGTTCATTTAGCTGTTGCAAGATAACTGGCACTAAGGTGACACCAACACCCGCTAAAATCACCACAGCTAACAGCAAGACTCCAATAATCGCCAAGTTTCGGGGTACACCTCGTCTGTGAAAGAACTGGATGGGGTAGTTTAAGACAAATGCTAGTAGGATAGCGATCGCAACTACACTAACCAAGGGTTGAAAGTACTTGACAACCTGGATTAATAACCAACCGTTGAGAATGACTAGCGGAAACGCCAAGCCATAACTTAACCATCGTGGTAGTTTGTTTGCTGATTGCATGAGAATGACTTCACCACAATTCTTTAGTTTATTGTGGCATCAGATTAATTTCTTTCAAGGGGCTAGGGTTATAGGTTACAGGGTAAAGGTGACAGGTTACAAATAATTTTCTATCACCTGTCACTTGTCAGCACTTTGTTGATTGATAAAATCCAGCATAATTCTTTGGTGCATTGTTCCCAAAGGACGGATTTCGCCGGCTATTGCTGAGTAACAACTACCGCTGCTAATATCTTCTAGTGTTAAAAGTCCCATATCCCAGCCTTCATTCAGTTCCAGTTGATTTATATCCACCAACAAGGGAGCCTGGAAAACATAGCGGATGACTTTTTCGTCGGGATAACAGCCAAATTCGGCAAATGTCGGCAATTCATAACCAATTTCTTCGATAAGTTCGCGCTTGACTGCTACCTCTGGCGTTTCGCCTGGTTCGATGTGTCCGCCGAACAAACCCCAGCAACCAGCCGCCGCAATGGTGGGGATGTTGTCGCGCAGTTGCATGAGATACTTGTTGTCTTGGTAAAGAATGGCGATCGCTACTTCTGGTAGTTGGTTAGTCATAAAATTTAAACTTAAAAATTACTCTTCTGTTATATATACTTCACCAAAATCTTGCCCAGCGATCGGAATACTTTTATAGCTCACTTTACCCTTTAAAACTACTTGAGTTCCCTGCTGCAAATTTTTTTGATTGGTAATTACCCAGATTTTGCCAGTCGAATCATTAATTTGATATGCCCACTGCTTCATCAGCGGTACTTGCTTTTCTACCTTACCTTGGATATAAACCGTAGTTGGTTTGTCTGGTTTAGTAGGAATTTTTTCAATTGGTGTGACATTACTACCAAAGACAAAATTACTACCTTTGAGTTCTGGAAGCCTCCAAGTAGTACAACTAGCAAGTCCCCCCATTAGCAGACAATTGCAGATTATGCGGTAATAATTTGACGATTTGTGCATGAGTTTTATCGGGAATAGAAAATGGAAAACTAAAAAACTTGTCTACTGTTCTACTATTACCTGTTGACTTTTAGCCCTTCCCTGTTCCCTGTCTCTTGTCACCTATACCTATCTCCTAATTTCATAGTTTTATCCGTAAGATTCGACAAGGGATCTGAGAAGATGAACAAGTATGGTCTTGTGGTAGGAGATATGTAACAGCAAATCAACAAACAACAATTTTTCCCGCTGTTAACTTCACTACAGACAACTAAAATTTGGGATTAGAGGCGAATCTTCTGAGGATTCTCATGGAAACAACAACTGCCAAACTTCTTGATGGTAAAGCGTTAGCAGCAAAAATTCACCAACAACTACAAACACAAATTCACCAATTACAAGCCAAAGTAGGCCGTCCTCCCGGTTTAGCCGTGTTGATGGTTGGCGATAACCCCGCCTCAGCTGCTTATGTTCGCAATAAAGAAAAAGCCTGCGCTAAGGTAGGTATTGCCTCTTTTGGTAAGCATTTTCCTCAAGAAACTAGCCAACAAGAATTAGAGGCGGTTATTGCCGAACTTAACGAAGACGAAAGAGTTGATGGAATTTTGGTACAGCTACCCCTACCTGATCACTTGGATGCTGTGTCTTTGTTACATCAAATACATCCAGATAAAGATGCAGATGGACTGCACCCAGTGAATTTAGGGCGACTAGTACGTGGTGAAAGCGGGTTACGTAGTTGCACTCCTGCGGGAGTAATGCACTTGCTGGCAGAATATAATATTCCTCTGCGGGGAAAAAATGCAGTGGTTATAGGACGCAGCATTTTAGTAGGGAAGCCAATGGCTTTGATGCTACTAGAAGCAGATGCTACTGTCACAGTTGCTCATTCGCGATCGCAAAATCTGGCTAACATCACCAAGAATGCCGATATTATCATCGCCGCAGTTGGTCGTCCAGGACTCATTACATCTGACATGGTAAAACAGGGTGCGATCGTGGTAGATGTGGGGATGAACCGCGTCACTGATGCCAATGGCAATAGTCGCTTAGTCGGCGATGTCGATTTGCAATCAATTGCTGGTGTGGCAGAATATTTCACCCCCGTTCCCGGTGGTGTTGGCCCTATGACCGTTGCCATCTTGTTGCAAAACACCTTTACCAGCTATTTACGCGCTACAAGCTAGTTAAAAGTTATGAGTTATGAATTTTTTACTCCCGATTCATCCTGCATAACTTTTCAGCGCCAAAGCCCCGTAAAATTGTGACGTATAAGACAAACAGCCAAAAGCCAAAAATTGAAGGAATTATAAGAATGGTAGCAGCTGATAACCTTCAGAAGATGCCAGAAACAGCAACCTTTAACCTTGTCGCCTATCTCAAAGAGCGCCAAAAGCTTTGTGATACTGCTCTGGATACATGTATGCCAGTCATATATCCAGAAACGATTTATGAATCAATGCGCTACTCTCTCCTAGCTGGAGGAAAGCGTGTACGTCCCATTCTCTGCCTGGCTACCTGTGAAATGATGGGCGGCACTGTCGAAATGGCTATGCCTACAGCTTGTGCTGTCGAAATGATTCACACAATGTCATTAATTCACGATGACCTGCCAGCAATGGACAATGATGATTATCGTCGTGGTAGATTGACGAATCACAAAGTCTATGGTGACGATATTGCCATTTTGGCTGGAGATGGGTTACTCGCCTTTGCTTTTGAACTGGTTGCCACTCAAACACCAGAAAATGTTCCCAGAGACAAAGTTTTACAGGTAATTGCCCGCTTAGGCAGAGCGCTAGGTGCAGCAGGTTTGGTAGGTGGGCAAGTAGTAGATTTGGAGTCAGAAGGTAAATCTGATATTTCTCTCGAAACCCTCAATTTTATTCACAACCATAAAACTGCTGCCCTACTGGAAGCTTGTGTGGTTTGTGGGGGTATCTTGGCAGGCGCATCCCCAGAAGATGTACAACGACTAACTCGCTACTCACAAAACATTGGTCTGGCATTCCAAATTATTGATGATATTTTGGATGTGACTGCGACTCAAGAACAACTAGGCAAAACAGCGGGTAAAGACCTCGTAGCAAAAAAAGTCACTTATCCTAGTCTGTGGGGAATTGAGCAATCACGCGCTAAAGCTCAACAGCTAATTGAGTCAGCTTGTGCAGAATTAGAGCCATTCGGCAACCTGGCACAACCACTCCAAGCAATAGCGCACTTTATTGTGAATCGTAATAATTAGGACATACCAATTTGGATTGTCAATTTTGGAGCCACTGTCTTGTGGTAAATCATTACTACAAGAGGGTGCGCCACCCTCAAGTGACTATTATGCAACAGTTAGATTCATAGTCTTGACTAACAGGCTACTCCAACAACCCCAAACAATATCAAGTTTGCCAAATTGGCATCAGTTCCTTTTGAGATTTGGAATTTTGGGTTGTGTCTAATTTTTACTTACAAAATAATTACTGCTAATTTTAACTAACTGAACCAAAACACCATGCAGGACATAACCGATATTTTAGACAACCGGGTGCTGGTGGTAGCGCTGGTAGCTTGTTTTATTGCTCAAGCATTGAAACTGGTTATTGAGGTAGTCAAAAATCAAAAACTGAATGTGCGTGTTTTAGTTACGACTGGAGGTATGCCCAGCGCTCATTCGGCTCTAGTCACAGCCCTAGCAGCTGGTATTGGACAAACTGTTGGCTGGGCATCGCCGGAATTTGCCTTAGCAACAGTATTTGCCATTATCGTGATGTATGATGCAGCCGGAGTTCGCCAAGCTGCGGGTAAACAGGCTCGAATACTCAATCAAATGATTGCTGAATTATTTGATGAAAAGCACGAGTTTAGCCAAGACCGCCTCAAGGAATTACTGGGACACACACCGGTACAAGTGATAGCTGGTTCAGCTTTGGGGATCACTATTTACTGGTTGGCAAGGGCAGCTTATTAGTCAAGAGTCAATGGTCATTGGTCAATTGTCGTTTGTTAAAGATACTGAGTGAGAATTTCTCTAATTCTTTTTCTGCTCCCTTTGCTTGCTTACCTCCCTTGTCTTCTAGCACTACTGTACTTTGACGGCTGAACGTAGTAACACTACTTTGCGACTATCGACGAGGATGGCGAAAAAGCCACGCTCGTTGAGTTTTTGCAGTGTATTGTATGCCTGTTGTTGGTTGGTTGTATGAGTTGCTAACAAGTAAGGGCGCTGTCCATAAGAAGCAAAACCGACGTTACCTCCCACAACTTGTTGCACGCTATTAGCTAGTTCTGGACGGTTGTAGTAGTCTACTAGTACGGCGTAACCTTGTCCTAATGGTTGGGGATTATAGCTAACAGTTGGTACTGTTGCTGGTTGTTGAGCCACTTCGGCAGGCTTTGTTGTAATGATGGCAGATAACCCGACAATATTATTGATGTATCTTGCCCAACGATTTGCATATTCAATAGTGTTAAAACCACCTATCCGCGTCACGGTGTCGGTGAGATATTGGCAGGTAGTAGTAGAAATCTCGTTTGGTAAAGCACTCCGCAATTGCCTTTGATATTCTGCTGTGGGAGTAATGACTAGTAATAAATATTCTCCAGGATTGGGCGGTTGGCAGACAGGAATTTTTTGTTGGGCGTTCACAGAAATTGTAGTATTGATTAAACCTGCGATCGCTATTACAAATGCACTAGATATAGTCTCAAATCTCTGCACAAAATTGGGACGCATAAGCTGGATTTTTTAAAAGATTTTATTTTAGTAATTTGTCAATAGTCTATTGTCAAATGTCAATGGTCAAGCAAAATAATCGAGTATTTTGATGAACAAAAACTATTGACGATTGACTATTGACGATTGACCTTTGACTAAGAAACACTAGTAAGAGATGCCAAAGGCTCTGGAATTGTTACTGAAGGTGCATTAAATTCCCCTGTAATTACGTACTCTAATCGTAGTTTCAGCCAGGTAATAAATTGGGGATTTGTAGATATAATCGCTGCTGCGGGTTTAGGACACTGAGCTTTAACTGCTTTCATTTCCGGCGCTTCTAAAAAGGCTGGTTGTTCAACTAACCAAAAATCGATTTGTTTTTCATTTTCATGATAGTGACGAGTGCGTTCTTTCAGCACTTCCTCTAGGGGTTCTTCTTGGACTAGAAAGCGCTGGCTGGCTAAAACGTAATAATATGTTTGCATTTTCATCCTTTGGTTAATAATGGGTTAAATCAGGATACAGAATTAACTCTGTACCCTAATTTAACTAACTCTTACGAAATTTTGAGAACCAAGAACTAAAGGGACAACTACTTCCTGTTGTTTCACTATTTGTTTGTTTGCCACCAGCTGTAAGTTTGTCTAAAAACAGCGTGTTGTCAAAATAGTGTTCTACGGAAATAATTTTTAAATCATCGGTGACACGAGCAACGCTCATACCGACAATTTCAATTGTCTCTCCAGTGGGTACATAGTCTTTGTATGCACCTCTAAAATGTCCCCAGTGCCGCCACTTGAATGTTACGTTTGGTGGCCCTGAAAACACTTCCAGCACTTCCCAAGGGAAACCTTGGGGAAATGTTGTGTGGAAGATTTTGGCTGATGATTCAAAACTTTCTTCTGACGCTTTGTAATGTTCAGAATCAGCCATAAACAAATTGTAAGTACCTTGGTTGCCTAACTCTGCGGCTGTGTAATCTTTTCCGCCATTGGTACTTACACGAAACTTGTCACTCACAACTGATAACCACTGCTGTGGGTTAGATTTGAATGATACCTCCATCTCGAAGGTTCTTACCAAATTCTGCACGATCGCTTCTAACGATCCTTCAACATGATGACATACACTTTCTTTGGCAAGATTTTCTTTGGAGCGCGAATAATCAGGAGGTGTTTGATAACGCCACTCAACATCTGTGCTGGCGGCGATAACTTTATCCCTATCCTGTACCCAAAGCGGTAGGTTGTGAGATTCTGTTGAGGTCATAAAAGTCTGAGTTGAGATTTTAATCAACAAAGTCTGAAAGCTGAAGCTCAAAAGCTGAAACATTGATTTCATACTTCACGCTTCACACTTCATACTTTTTTCTGGATTTTGCAGTTACAACCCCTCTTGATATTGAAGTTTAAAGCTGAAACATTCATTTCATACTTGACACTTCATACTTCATACTTCAGTATGGCTTGTTTCATCTCTCGGACTGCTCTTTCTATGCCGACTAAAGCTGCCCGACTGATGATCGTATGACCGATGTTAAGTTCTTCCATTCCGGGAAGCGCGGCGACCGGATAAACATTCCAGTAAGTGAGTCCATGACCAGCATTCACCCGCAGTCCGGCTTTAATTGCTTGTTCGCACCCTGTAGCCAATATGGCTAGTTCTTTTTGGCGAGTGGTTTCATTATTAGCTTCAGCATACTGGCCAGTGTGCAGTTCAATAAATTTTGCTTGTATTTTGACAGATGCTTCGATTTGTGCAGGTACGGCATCGATAAACAAACTGACAGGAATGGCAGCGCTTTGCAATTTATCGACAATTTCTCCTATTCTAGCAATTTGCCCAACGATATCGAGTCCGCCTTCTGTGGTTACTTCTTCGCGTTTTTCCGGGACTAAAGTGACATAATCTGGTTTAATGTCAAGAGCGATCGCCAGCATTTCATCTGTAGCGGCCATTTCTAAATTAAGATGTGTTCTCACTGTTTGCCGTAACAAACGTACATCTCGGTCTTGAATATGCCGCCTGTCTTCTCGCAAATGTACTGTAATTCCATCTGCACCCCCTAATTCTGCCAGTACAGCCGCCGCCACGGGGTCTGGTTCCACTGTCCGTCGCGCTTGTCGGATGGTGGCGATATGGTCGATGTTAACTCCAAGTGTAGGCAACCCTAGTCTCCTGATTCACAGTCCTCCGAACTAGATTTTAGCGGAAATCGGGGTGGTAAAGTGAGGCAGAAGGCAGAAGGCAGAAGGCAGGAGGTAGGAGGCAGAAGGTAGAAGTATTACAACTATTTTTAGTATTCATGGTTTTTAGACGGCAATACAAACAAATCTACTGCTTCTCATTACCGTTTATATTCGGCTGCATGGTGTTCGCACAGCCAAAGGTAATGTCCTTCTGGTGTTAAAACTTTCTTGAGTCCGCCCCAGTGTTGTTGGGGGTCTTTTTCTTCTAGCAGTTGACGCAAAGCACGTAAGGCTGCACCGTCGGCACGTTCGGGATCTAAATCTTCACCTCTGGCAATTTTGTCTGCTAATTCTAAATCTGCGGCATCTTGAATTTCTGGTAATTTTTCGGCTAGTTCTTTAAATAATTCCAAATCATTCTTATAAATTGCTTCGTATTCTTTAGGGTCTACCACACCCAGCCAAGGGCCAATTATGGGTGCGGCAAATCTTAAAACTTTAAATAATTTACCAATATAAGGTGCAGTTGCTCTCAGCCATTTAGCAGGTTCATCGATTTCATATAAACCGCCTGCTTGGGTGGGATGCCAACAGCCTGGGGCTTGACAATAAAGTTGTAAATCTATTTTTTGTCCGGCTAGGGCTTTTTGCCAAGATTTGCCACCACGGGGACGCAAAACAAAAATATTCGGACAATGAGAATCTATTTTTGCTTGTTCGCGGCGGAAGACATTAGTAAATTCCCGTTGAGAAAGTTCGCGCAGATTTTTAATTTCATTGAGAATGATGGCTTGTTTATCAACAACTTTTGTTTCTAATTCATCAATGCGTTCTAATACTGCATTTTGTGTATTGAAAGTTAAACCATACAAAAGTTCGGCAACTGAGACATCTTCTATGGCTTCGGGACATTCAATGGTTGCTTTGTTTTTTTCCCAGCGTTTGGATAATTGGTGATAGTCAAATTCGTGGGTGCAGGGTTCGCCATCATGACCAAGACAAGGGATGGTGCGTTGAATATCTAAGCCGGGGAACCTGGAGAGAGTTACTTCGATGCCATCTCGTAATAGGACAAAGAAATTCAAAGGGTTAGCACCGCGTACTGTTAGTTTAATATAGCGATCGCCTTTTGCAGCTTCCACCAAAGCTAAATGTTCTTGTTCATAAGCCAACACTGCCCCGTTTCGCCAATGGGTGTTAGTTGTAAAGCGGTGTTGACGCGCAATAAACCAAGTCGGAATCCCCGCCGGAATAGTATTGAGTTTGAATTTCATCGAGATTTCATGGCAATTGGCTTTAGCTTTTATTTGCTGCCATTTTTGTTCATAATTCGGCGGGTCGAATGGTAAACGTTCAACAATTAAGCTGATATCTCGGTTTTCTAAAGTGCGGTAAGAAAGGTCAAAACGTTCCATCAGCCGGAGAAAATGGTCACGCATTGATGGGGCTAAATCTTGCCAGAGTTTATCCATTTCCTGGCGGGTGAAAATGCCAAACTTGTTAATTACTTCTTCGCTTTCCAGAACTTTGCTGATGTATTGAGTCACCCACTGCGGTTTGAGGATGACTGTATCGTTGAGTTCTTCATTGTCTTGGAAATAGAGAATTTCGCCTAATTCATGCAGCCATCGCGCCAGCACTTCTTTACTAATGTCCGCAACTCCAGACTCAGCCATGATTTTCCACAATTGCTGCGGGGTGATGTATTTTTGTGGCTGGGAACGAATAGCGTTGGCAGCATTTAACCAAGTCGTAGGCCAGATTTCACCCATTAAGGGCAGTTTAGCAGCAGTGTCGGCAATTGTTTGGCGGAGTTCTTCAATGCCGAGGCTGGTTTTAGAACTAATTTTGCAGTGTTCGACTATTTGGGGGTACTTGTCGCGTAACTCTTTGAGGGGAAGGTCAGCGTCGCGTTCGTCGATATGGGTGGCGACCAGTAAAATGGGTGATTCCGGCGCTAAGGCTTTGATGGTATCTAGCCAATAGTAGAGTTTACCTTGCTCAAATCCCAGTCGCGCATTCCAGGCAAGTAAGAATAGGGAACGGTTGGTGAGGAAGAATTGATGAGTGGCGTGATAGATTTCTTGTCCGCCAAAGTCCCAGGTGTTCAGTTGCATCGTGACATCTGGTTTTGCGGGATGGGTTAATTCGAGGGATTTAATTTCAATCCCGTGAGTGGTTGATTCTTGGGTGTCAAATTCTTCACCGCGCAACGCTCTTAATAAGGATGTTTTGCCTACGCCGCCTTCACCAACTACTAGCAGTTTAGAAACCCATTGCTGTTCGCTATCTTCTAATTTTTCTCGCAGATAGGTCAAAATCGCCTGGGTTCCTTGCTCAACAATCTCAGGCGGTGGCGAAGTTAATGGATTTTTATCAAGGTATAGCTCTGCCAAATTGGAAAGTCGACAGATTTCTGGCGGTAGACTCCTAAGTTGATTTTTATGGAGGTATAGCCATGTCAACTTGGAGAGTTGACTGATTTTCGATGGCAGGCTGCTGAGTTGATTGCTATGAAGGTTTAACGTTGTCAAGTTGGAGAGTTGACCGATTTCTGGCGGCAGGCTACTGAGTTGATTGTTATGGAGGTATAGCAGCGTCAAATGAGATAGTTGGCAGATTTCTAGCGGCAAGCTGCTGAGTTGATGATTAGAGAGGTCTAAGTAAGTTACCTTGTCCTTGGCAGCTTGTTCAATAATTTGCAACAGTTCTTCGTTTGTCACCCGCAAACCTCACCAACTCTGTAGCGATATTTACCAGAATAGTTTAGCAGTGTGGGAAGTGAAGAATAGGGAGGCGTGTTTAAGTTAATTTAAAATCTCAATGAGTATTCAAGACTTGTTAACCGAGTTCAAAGACTCATTCACGAGTATCTAAGACTCATTAAAGAAGTTCCAAGGCTCATTAATGAAGTGCCAATACTCATTAAAGGATTTCAAAGCCTCATTCACAAGTATCAAACACTCATTAAAGAAGTTCCAAGGCTCATTCATGAATTTCCAAGACTCATTAAAGGAGTTCCGAGCTTCACTAATGAAGTTCAAATCCTCATTCACCAGTAAAGTTAGGTGTAGGTTGGATGGAGGAACGGAACCCAACATTATCGAGATTTTGTTCGGTTTCTTTATCGCTTAAACTAATCTACTATTCTCTATCTAACGCCGTGCAACTTTCTATCAAACCTAACCCCCAACCCCTTCCCTACGAGGGAAGGGGAGCAAGATTCAAAGCCTCTCTCCGCTGTGGAGAGAGGTTTGGAGAGGGGTTATAAAAATTAGTTGCACATCGCACTATCTACAATTTCATCAGCTTCAACTTACCAAAAAATTCGTCAAGCGATCGCTCTGTTGTAGATTTGATCACATACTTTGGCGAAAAAATATCATTCCCGCACAGTCAAAGGTAGGCGGACAGTAAAAGTCGAGCCTACGCCTGGCTGACTTTTGACAAAAATCTCACCGCCCATCATCTGACAAAAATGGCTGCTAATAGCTAAACCTAAGCCAGTACCACCATATTTCTTGGTGGTGGAGTTATCCCCTTGGGTGAAAGGTTGAAATAACTGTTGCTGTTGATGATGAGTCATTCCAATACCTGTATCCGCTACCATAAACGAAATCATACCCAAGGGAGGGTCTGAAAGCGAATTGGGTTTTTCACTTTTAACAGTTAGTGTGACTTTGCCGTTAGTTGTAAATTTAGCTGCATTACTCAATAAGTTTAAAAGTACTTGCCGCATTCTTGTCTGATCAGCATACATTGTTCCTAGCTGTTCGTCGTAGTCTATTTCTAAGATGTTGCCATTTTTCTCAATGGAAGGCTTAATAGTCAAGACAAGATTATTAATTAGATTCCCAATTTCAAATGTCTCTGGATAAAGAGTCATTTTCCCCGCTTCAATTTTTGACAAGTCGAGGATATCGTTAATTAATTCTAATAAGTGCCTACCAGCGGAATTAATGGTTTCTAAATCAGTAATAAAGTCTCCTGATAAATTTAAGTCTGTAGCGTCATCTTGCAGGAGTTGGCTAAGTCCAATGACAGCATTCAAGGGTGTACGTAATTCGTGACTGACGTTAGCTAAAAATACACTCTTAGCTTTGCTGGCGGCTTCGGCTAGTTCTTTGGCTTGTTCTAGTTGTTTGGTGCGTTCCGACACGCGCTCAATCAACCGATTAAGGGATTTTGCTAACAAGCCAATTTCATCTTCAGTGGTGACAGGGGCGCGTAAATCAAAATTAGATTTGCGGGCGACTTGTTCAGCAACTTGGGTGACAGTAATTACTGGTTCGGCGATCGCACGACTGGTGCGCCAGGCTATAATAGCGGCGATCGCTACTGACACCAGCATACTCACCATCACAATTAATCTCTCAACTCCTTTCGCCTGCTCTACGTCTATTTGCCTATCCTGTTCTTGATTTTCCGCAGTTTGCAAAATATTAGTTAACTTTTCGGAAAGATTATCTAACTGTATGGCAGTTTCACCACGCATTATTTTTAACAACTGCTCTCGAACTACAGCAATTTGTTGTGGTTGTAAAGGCTGCCGTTCGATTTCTTTTAAGACAGTTTCTATCTGGTCAACGTAGGATTTTAAATTAATCGTATAATCTTCTAATAAAGCCTGTAAATTAGCACTTGTTGCTGCTAATTGCATAGGCTTTCTTTCGATAAAACTGTCAATTTTCTGCTCTAAATCTTGAGCCTTATTAACATTCTTTAAAAATTCCGTTTTTCTAGTCAGCAGTTGTTGAGAATCTTCTAATACTGCAACTAAATTAGAACTATGTAATTGCGCTCCAACTACTGCATTTTTATAGTTAGTTAGTAGTTGGCGTTGTTCTTGAGCTTGAGTAAATTGCCTAATTTCTCGTCCTCGATAATAGTTGGCAATCACCAAACCAGTAAGTGAGCCAAAAAAGCCAATACCTATAGCGACAAAGTAGCCATAGCCTATTTTCTGGTGTATCCGCCAAGAACTTGCCTTGAGTTTCCCACTGGAGGGAAATTCGATTGTTGGGAGTTCTTCGGTTGATGAATTTTCGGCTGGCACTTTTTTGCTTTCTGAATTACTGTCAATTGGGTTAGGCTTGTGAGTTTGCATTCCTCAAATCTCCTCGCCCTTCCGCAAAAATCGCCACATCAATTCCATCTTTAAAATTAAATTAACTGGTGATTAACACCTACACAATTTTTTGTAAGAAGCAGCGTAAATAATTATTCTTTAAATAATTGTCATGACTTTATTGGATTTGGGGGATTTTGATATGAATGTATACAAAAACACTAGATAATTATAAAACTCTGTGTTTATATATAATCAATACTTGTCTAGAGTAAAGCTTATTCTAGAATTTTATCCTTATCGTTACTGTTTATGAAACCTGGTTAATAGCAGTTATCTTTTAACTATTAGCTACACTACTACTTTATTTTACTGTTGCCGTGGATGATACAAATACTTAGATTCCAGACATATTAATTCATCTCGCATCTTAACATCAATTAGTAAGATTCTCCAACAAGTTTTTAATTCTCCCAGTTTTGAGCAATAAAAAACCTCTGTCTATTTACTACTTAAGCAATATCCAGACAGAGGAAATTTGATATATGAAGGGAGTATTCGCTGTTTTTTCCTCCCTAACCGACTAATACGGGAATTTTAATGCTACTAGAGTACTAGGCGATCGCAGTTGAACGCAACTTGTCAACAGCTTGCTTCAACAATTCTGCCTTATCGGTTTGTTCCCAAGGCAAATCTAAGTCATTTCGTCCCAAATGGCCGTAAGCCGCGACGTCCTGATAAAAACGTCCGCCTCTTTCACTTGGTAACTTACGTAAGTTGAAAGCATGAATAATTCCGGCTGGACGTAGTTCAAAGTTTTCTTTGACTAATTCCAACAAAATTTCATCATCCACTTTGCCAGTCCCAAAAGTTTCTAGGAGAATACTGACTGGTCTAGCTACACCGATCGCATAACTCAGTTGAACTTCACATTTTTCTGCCAACCCAGCAGCTACAATATTTTTGGCTACATAGCGAGCTGCATAAGCCGCAGAACGGTCTACTTTTGTGGGGTCTTTGCCAGAAAAAGCACCACCACCATGACGGGAATAACCGCCGTAGGTATCAACAATGATTTTTCTACCTGTTAAACCAGAGTCACCTTGCGGCCCACCAATTACGAATTTGCCTGTAGGATTGACTAAAAAGCGGGTTTCTTGATCAGGCTTGATATTAATATCGCTAAAAACAGGTTCGACCACTGCCTTCCAGAGGTCTTGTTTAATTTTAGCTTGCACTGCTGCCTCATCAGTGATTTCCCCAATGCTGGCTGTATGTTGGGTGGAAATCAGGATAGTATCAATGCCTACAGGTTTACCATCTTCGTAGACTACGGTTACTTGGGTTTTACCGTCGGGACGCAGGTATGACAACTCACCTGTTTTACGAACTGCTGCCAGTCGGCGAGCAATACGGTGTGCCAAACTGATAGGTAAAGGCATCAGTTCAGGGGTTTCGTTGCAAGCAAAGCCAAACATGATACCTTGGTCGCCTGCGCCGATTGTATCGAATAGTTCATCACTATCCTGTTGGCGAGTTTCTTGAGCGACGTTTACACCTTGGGCAATATCTGGCGATTGTTCATCTAAAGCAACGATGATGCTGGTACTGTTGGCAGAAAAGCCATTATCTGCATCAACGTAGCCAATTTCAGCAATTTTTTTGCGAGCCAGATTCACATAATTGACGTTAGCTTTGGTGGTGATTTCACCAGTAATTAGCACTAAGCCTGTGTTAACTACTACTTCCGCTGCTACACGACTGCTGGGATCTTGTGTCAATAAGGTATCCAGGATTGTATCTGAGATTTGATCGCAGATTTTATCTGGATGACCTTCAGTGACTGACTCGGAGGTAAATAAATAACGTCGAGACAAAGAGATTTCCTCCTGTAATAGTATAATCACTAACTAAATATTAACTATTTAGTTCAACTAATTATTTCTAGAATCATACCAGTCTTGACACATTCGGTAGTAAGTGTAGTGCGATATTTTAAAAACACATAATCCAGTTGCGATATTTGTAAAGGAAGTAATAGTTAAATAGTTAGGAGAGCCAACAGTCAATGGTTTTTCTTGGGACTACTCTCTATTCCCCTAAATAAAAAGGGGGTACCCCCGGAAGCACCCCCAAAAAATTTGACACAAACACTGCTGTTTAGTTTTAGACTTGAACTGCTAGTTTTGCTTCCTTTGATGTTAAACGCTCGTAGGTAGCACGCATTTTTAGACCTGTCAGTACTTGGAACAAACCAGTTCCATTATTGGAACCAGGATACTCACGGTGTTGGAGTAACAAGTGAGTCATTTCACCTTCGTACTTGGTGGAGGTGTTGCTGAGGTGGTTTTCGATGTAGATGATTTCTTCTAGGTTGTCAAATTGACCATCTACTTCTAGAACGGAGACGTAGCGGCCATAATAAACATCGGAACCATAGTACAGTTGCATACCTGGATAGGAACAGGTAAGCTTACGTCCACAAGGAGTCCAGTTAATAGTTGAACCTTCATCAAACAGGTAAACTGGAGTAAAGCCTTCTTTACCTTCGCGCTGCAACATCCGTACCCGCAAAACTTTACGCTCTGTGTCGTTTTTAATGAGGTTTGTGGGCAATACTTGGAGAACTACATCAGCGAATTCTCTTTGGGGTTCGATATATTTTGTAAAGTCAGGTTTGCGGGAGTTGATAGCAGCTAAGACATCTTCGTAGCGATGACCTCTTTCTGCCATATCGCGTTGAATTTTCCAGGCAATTTTTACTTCATCGCTGATGTCAAAATAAACGCTGAAATCTAGCAGCGATCGCACCCGTTCATCATATAAAGGATGTAGACCTTCAACCACGATAATATGATTTGGTTCTACTATTTCTGGCGGATCAATCAGGCCGGTTTCGTGGTTATAAATCGGCTTATTAATGGCTTGACCTTCTTTGAGCGCTTTAATTTGCTCATACATCAAGTCAAAATTATTTGCCCTGGGGTCAAGTGCAGTTATCCCAGTTTCCTTGCGTTGTTTGCGATCTAGGCAATGATAGTCATCTAAACAGATAACTGTCATAAACTCTTCACCAAACAAGTCGATCAAACGACGCAAAAAAGTAGATTTGCCACACCCAGAGTCTCCGGCTACTCCAATTAGTACCACGCGTTCCGGCTTATTTGTCATAAATCTCCTCTAAATACTAAATGTGTCATTCAATAATTTTTCACACAGCAGATTTTTGAAGCCAGGAGTCTACCCCATTGGTTTTTCCTGTGTTCTTGCTACTCAGCCACATAACGATTATCAGACGGGCCGACAACCAAATTAACGGTTGTTACTCGTCTGAGATTGCTTTATTTTGCAGCTAGTAAGTATTTAATCCTAGTGGTATACTTAATTTTAACAGAAGGGGTTATCCTATACAAGATTTAATATCAGCAAGAATCTTGTGGTGCTACTGTCGGATTGATGATTTAATGGCAAGTTTTCTAGACACAGCACAAATTTTGTTTTTCACCTATCTTCCCCGTGATATAACCAGACTCTAAAGTCTTATTGGGCGTAATTTTGCTTAAAAAGGCAATATTTGCGTGTTGGTGCTGATTTATTGGTAGTTCTCAACACTTTCTACATTCATTGTGAAAATCTACCTAAAGAATGAGCAGATATTTGATGTTCATTATCATGAACTGAGCAGTCATTTTTGAAAAAGATTTCTAACACCAATATCAACCTTATGGCAAACTTTTTATCACTGTTGACAGCAATTTCACGGCAGGTGAACTTGATTGTCATGGTTGATATTAGCTTGAAATTTCCATCATAGTGATAGACATGTTCATCTTACAATGTATCCTGAGCTAGGAATAAATCATTAATTTAAATACCAGATAATCCTGAGTCAAAGTTGCCTTCATTCAGCATTAGTTGTATGTGCTAATAGCATTTGCATCTAGTTTTTTTAAGCTTGTCAGCAGCGATTTATCTGCCAGAGTATTCACGAAAAAAAGATTAAATTGACGCATGGTTAACATTCTGCCAGCGACTTATCCTCTATTTTAGAGGATGAACAGGTGTGTTTATTGCAATACCTGCTTGTCTTAAGGTGAGTGTACTTAGCAAGGTATCATTTTGTGATGCCTCTTTCCCAACGCGCTAGTTTTGGTACCCAAAAATCCGATACACTAAAATCTGGCTAGTGATGGGAAATAGTTTTTTTGAAAAACGGTTAAGTAAATATCGGAGTGATAGAACGAATGTACAATCAAGGTGCTGTTGAGGGTGCTGCCAACACAGAATTAGGTAGCCGCATCTTCGTTTACGAAGTGGTGGGTCTGCGTCAGAACGGAGAGACTGATCAAACGAACTACCCAATTCGTAAAAGTGGCAGTGTGTTCATCAGAGTGCCTTACAACCGCATGAATCAAGAAATGCGACGTATCACTCGCCTAGGCGGCACAATTGTTAGCATTCAACCTGCAAGTGTTCTAGAGCAACTCAATGGTCAAGCCCCAGTTGTGAATATTGCACCTGTGGAGACCGCTAACAATAAGGGAAATGGTCAAGCCACACCTGTGAAAGTGAAAAGTGAAGCGAAAGGCTTTGCTAAATCACCAGCTGAAGAACAGCCAAAGAATAAGGATAACCAAGGCAACACCATGACTCAAGCGAAAGCCAAAAAAGCCCACGCTGACGTTCCTGTAAACACTTATCGTCCCAATGCTCCATTTATCGGTAAGTGTATATCTAATGATCCGTTAGTGGGAGAAGGCGGGATTGGTATTGTTCAGCATATTAAATTTGACCTTTCTGGTAGTGATTTAAAGTATATCGAAGGTCAAAGTATTGGGATTATTCCTCCTGGTTTGGACAAGAACGGCAAACCAGAAAAACTCAGACTATACTCTATTGCTTCTACTCGTCATGGTGATGATGTAGATGACAAAACAGTTTCGTTGTGCGTTCGCCAGTTGGAATATAAGCACCCAGAAAGTGGCGAAACAGTTTATGGTGTTTGCTCTACACACCTGTGTTTCCTCGAACCAGGCGCAGAAGTCAAAATCACCGGGCCAGTGGGTAAAGAAATGTTATTACCCGATGACCCTGAAGCTAACGTCATTATGATGGCAACTGGTACAGGTATTGCCCCTATGCGTGCTTATCTGTGGCGGATGTTTAAGGATGCAGAAAGAGCCGCTAACCCAGAATATCAATTTAAAGGATTCTCTTGGCTAATCTTTGGCGTGCCAACATCTCCCAATATTCTGTATAAAGCAGAATTGGAAGAAATGCAGCAAAAGTATCCTGATAACTTCCGCTTGACTTATGCTATCAGCCGCGAACAGCAGAATCCTCAAGGCGGTAGAATGTACATTCAAGACCGCGTAGCAGAACACGCTGATGAACTGTGGCAGTTGATTAAAAACGAAAAAACCCATACATACATCTGCGGTTTACGCGGTATGGAAGATGGGATTGATGCGGCTTTAACTGCTGCTGCTGGTAAGGAAGGCGTAACCTGGAGTGATTACCAGAAGGAACTCAAGAAAGCTGGACGCTGGCACGTAGAAACTTATTAAGTTGGTCAATAGTCATTAGTCAATAGATTAAGACAACTGACAAAAGACAACTAAAACAGGATAATCTGTAGGGTGGGCGATGCTCACCCTACAATTGTTTTTTATATATACTTACTGAGAAAAGAGTCTTGGTGGTTAAACACTCAGCACTCAGCACTAAATATATTGGATGAAAAGTTTGTGGGTGTAAAGCTAGGAATACTAGGATTAGGTATAGTAGGTACGGGTACGGTGCAACTACTACAAGATGCTGTTGGCCGTCATCCACTGTTAGAAGAAGTAGAAATATATCGGGTGGGTGTACGATCGCCCGACAAACCCCGTGCTGTAGAATTACCACAGTCAGCAATAACTACCGATTTAGCGGCAATTGTGAATGATCCGGCGGTGGATATTGTAGTTGAGGTGATGGGGGGATTGGAACCGGCGCGATCGCTCATTCTCCAAGCTATTAAAAATGGTAAACACGTAGTTACAGCGAATAAAGCGGCGATCTCACGATTTGGGGCAGAAATTTTCAACGCCGCCAATGAAGCTGGTGTTTATGTAATGCTCGAAGCTGCTGTGGGCGGGGGAATTCCGGTAATTCAACCCTTAAAGCAAGCCTTAAGTGTCAACCGCATTCATACTGTTATTGGTATTGTTAACGGTACGACTAACTATATCCTCACCCGGATGCAAACTGAAGGTAGCGACTTTAGTGATGTTTTGGCTGATGCTCAACGCTTAGGCTATGCTGAAGCTGACCCCACAGCCGATGTCGATGGCTTAGATGCAGCTGATAAAATTGCGATTCTAGCATCCTTGGGTTTTGGTGGACGCATTCATTTACAAGATGTTTATTGTGAGGGTATCCGTCAAGTTAGTAAGACAGATATTACCTACGCTGAAAAACTGGGCTTTGTGATTAAATTATTAGCGATCGCTAAATACCAAAACAAAGCTAACTCTCAGTTATCTGTGCGAGTTCATCCCACCTTTGTACCCAAAGCTCATCCATTAGCCAGTATTAACGGTGTTTATAACGCCATTCTTGTAGAAGGCGAACCCATCGGCCAAGTAATGTTTTTTGGGCCAGGTGCAGGTGCAGGTGCAACAGCCAGTGCTGTCACCTCAGATATTTTAAATTTAGTAGCAGCCCTCAAGAGTAATTCTGCTGTACCAAATCCCCTACTTAGCTGTAGACACGAAGATTACTGTCAAGTTACCCCCATTGCTGAATTAGTCACCCGTTTTTACGCCCGTTTCCTCACCAAAGACCACCCTGGTGTGATTGGCAAATTAGGAACTTGCTTTGGTAATCATGGTGTGAGCTTAGAATCAGTTGTGCAAACGGGTTTTCAAGGCGCATTAGCAGAAATTGTGGTTGTTACCCATGATGTGAAAGAAGGCGACTTCCGCCAAGCTTTGGATGAAATTCGGAATCTAGAGGCGATTGATAGTATTGCCAGTATCTTAAGAGTGCTTTAAAAAGTATGAAGTAAATGTGTGTAGAGGATGTATAAAAATTAAGTTGTTAAACCCGCCTACGCGGGTTTTGTTTGTATAATTACGACTTTAGTCACCCATACTTCCTCATTTTTTAGGTTAATTTCTCAGAATAAACTTGATTGCTTCCAGGGAAACACGATGACCAATCTACCGCCTTCCGATCCTAAGTCATCTGACAAAACAGCCCTTGGCTTTGATGAATTTATTGCCATTTTGGTTGCCTTTGTGGCGATCGGGGGAATTCTGTTGTGGTCATTTTCTCGACGGGATAATAACTGGAACTTCAATATAGTTTTGTCGCCATCACCAAGTTCAACAAACAAATCTCAACCAAGTCCCGCCATTACTTCTCCCACTCCACAGGTGCAACCAAAGGCAGATCCTCAAGTTGAGGTTGTACCGTTACCACCCAAGGATGTAGTTCCTGAACCCAGCCCTCCTTCTCCTTTGATACTTCCAGCCGTTCCAGTAACTCCACTAAATTCATCACCTAGACCTGAACCTTTTTCTACATCTAGAAACTCAGACTTATCAATTCAATCATCGCCTTTACCTTTAGTTACCCCAACTGAACAAAAATCGATTATTCCACCCCCTATTGCCTTTAACGATGTACCCACTGATTTTTGGGCAACTCGGTTTATTAACGCTCTTTCGGCGCGTGGCATTATTAAGGGTTTTCCAGATTATACGTTTAGGCCAACTCAGCCTGTTAACCGCGCTGAATTCGCGGCTATTCTCCAGCAAGCTTTTGACACAGAACTGAGTAAAAATTCTGTTTCTTTTAAAGATGTATCAACCAAATATTGGGCAACACCAGCAATCGATCGCGCTGTAGGTGCAGGATTTTTAAAAGGTTTTCCTGACAAAAATTTTAAACCAACACAAAAGATTACCCGTGTGCAAGTTTTAGTGGCGCTTGTGAGTGGATTGAATCTTAAACAATCAGCTAAACCATCACAGGTGTTAAGTATTTATCAAGATACTAAAAATATTCCTAAATATGCTGTGGACAAAATAGCGATCGCCACAGCTAATGGCTTGGTAATTAGTGATGGTAATCCGCAATTTTTGGTTCCTAATCAAGCAGCTACCCGTGCGGAAGTAGCGGCAATGGTTCATCAGGCGTTAGTCAAATTGGGCAGGCTAGATAAAATTTCTTCTGAGAATATTGTGCGATCGCCTGGACAAAGTTCATTATCCACAGGTAAATTCACTAACGAATTATCATCACAGTAAGTCAGCCGCTAGATTAAAGTCTTTAAGAAGCGAGGGCAGTACAAACCACTGCCCTCACCTCTGTGTTTTAAATTAAATTGCAGCGAGAGTTGTTATTATGCGCCAGGAGCGTTTCTGCCAACCACTTGTGATTTAAGAGTTGTAATTTCGTTAGTTAGCTCTTTCCTGGTTGAAGCTTTGAGTAAATAGCGATAAATAAACCAAGCAGAGTAACCAATACCAATCAACTCAAAGGTAGGTGCTACCAAAGGAATGTCATTCAAAGAATCTAATATTGCCAAAAGTACCTTAACTGCGACAAGTGCTGTCAAAATTAAGCCAACACTAACCAAGGGCTGCTTGTATTTATTGAAAAAGCTACCAAGGTACTCAGGCAGGGTTCCTAAAAAGCCAGAAATCTGTTCTCCGTATTTTATCCATTCCTCTTGGGGTTGAGCAGGAGGCTGGAGTTTAGTAATGGTTCCTGTTTGGCTGTTGATATCTGCCACTGCTGCTTCTGTGGATTTTGTTTCTGCGAATTCCGGTTCTTGCATTTTAACTTCCATAAATTTGACAGTTGGGTTTTTTAATCCGGACAATTACAACCAAAAGGCTGTGATTAGACAAGGCACAAGTTTATCAGACTTGACTGGGTAACACATTGTATTCCCTATAACCATAAATGCCTCTAATCTCTACTGCATCAACTCCAAGGTAGACAGTCAGTAAAAAGACAGAAGCTAGAAAACGGTAGGATGCGTTAGCCCAATCTATCTGAGTTTTGGGTTTGTCCATCAACTGCAACCTCTAGGATGAGATTATCCTAAGCTGTATCAGTTGCTGATAATCGTACTCATTCAAGTACAAATCATGCAAAAATCAGATTACCTCTCATTTATACAAGGATAATCGCCGATTTTAACTGAATATTAAAGCTATCTTCAGCCGGATTCGTCAATGAATCTATTGCTCATTGATGTTAATACTTAATAAAAATTCTTCTCTATTCATGTATCTAGCTTTTATAGATATTTTGTGCTATGCGTTTTTCGTTACTTCTTTAACTCTCTGTGTTTTGCTGCGTCAACCTTGGCGCTATTTTGCGTTTAGAGAAGCTGACTACGCTGCCCACCATGCAAAATTGGCATCGTAAACAAACCCCAAGCCAAACCAGTCATTAACCCAAAGGGCGTAACTAAATAATTATTAAAATCCCACAAGCCAAAAATTTGTGCTGCTAATTCTAACGGGTAAGCCATCATCAAAACACTAGCTAAAGCAGCACCATTCCAACCATATTGGCTTAACCAATAAAAACCTTTACCACCAGTCACAGCATACAGTAGACGGGTCATTAACAGCCCTGTGACAGTACCATAACACCGCATACACACAGCCATGATAAATGGGGGTGCTAAATCTAAGCCCATCTCTGGTTGCGGACATACATGATTCCCCATGAAATAAATGATGTTCGCAATACCCCCAAGTAACCATACACCAGACGCAGCAAGAAAGGGGGCGACTGGCGGGCCAAAAACCATCCCCGCCAGCAGAAAATCAGCAATTAAACTGACCCAATTAACTTGTAACTCTCTTGTGAAAGCGACTCTAGCCATTTCCTTTCTTTGCACGAAACCTTTCTTAACCTACCACTGCACGATAAGGACTTGTCAACTTATCAAGCTGTTGAATCAACAAACTGAGGAATAAACCCACATCTGTAACTACACCCACTGATTCAACCGAACCGCGATCGCTCAATTTAGTCACTACAGCCGGGTTAATATCCACACAAACCATTTTCACACCCGCTGGGGTCATATTCCCCACACCAATGGAGTGCAGCATGGATGACAGCATCAAAATCATCTCCGCACCTTCGAGATGTTTGGCATATTCTTCCTGGGCTTTAATCAAATCCATTTGGGTATCAGGTAAAGGCCCGTCATCTCGAATGGAACCAGCTAGGACAAACGGCACATTATTGCGGACACATTCATACATTACGCCGCTTTTAATTACCCCCGCCTCTACAGCTTTGGCTATACTGCCATGACGACGGATGCTATTAATTACCTTGAGGTGATGGCGATGTCCACCCCGCACGGCGACACCCCGTTTCATGTCTACACCGAGGGATGTTCCCATCAGATTTTGCTCGATGTCGTGGACTGCGATCGCATTTCCTCCCAGTAAGGCTTGTACATACCCTTCTCGAATTAGCTGTGAGAGGTGTTCGCCGCCACCAGTGTGAATTACCACAGGCCCAGCTGTGACAACTACTTTACCGCCAGCATCTCGGATTTTACGTAGTTCCCAAGCAACTTGTTCTACAACTAACTCCACGCGGCGTTCGCTGGAAACACCCGCCGACATAAAGCTGAATTCTTGGGAGTTGCGTTGTTCGCGCGATTCGGTTTTGCGGATGGTGCGGATACCCAGGACATCGACAACTACTTGTTCGCCAACTTCCAAATCACGGAGAATTTTACACCGTGCCACTATACCATTAGAGCCTTGAGTAATGGCGATCGCACCATCCATCCGCTGATTTTCTACCTTCACCCATTCCCCGTTTATCCGTACTTCCGTCGGATAAATTGTGCTGACGTAGAAATCATCAGGTGCAACACCCGCCAAAGTTACAGGTTCCAGTTTGGCATCCCGTTCATCCTGGGGTAAGTCTACCGCACCCAAATCAATTAACAAGGAGATGATTTCTTCCATCACCTCGTGAGATGGTGCAGATACCTTCACTTCAGCCGCCGAAGTACTTTGGCGCTGTTCTCCCAAGTTGAAATTCAACACTTGGAAACTTCCGCCTGTATCGACAATCAAATCTAAGGCGCGGTTAATTAAACCAGAGTCCAGCAAATGTCCTTCTAGACGAATAATCCGACTTTCTACAGACACATTTGCATGAACTTCTTCACGGACTGGTTCTGTTACACGCAAGGTGAGACACTTAGCTGCACCACCAGCCTTGAGAAATTCAGTTAACTGTGTTTCCAGGACTTGAAAACCAACTTCCGCCAAACGAGATTTTAAAGCATCGCTGGCTTTATTCATAATTACGATACTGTCAACATTCACCGCATTACAAGCGAAATTGACTGCATCAGCTTCGGCTATGGCTATGCGCTTTTCTGCGGCGACACGCATTTCAATTAAGCGGTTGGAGTAAGAATCAAACGCGCCGGGATAGTAAAGTAAATAGCCGTTAGCTAAAGGACAAAAGCAAGTATCTAAATGATAGAAACGCTCATCAATTAAACGCAGAGATAACACTTCAATATCCAGCCATTTGGCAAGATAGGGGTGAGAATCTAACTCAGAACGGAAACCATAACCCGCCCATAACCAACGCCCTTCTCTATCTAGAAGTGCATCACCTGCGCCTTCAAAGGGTAAATCTTTTGGCAGTTCATAGACTGTATAACCGTTTTCTTCAAACCATTGTTTAAAGTGTGGTTCTTCTCCCTGCCGTTCTTTATGTAAAAAACGACTCAGTACAACATTGTCACCGAGAACTAAACCCGCGTTGGCAGTAAAAACTAAATCAGGCCAACCTTTCTGGGGTGTGACTAAATTTACAATGGCGTGTTCTTTGAGAATTTGATATAAACCTTGCCACTGTTCGACGGCGCGATCGCGTGAGGATTTGTGAATATTCCCTTCCATCCAAGGATTAATCACATAGTCCACATCATAGTGGTCAGGAGGACACATTAAAAAGCGAATCCGGGAATTCATAAAAATCTTACTAGCGTTATAGATGCTACAGGCCTAATCTGGATATAATTTCAAATCCGCTACAAAACCTCTACCTTGAGATAGTTGAAGGATTTATAGAAGCTTCGCTCCTATTTTATGGGAAAGACAACTTTGTGACCGTGGGATTCCGTGATATTTTAGCGCCATTTAGTGCAAATGACTAAGATGACACATCTAAAAATTACAGTAGATGATCAACCTGATGCAAAAGATATTCATACTGTCATCAGCCATCTGGTGGAATACAACAATAGTCAAACACAGCCAGATGTCAACAAGCCTCTAGCTATTTGGGTACGGGATACTGATAGTACCATTGTTGCGGGGTTAATTGGCAAAACAAATTGGGAATGGCTGTATATTTCCCATCTGTGGGTATCTGAGACACTGCGCGGCCAAGGATATGGTAGCAAAATGATACTAGAGGCTGAGAAAGTAGCGAAACAACGCGGCTGTGGACACGCATATCTAGATACCTTTAGTTTTCAAGCCTTGGGTTTTTACCAACGTCTCGGCTATCAAATCTTTGGCGTTTTAGAAGACTTTCCCCCCGGACATCAGCGATATTTTTTATCGAAAAAGTTGTTGTAATATCATGTCCGGCTAATTAGTGATAATTCCCAAATCTATGCACAAAACCCAAAAACTCTTCCTCTGCGGTCTTAATGATAATTTGACCGGACACAATATTACAACTTCCTCCCACCGCCAACTGTAGATAAACCCAAGGGGCCGCGTGTTACACCTAATTGATTTTGTAACTTCAATTCTCGCCAAAGTTGAGAACCAGAAATTTCGCCTTGGAGTAGCTGACGGTAACGCTGTATTGTTTTAGTCACCTGTTCTGGTGTTTCATTGACAAATTCAATGCGGAAATGACGTAAACCCAATTCTATCAAACGCTGTACGTATTCTGCTCCGGTTTGGGCTGTGCCATTAAATACTGTGTTACGACAACCTGCATCAGCTTGCAGAACATGTTCACTACCCACACGGTCGCGTAACTTTACTTCATGTTTTTCGCAGGGTCTACCACAGTTGGTATAGTCTATGCCTTCTGAAAGAAAGGCGCAAAAAACACAATGTTCCATGTGAAACATAGGGATATGCTGATGAATTGTCACTTCAAACCATTGGGGTGGACAACTGCTAAGTAAGTCTTCTAATTGAGCGATATTTAAATCGTAGGATGCCGTTAGCCTTTCTAAACCAAAGTGCTGCTGAAAGTAATCTGCGGTTAACGCATTAGCAACGTTAAGTGAGAAATCACCTACGCATTTGTCTGCACCAAAAAATTGTAACTGATCATAATTCCGCACTAAATAGCCGTCAGCATTTGCAGCCTGTACTTGCTGTAAAATCCAGTTTTCTCCAGGTTTGGTAATGCGGGGAGGTGCAACCCAGATTTGAGGTAGGGGCGAACGGCCATTCGCCCTCACTAGTTGTACGGCTTGGCGGTAGGTGCGGGGGTCTTCAAATTCGCAGTAGAGAGTCTCTACACCAGTATTTAGGGCGGCTTGGAGTTGCTTGAGGTTGCGGACTAGAACTATGAGTGAAGGAGATGCGGGAGATGAAGAAGATTTAGCCGGAAGTAGGTCTTGCAAAGAAATATTAGAACGCAGTTCCCAGCGTTTGGGTTGAGTGCGTAACGCTTCTAACTGCGCGACGATTTCTCGACGCATCCGATTTAACTCACTCACGGGAAGCATCACAGCACCATTGAGATGATTAGTTAAAGTTCCTAAACAAAAGGGAGTGTTCCCCAAACGACCGAACTGTTCTTGCAAACGGTCTGTATCCAAAGGTTTAGTATGCGCCTCAGCCAGTGCGATCGCCGATTCTACTTGGACGATATTACCAAGTTCATCGCGGGCGATCGCCATCAACAATTCCCCAACTTCCCCATAAATTTCCAAAGCTATCGGACGTTGAAATTGTGGGTTCTCTCCAGCAAAACTCTGACGCAGCTGTTTATCTAATTCTGGGTCACTGGTTTTCCAAACTTTATCACCGATATGCACTCGCTGAAAATTCAAGTTATCTTTACCAAAAGTGAGTACAACTTCCTGACCTTTCTGCGTCACCGTATAAACTCGACCGCCTTCTTCCTTTCCCTCTGGATGACCGCAGTCAAAAACAATTCCATCTCCTGGTTTCACAGGTGCTTCTAACTTCATCGTCACCTGTTCGTTACGAATGCGGGTAACTTCGCCCAAATAAACCCCGCGTTTCTTCCCAAACCGTGCATGAACTAATTCTTGATTATTAATCCCATTAAACCAGCCAGTATATAATCCACGAGAAAACGCCATTTCTAAGTTGTATTGTTCTTGACCTTTTCCCCAACCCCTCTCCGAAACGGAGAGGGGAGTTCTACTTCCCCCTTCCCTGCGAGGGAAGGGGGTTAGGGGGTTAGGTCTCTCTAACTCCGCCATCACCTTATCCAAAGCTTCTCGGTAAACACGAGTAACATTCGCAACATATTCCGGCGCTTTCAACCGCCCTTCAATTTTCAAACTAGTTACCCCAGCCTTCACCAAATCAGGTAATACTTCTAACCCTGCTAAATCTTGCGGACTCAATAAATATTTGCGTTCCGGTAAATCGACAATTTCACCATCAACAATTAAATCATAAGGCATCCGACAAGCTTGGGCGCACTCACCCCGGTTAGCCGAACGTCCACCCAAAGCTTCACTCGTCAAACACTGACCAGAATAAGCGACACACAAAGCACCGTGAACAAAAACTTCTAATGGTAAAGTTGTGGCTTGCTGAATTTTCTGAATTTCTTTAATAGAACATTCCCGCGCCAGCACTACCAACTGACAACCGAGAGATTTAGCAAATTCTACTCCAGCCGCGCTGGTGATAGTCATCTGAGTAGAAGCATGGATAGGAAAATCTGGTGAAAGGTGACGAATGAGACGACAAATACCAACATCTTGCACAATTACCGCATCTACCCCAGCCGCAATAATGGTGCGGAGATATTGCTGTGCATCTGTTAATTCTTTAGGAAATATCAGTGTATTAACTGTGACATAGCCTTTGACACCCCGCAGGTGTAAAAACTGCATCAATTGTGGTAAATCAGCTTCTGTAAAATTTTGCGCCCGCATTCTGGCGTTAAATCTATCCAACCCAAAATAAATCGCATCAGCCCCATTTTCGACAGCAGCTTTAGCACATTCCCAGTTACCTGCGGGCGCAAGTAGTTCAGGACGTTGAAAACAGGTTTGTAGGTTTTGTGTGCGATCGCTTTTCATCAGGCTGAGATAGATTTAAATATCACCATAGCGATTCTATCAATAAAAACTTGCAGCGATAGATTCCCAGATTGTACGGTATTTGGAGGGTTAACCAGTTTTTATCCTGTGGCACAATCTCGCAGTAGCGATGATAAAGTCAAATATATGTGGAAGTGGGAATTATGACTCAAACCCTACCCAAATTAGCAACCTTTGAACAATTTATTGATTGGTATCCCTCGAATGGGGTGCAATATGAGCTACATCAAGGAGTTATTGTTGAAATGCCGCCCCCAACTGGTGAACACGAAAATGTTGTTGGATTTTTGGCAGCACAGATTACTTTTCAGTTTTTACAAATGGGACTTCCGTTTCGCATTCCCAAAACTGCCTTGATCAAAATTGAGGGCAATAACTCAACCTATTCTCCCGACATTTTAGTATTAAATCACGACAATCTTGTTAATGAACCACTGTGGAGCAAGCAGTCGACTGTTATTCAAGCTGCGTCTATACCAATCACAATTGAAGTCGTTAGCACCAATTGGCGAGATGACTACTACGACAAATTCAGGGACTATGAAGAAATGGGAATTCCTGAGTATTGGATTGTAGACTATGCTGCACTCGGTGGCAAAAGATTTACTGGTAATCCTAAACAACAAACCATTACCATTTGTAATTTAGTTGATGGAGATTATCAAATGACTGTGTTTAGGGGAGATGATGCGATTATATCACCTTTATTTCCCCAACTAGAATTGACAGCACAACAAATTTTTGATTCGGCTTTGTAAGCTGGCGCATCACGCATTATATTGTCACGCAAATTGCTCAATTTCTAGTTACAGTCGCATCCTTGTGACTAGCAGAAGGACGGCGAGTTGCATATTTTTTCATTAACTCTTTGACTTGGGTGGCTACTAATGGATGTGTATCTTGTTGTAATTTTGGTAATAGCTCTAAAAGCACACGATGAGAAACTGCATTTAAATATGCGATCGCTGCTTCTCGTACAAAGCCTGTAGGATGACGCAAGGCTAGTAAAATCTCTTTACTAGTTAGGCGGATGCGGCTAATTTGCGCGAGATGAAAACAGCAGGCTAAACACCAATCAGACAGGAAATTATCCAAACTCAGCATTTTCTGTAGTCGCTCACTGACTGGCATTGGTTCATATTCTACTAATTCAGCTTCTACTAAATAATGCAGTTTTTCTTGGTGCGATCGCTTGTCTAAAATATTCAACAACAGAGATTTTACAGGCAGAGTAACTGTATGCTCTAAAATTTCTAAACCTCTGGCGATGTTTGTTCCAGAGGGCGATCGCAAGTTAAAGGCTGCTGCTTGCATTTTTTCGGGTGAATACAGCAGCTTCAATAGTAAAAGTAACCGTTCTCGTCCATCTATTTCTAGTTCTAGCAGCGATCGTTGCAACAATTCGCAGACAACCGCTGCTCTCTGCGATGTGGAATAATTGTCCAGAGTTGGTGGTTTTTGCAAGTCAATGTAAGCCGAGTAAATTTCTCCTAAAAACTTTAACTCTTGCTCAATTAAACTTTCTACCCTAGTTTGATGGAAGCGGTCTACTCGATTGCTGGTTTCTGGTTGTTTCTGCACTTTGAGTAAACTACGCAAAATTTGATATCTAGTTGCACCCCAAGATTTTTCTAAGTGTAGCCAGAGGGCTTCAATCGCTTCTAAGGTAGGAATGTGCGCAATTGTTCGCCACGCATACATCCGCACTATTTCTGGCTTATAAGTATTGGTAGCCAACCGCAACAGCATATATAAAGCTTCATTCTCCAGTTTGGCTAAGGCACGCATAGCCGTGCTGCGAGTTGATTTATAGTAAAGTGCAGCAATCAAGGCTGAATAGTAATCTTCTAAGCGAGTCGCTGCAATCATTTCCAAAACAGCACAGCGCACACGCAAAGATTCATCCTGCAATAAATTGGGGATATGAATTCGCAGAGCTTGAAGATAAACTGTTTCTCTTAAGGCTTTGACTCCATTGATGCGTTCTCGTTCTTGTTGATGAGTCAACATCCTTTGCAGAGTTTTGGTAGCTGCTACTTTTTGTATAGGCGTTCCCTGACGCAAAATCAAAGCGGCGGCGGTGGCGCGAATTAAGGAATGGTGTCGCGTGTGCAAATATTCTTCTAATTGACTCAAATTAGGATTTTCCTCAGCCAGCCAAACATAGCGCAACGCTAAAGCCAAAACTTCTGGATCAATTTTTTCTGGGAGTTGTTCAATTAACAGGCGCACATCCGAAATATAAGCAGGATTCGCCCCGCCCATAAACATAACTTCCAAACTTTGGCGCTGTAATTCCGGTGGTAACTTCAACAGCAACGGTGCTAAAACTTCGGCGGCTCCTTGGGGATCAATTTGGGCTAAAAGTTCAATACAAGAGTGTTTATCTGTGGTACTACCTTTTTCTCCTAAAGCTTTGACTACCCCCTGTTTAAAGACACGCAAGCCGACGTTAGAAGCACTTAATTCGCCCCGTTCTGCGCTTAAAACTAACAAATCAACATAACGCGATCGCAATACCCAAACAACTCTTAAACAGGTAGCAGCCGCTAATACAGTTTCACCAACAAATACCCACTCTTGTAATACAGTGGAAACAACTCGGTTACAAACAAACAAAGTCGCCAAAATTAGTAATCCAGATCCACCTGTGGCGATCGCTTCGGCTGTTCCGCCAGATAATGCCTGCATGTGGCTGCGTAGCCGTTCAGGAATGGGTTGATAAAGTACTGGCCCACTACTGACAACAAAGGTGTAGCGCAGCAATTCATCACAAAATTTTAAACTGACTAATCCCCAAAAAATTCCATAAGAATGCAAAGCGGGGAATAAATTTAATAAAGCGATCGCAGTTGGGACAACAAAGCCAACACTAATCGGTAACAGTGCGGCGGTGAAAAATACACCAATCCGTTCAATGAGTCGGCTGGAAACAAACCATTGAGTTCCTAATTCACATAGCCCGACAATCCCCCCAAATATACCTAAAAAACTAGCAAGGTCGCGATCGCCTAAATTAGATTTTAATTCCCGGAGATATTGAAAATCGACTAATAGTCCAATAACTTGTAAAAGACCAACAAACGCAAATAACTGCCATGTATAGCGGCGCAGTGGTGCTTGAATCCGTCGATATCGAGAAGCTTGTTCATGGGGAACTTGACGTTGTGGCGCATCAGGAAAGGCGGCTCGATATTGATTACTTAAATAAGCTAAAATTGCTGACCCTAAAACAATCAATAAACAAGCAATTAAAATGACTTTTTCTAGTTTGACAAATTGCAAAATCCACGGCAAACTAAAGCCACTAATGACATCTGCTACTAATAGTCCACTGCTAACTAATGGGTAAGTGCGTTTAATTTCCCGGATGTTAAATATTTGGTTAGCAACAATTGAAGTGTTGAGGTCGTTAACTACATAAAGTCCATCTACCCACAGTCGCAGGATGAATACCAAAATTACTGCTAGGTACGAAAGATGTAATCCCTCACGCAATAATACCAAGAATATCAGCGGCACAACCATACAAGGTGCGATCGCCACCACTACCCAACGCAAAGGAAAAATCTTTTGCAGCCAAGAATAAACAAAAACCAACCCTGCACCCGTTGCTGCACTAGCAATGTACATCCAAGGCAACGGACCAGCCCCATATTCATCTAAAAACAGTGCTACTGTACTATCCTCTGCCCAGCGTAATCCAATAGATACAGTTGTGTAAAAGGCAAACATAATCCATGTACGTTCACCTTCCTCTGGTCGCAGATTTACCCACTGTAGCAGTCGTGAGAGAACACCTTTATTGACAACCAACGAGTAATTTTTCAGTTCCATGCAGTTTAACTTTCTGATATCACCCTGCAACAGTTCGAGCAAACATCGCACTCAGCACTTAAAAAGCAAGAGTCCTGAGCAACTGAGTATTATGTTTCCCACTCAGCTCTCAGGACTATCAGTTTTTGATAAACTTCTGCGATTTATGGTCGCTATGCTATTTCTAGCTGTAAACTATGCGTTGTGTTCAGAAAAGTTAAAGCTTATTTCTTCGGCGAAATCAACATCATCATATTTCTTCCCTCTTTTTTCGGTGCTTGTTGCACTTCTCCAAAAGGTTCAAGATCTGTCGCCATACGCTTGAGTAAATCTTCTGCTAAGTCACTGTGTTGAATTTCTCGACCCCGAAACATAACAGTAGCTTTGACTTTATCACCATCTTTCAAGAAGCGCTCTGCTTGTTTCACACGCACGTTGTAATCGTGTTCTTCGATTTTGTAGCGCATCTTTACTTCCTTGACATCAGCCGTGTGCTGCTTTTTCCGGGCTTCCCGCGCCTTCTTCTCCTGTTCAAATTTGTATTTCCCGTAGTCCATAATTCGGCAAACTGGCGGGTCAGCCTTATCACTCAGCAGCACCAAATCTAGCTCTTTTTCTTCTGCTAGTTGTAATGCTTCCTGAGGAGTGATAATTCCTAGTTGGGAGCCATCAGTATCAATGACTCTAATTTTCGGGAAGCGGATTCTCTCGTTGATTTGGGGCAGATCGCGAGTTCTTTTTTTCTCAATCACAGGCATTATGATTTATGGAAGCTCTCTTTTTAGAATATAGTTTGGTTTTGCTCGGTATGCCTCAGAAGTACAATACTTAAAATAACTGAGGACTTAACAATCAGTCTTTGATTCTAGAGTAACTAATCTATAGTCTAGTTACTAACGGCTGTATTTGTCATTCTACTCATAATGACAAAAATTTCTCTGCAATAGTTAACTTAAATTACACAAGCAAAGGCAAAATTATTTATTGTAACAATTATTTTATTTACTGTTGACAAATACACGAAAATATATATTAGGGTTCGGGAATAGGGGAATCAGAATATTTTCCTTAGTCAATCGTGAGTTTTCCCATAACTGGCTGTCTAAAAATTTCAGACTTCAATAGACAGCTTTTATATTGGATGTATATAGTATGCACATCTTCCAGCATCGGAGGTAAGCTTGACCACAGCGGTACACTGGCAACAGCGAGTTGGCAATCAAAGAGACTGGGTTTGGCGGGGCTGGCAAACTCGTTATACTTACATCCGCCCTAGCGCCAATTACAATAACTCAACGCCCTTAATTTTGCTACATGGGTTTGGTGCTTCTATTGGACATTGGCGGCATAATTTAGAAGTTTTGGGTGAATATCATACAGTTTATGCTTTAGATATGCTGGGTTTTGGCGCTTCGGAAAAAGCTCCAGCAAATTACAGCATAGAATTATGGGTTGAGCAGGTATACGAATTCTGGCGAGCATTTATCCGCCAACCTGTTGTATTGGTAGGAAATTCTAATGGTTCATTGATTTCCTTAGCAGCAGCAGCGGCTCACCCTGATATGGTGCAAGGCATTGTCATGATGAGTTTACCTGACCCATCATTAGAACAAGAAGCGATACCTGCTGTTTTGCGACCAATTGTGAAAACTATCAAAAATATTGTTGCTTCCCCGTTAGTATTGCAGCCAGTATTTCAGTTTGTGCGTCAACCCAGTGTCTTACGGCGCTGGGCGAGTTTGGCTTATGCAAATCCCGAAGCTATTACCGATGAACTTATAGAAATTTTGGCTGGGCCTCCCCAAGACAGAGGTTCGGCGCGGGCTTTTAGTGCTTTATTTAAAGCGGCGATCGGTGTTAATTTTAGTCCCAGTGTCAAAGCTGTATTGCCCAAATTAACAATTCCTATGCTGTTAATTTGGGGACAAAAAGACCGCTTTGTTCCACCTGTATTGGCTACTCGATTTGCTCAATACAACAACAAATTAGAACTACTCAACCTAGAGAATGTAGGACATTGCCCTCATGATGAGTGTCCAGAACAAATTAACCAAGCAATTTTAGATTGGATGACTCGATGTTTTGGCGATCGCCAGTGTTGAAGAAGAATTCACAAGTTAGAATTCAGGAGTCAGAATCAATCATTAAGCAATTTTGACCCGCGACTAACTAATTGAAGACCACACTTCAAAAAGCTCATTAACCACCAAATTGAAAATTTGGTGGGAGCCTTAAACTCGGTTATTCTGACGCTCGCGGACTCGCTCTAAGCGAAGCTATGTCGTTGGTAAAGCCTCTCGTTCGCGTTAGCGTTTCTGAAAGAGAAGAGAAGGCTTTACGCCACACTATCCGCCAGTCGTACAGAATTCATTCACGCAGATCTAGCCTATTTGGACTTGTGCTGTATCAACTTCTGTAGCACCATTGACAGCGCGGGCTACAGAAACCATCTTGTTGAGAATCTCCTGGCTAGGAACTTTACCTTTGAGAACTACAGTTCCACCAGTCTGAGCAACCCAAAGTGTGTCTATGTCATCAAGCTGCTGATCTTGATCAAATGCTAATGCTACCCGCTTGGCCAATCCACTTTGGTCATATTCGCCATTCAATCCGATCCGTTCTGGTGGCATAGATTGAGTTGCTGTAGGCGCAGCAGTAGCAGCTTGGGGTACTGCTTGCGGAGCCGGATTGACCTGTGCATTTTGTGGTTTTTCCAAACCGAATAATCTTTTTAACCAACCCATAAATGCTGCTCTCCTATGAACATTCCATAACATTTTGAAGATAATGGTTCTTTGTCATTATTTTCATCTGTCAAGGAAAAGATCTACACTTCAGAAGGTTTCTACTTTCAGTATGATTTGTCGAGAACTTCTGTCTAGAAAGTGTAATGAGTGCAGGTATAAGTTTAAAATAGAAAATAGCACTTATCAAAAAATTTAGTTTAACAGTACGTGTAAGGTAGCCATTAGCTAGTGTTTGCGTTAGTAATATGCTACCTGAGCCTGTGTTGGCAAAGATGAAACATACCCTTTCTGTTCTAGTAGAAGACGAAGCGGGTGTTCTTTCCCGCATTTCTAGTTTGTTCGCCCGCCGTGGCTATAACATAGAAAGCCTTGCTGTTGGCCAAGCGGAGCAGGGAGGAGTTTCCCGCATTACGATGGTTGTGGCTGGTGACGATCGCATAATCGAACAAATCACCAAGCAACTATACAAGCTGGTTAATGTGCTTAAAGTTCAAGATATTACAGAAACTCCCTGTGTAGAGCGAGAGTTAATGCTTTTGAAAGTGAATGCTAATAGCACTCACCGTTCTGAAGTTATTGAACTGGCTCAGATTTTCCGAGCGCGGGTTGTCGATGTAGCGGAAGATTCTCTTACTTTGGAAGTAGTGGGAGACCCCGGAAAGATGGTAGCGATTGTACAGGTGCTACAAAAATTTGGTCTTAGGGAAATAGCCCGGACTGGTAAAATAGCCCTGACTCGTGAGTCTGGTGTGAATACTGAGTTGCTCAAATCTTTGGAAGCAAAGGTCTAGTCAAAGCAATCTCCTGGCTGTATTTTTGATAACTCATCCAGTGAAATCACTCCGAAATTGTCGCAGCTATTACCCCGAAGACTTAACGGGGTTTTTTTATGGTTTTTTCCTACCTGCTCACTGATTTTTTTCGTAAATATAAGAGTGCTTATTTTAACATTTTCATCAAAATTTTACAGGGAAACGTATATTTAAATCAAGAGTTCAGAGTACTAATACTTAAAAAGCTTAAAAAACACCGCATACAATTCACACAATCAATATAAATTTACGGTAGTCATAGATGAAGATTTCACCAAGCTGGGTTTGTCAGGACTGTGATGACGAATGAGTTGAAAGCCGTTAAACTGTTTGCCTAGAGATTAGAGATTAGGTAAAGAGCTGAAGTTGTAAGATATCAGCTTTTCACATAAGGTTAGAGTTCAGTAATATACCTAGAAAACCGTAGCAGTTCCCCTACGGTTTTTTTATGATGTTAAATATTACGTAAAAAGACTTATTTTAGCTAATTTTAAATGTAACAAAAAAGTCTATTTAGTAACTAAAATCAGCGCAATTTTTCATAAAACTAGATTTGGATTCTTAAATTTTCCAGTGATTTTACCGCACCTAAAATCAAGTAAATATGAATACAAAAGAATATATAGTTCGACACATTTAAATAAAGCGTATGTTTTTAAAGAGCTTTAGTAGCGTTGTAGTAGTAGTGACATTGTTAGTAGGTAATACAGCCATAGCTCAAACTACTAATAACCAATTAGCATTTCATATACAAGTAGGTGCTGATCATGATGGTAATCCAATTATTTTAGATGCAGGCTCGGTGCAAGGAAGTAAGTATACTATCTTGCAAAAACAGGGTAATGGTCTCACAAAAACTACTTTTCGTGCTTCATGTACTGAAGGTCGTTTATTTTCTGAAACATCTTCTATCTACAGTGCAGATGGTCAGTTAGTTACTGAAAAACAAACCAAGCAAGAAATTACCCCTCAACCTGGAACCCCTGAAGCTAATTCTATGGAGATTGTTTGTCAAACAGCCAGCAACGACAGTAATCAGTAAGTAACCGTAAAATGTTGATTAGTGAAAATTCTGTGTTCTGCTTAGTCAGTTAATCAGTATACAAGTAAAATACGTAGACATTGTTGGCGAAACTTTTGCGAAATTTCATCAGTCTGAGTTTTCAAATTCTGTAAAAAAAATATCCATGTCTTCTTCTAATCAAGGTATTCCTGGATTACCTGATCTGACACATCCAATAGAACTGATTCAGTTTGGCAACCAACTACTCAAGGCTTCTATTTTATTAGTATTTTTAGTTATAGCCTTGGGTGTAGCGATCGCACTTATAAGTTTTGCCTTGCGTCGCCATCAAGAAGACAACATGATTTTTCTTGGTGAGTGGGTTGTGCGTTACTCCCAACTTTTACGGGGATTACAGCACCTGACTCTGATATTAGTTCTGTTGGTAGTCGGATTTTTTCTTACTTCTACTTTAGGCAATCGCTATCATCATTGGGAACAGGCAAAGGTTGTACAAATTGCCCAAACAGTTGCTGGCGATAAATTAGAGCAGACAGCACCGCAAGTCCGCTATGTGATTCAAGAGCCGTTCACTTATAACAACCAAGTCAACGGCAAAATAGTTAAAGTCAACGATACACGCGAAGTTACTCGTTTTCTGTCCTTGGCAGGATCGCAGATTCAGGTCAAACTTGAGCAAAACACGGATGTTCAAGGTCGTAGTGCCGTTTATCGCATAGATTACAGTGCAGATTATAAAGTCGTCAATCGACTCCAAAATGTTCAAAGTTTTTTCTTTGAAGCACCACCACCCGATGGCTACTCACTGCTGTCTAACTACAAAGTCGAACGTTCCGGAACTCGACTCGAACTTGTGAACCCTGGAGACTATGGGTTTCCCTTCAGTTTGCAACCAGGAGAAACAGCTAACTTTCGCGTTACTTATCAAGCTCAAGGAGGGCCGCGCTGGGTTTACAATGCTGCGGGACAAATCCTCAGCAACTTTCGTCTGACAGCAACCGCTAACTTTACTCCTGTTGAGTTTGCTAGTGGTATTGTACCGAACGAAATTAAAGCTGATCGCCGTAGCACTCAGTATACTTGGATATTTAATGACAATGTTTCTGTAAAAAATCCTTTTGGAGTTTTTACCAACACCGCACCTATCCGTAATACGGGGATCATGCCTCGGTTATTATTATTATCACCAGCATTATTTCTCTGGTGGATATTGCTGTTGTATTTGTCAGTACCAATGAGTTTGCAAAATGTGGCGATCGCATCTGGTATGTTCTTTGCATGTATTTTGACTTTGACTTACCTGGCTCGCTTCATAAATCCTGAATTAGCCTGGACAATGATTTCCCTCATCTTTCTCACATTAAGTTGGGGATTAGGTGCCAATCGCAGCGCTTCTATTGCTGTAATTATCTGTTCTATTGCTGGAGCAGTGCTACCAGTGTTTGGATTATTAGTTCCATTTAGTGGTCTGACTTTAAGTGGAGCCAGTTTACTTTCGGCGGTTTGGTTAGCAGTCCGTCACTGGTATACCTGGTACAGTTTTTCTCCAGCAGACCGTGTTAAGTAACTACCACCATTTGCTATAACCATTCTTAGCAACGAACTGTATCCTCACATCTAGTCAATAGCATCTGAATTTCTTTCCTAAAATTTACTATCAAAGTACTTGACACTAACCCACCAAGGACTGCTATATTAACAGAGGTGAAGCGATGGGGCGTAGCCAAGTGGTAAGGCAGCGGGTTTTGGTCCCGCCATCCCTAGGTTCGAATCCTAGCGCCCCAGTATAAAGAAAGGTAGAGTTTTCTACCTTTTTTTAATTTGTATATAACTCTCTCCTCATGACATCTCACTACAAAAATCCAGTCGGAGATACATATACTTGCTGGATAAGTTTTTAATACACTCAATATCAAGCAACATACAAATTATGCTAGTCGAACCATCAATTAGGACTATATTGATGGCTCAATGCTTAAAAATACGGGGTTTATACTCATCACTCAGCGATTTTAGGACTTAATCAAAAACCCTCTGACACTCTTATTCATCTATGGGTAGATTTTTTTAGCCCGTGCGGAAGTACTAACTTTGCTATGATGCTAAATTTGTTATGAGTTAATCCACTAGATAAATTTTTTTCCGGCCACAATATTACACAGAGCTAGGAAGTTAAAAATTTCTTGCAGTTTAATTAAAAATTTCGTATAGCTAAAAAGGAATATTCGGTAGGGCGAGCAAAATTAGCCTACGCAATGTTACTGTATTTGTATTGCGTTACCCTTTACTAAGCTGTATTTGTAAAACTGTAACCACAATGATAAGTGTATGAACTAAGTTTTTCATAATACCTGCATACTGAAAATTGTCTAACGGATTGGTTAGTTAGTCAATTCACTTAATTGCCAGGGCATAGCAACAGACAAGGTAACTTACAAGCATTCTAAGCATCTACGCCAAAATTCAGATCGCGGTTTTTGCTGCATCAAACCCCAGTCGTTTAATTTACAAACACTATGCTGAAGTCAGAAAAACACCCTTACCTGTCACAAGCTAAATCTGCTCAGTTCAACAACAATGATGACGATGAATTGCATGTAGGGCAGATTTTCGCCATTCTGCGTCGTCGATTATTGCTAATTTCTGGGATCACTGCTTTAGTAGCTACAGTAGCGGTGTTAAAGGCAGAAACCGATCCTCCTGTATATCTGGGTTCGTTTGATATTTTAACCAGACAGGTAACTGGAGAGACAAAGGTGATAGCTAGTGTACCTCAGACAATTTCTGATGAAGATACCACCCCTAGAGTGGTAGCTTCCTCAAATAAAGGCGATGGCGGTGGTAATACAACTATTCAAGTACTACGTAGTCCGCGAGTACTCGATCCGATTGTGGAAAAGCTAAAGACTAAATATCCATATATTACTTATAATTCTCTAGCTTCTGGCTTAAGCATCGGTTCACAATCCCCAGATATTTTAACTGTCCAATATACACACCCAGACCCCAAATTAGTTAGTGATGTTTCTAAGCTACTAGCTGATGCTTATTTAGCGTATAGTTTACAAGAACGTCAGTTAGATGTTGATCAAGCGATTGAGTTCGTTGATAAACAAAGAAAACCAATAGAAGCACGGGTAAAATATTGGCAAAATCAACTCAGAAATTTACAAGTAGAAAATAACTTAATTGATCCAACTCAGAGAGCGCAAGAATTAGCTGGTCAATTAGCTGGATTGCGACAACAGCGGATAGAGAATCGGTTACAACTAGAGCAATTAGTCGCAAGATATCAGGATTTGCAAAGAGAATTAGCTCAAAGTCGCGGCGAACGGGCGGGTAATTCTTTGCTGAGTGAAAATGGGCGTTATCAAAGGATACTGGATCAAATCCAAGCGGTTGATATTGAAATCGCTCAAAAATCAGCCATATATAGTGAAGAAAATCCAGCAATGCAAACGCTCAGAGAAAGAAAAGCTTATTTACTTCCTTTGCTGGCTGGAGAGGAAATGCGTCTGCAAAAAGAATTGCAAAGCCAAATTCGTTCTGTTTCAGCACGCGATCAGTTTTTATATGACAAAATCAAAAATCTCAATAACGACGTAAGATATTTAGCTACTCTGAGTCGTGATTACAGCAATATTCAACAACAATTAGGAATTGCCAACGGTAGTCTGACTCAATTTACGACTAAACAACAAGCTCTAGAAATTGAAAAAGCCCAAAAACAACAACCTTGGCGGTTACTTGATCCGAAATTAGCTACAGTTAATAAACCAAGTGCGATTTCTAACAATGCCAAGCTGAACTTAGCAATTGGTGGTGTTTTAGGATTAATTTTGGGTATAGGCGCAGCTTTAATTGTCGATAAACTCAGCAATATTTTCTACACTGTTCAAGAGTTGAAGAACAGTACAAAGCTACCATTACTAGGAATTGTACCTCTGAGAAAAGAATTAGAAGCAGCACCCCAATCCAATTTATCCAGAGGTTTGCAACAAACTAATCGAGCTTCTTTCTTTGAAATTTTCCGATCGCTTTACACCAATATTATGTTGTTGGGTTCGGACGATCCAATCCGGTCTTTGGTAATTAGTTCCGCCGGACAAGGAGATGGTAAATCTACTGTGGCGGTACATTTAGCACAAGCCGCTGCCGCAATGGGGCAGCGAGTGTTGCTAGTAGATTCTAACCTCCGTTGTCCGACTTTACACCAGCGACTTGGCATTTTGAACGTTCAAGGTTTGACTGATGTAATTGCCCAAGATTTGGATTGGGAAAATGTCATTGAGCGATCGCCCATTGAAGACAATCTGTTTGTGATGACTGCGGGGCCAACACCTCCCGACTCAGTGCGGTTACTGGCTTCTAAGAAAATGCAAGATTTAATGGACGAACTGCAAAGTAGTTTCGATTTAGTGATTTATGACACGCCACCCTTACTAGGATTTGCGGACGCTTATCTTTTAGCATCCAACACCAATGGTATTGTGATGGTAGCTGGCTTAGGTCATTTAAAACGTACTGCCCTACAGCAAGTTTTGGAAGAAATTCAGATATCTGGTACACCCCTGTTAGGGATGATTGCCAACAAGTCAAAAGATTCAACACCTGTTTCTCATAACTACTATCAGCAATACTACAAAAACAGTGGTAGTGCTGAAATCGTGGAAGTAGAAACAGAAAATAGCGACGACCAAGCTAACTCTGTTTTTAGAGGCATCAGAAGACGCTAAATCATCTTCCAGAAGTCAGAATTTAAAATTCTGACTTCTCAAGTTTTAAGTTTCAGGCGATTTTAAAGCCTGATCCAAAACTTGCCGAGCCTGTTCTGCTTTAGTTCGCGCTTCTTGGTAACGCAGATTTGCTTGGGCAAAATTTTTCAGAACCTTAAAACCTTCTTTAAGACGAGTAATTTCCTCTTCGGTAACAGAGTTATCGGAGAAAAGCACGTCAACCGATTTACGAATTTCTAATGCTTCAGTGCGCGATTCTTGCACTTTTAACTTTAGTGTAGCTAAGTTACTTAACAATTGGACTGCTTGAGTAATGGCATCCTCACCGTTATTCGCAGTATCAACAGTTGATTCCTTAACTTCAATTAATTGTTGAGGGCCAAATCCTTCTTCTAATTCCGTGGGGAGTTTACCTGCATCCATCAGTTCCATCAACTGATCCATTGCTTTATCACGGGCTTTAGCTGAATCTTTGCCAGGAATAGTGAGGATGATTTCTGGACTTTGGGCGAGAGTATACTGAACCATATTTGCGGAGAGAAAATTTGCTGGTTAACCAAGCCAAGGCATATAATTTTAACATATAGACAGTATTATTTTTGCTGATTTTATTAATCAATTGAGAATTCATCAGCATCTCCCAAGGCTCCGAAAATAAAACTTTATACTAAATAAAGATAGAGTCAATTTAAATAGGAGGGGAGAGCAATGGCTCCCAATCCCACTATCATGCACGCTGTGGAACAACTTGGTTATCGAGTTACCATCGGTGATGTGGCGACCCAAGCAGGATTAAATATTGCAGAGGCTGGGCAAGGGTTACTTGCTTTAGCTGCCGATGCGGGTGGACATTTACAAGTAGCAGAAACAGGTGATATTGTTTACCTATTTCCGCCCAACTTTAGAGCAATTTTACGTAATAAATATTTCCAGTTACGTTTGCAAGAATGGTGGCAAAAGGTTTGGGGAATTCTTTTCTACTTAATTCGCATTTCTTTTGGGATATTTTTGGTTCTGTCGATCGCTTTAATTACTATTAGCATCGTTATTATTATTACTGCTGCTAGTTCCGATCGCGATAACGACAATCGAGGTAGTAGCCGCGGTGGCGGTTTCTTCTTTTTCCCAGATTTATTTTGGTATTTTAGTCCAAATTACTACGATACTTCCTACCAACAAAGACGACAAACTAGCCGTCAAGGTAGCGAGATGAATTTCTTCGAGGCGGTGTTTTCGTTTTTGTTTGGTGATGGTAATCCTAATGCCAAATTAGAAGAACGACGTTGGCAAGAAATAGCGACTGTAATTCGCCATCAGCGTGGTGCAGTGGTAGCAGAACAAATTGCGCCCTATTTAGATGACCTTGGCCCAGGCTATAAACAAGAGTACGAAGATTATATGCTGCCTGTACTCATAAAATTCAACGGCCAACCAAAGGTTAGTTCTGAGGGACAAATCGTTTATTATTTTCCAGAATTACAAGTGAAAGCCAGTAATACAGGTCGTCAGTCAGTACCAGTTTACTTAGAAGAATTACCTTGGCGTTTCAGCCGGGCTGATTCTGGACAAATTATGTTGAGTGCTGGTTTAGGAATGCTCAATTTTGTTGGGGCTTTAGTACTGGGAAATTTGTTAAGAGATGGCACAGTTGCGGCACAGTTGGGCGGACTGGTCGCTTTTGTTCAAGGCATTTATTGGCTGTTGTTAGCTTACGGTATAGGTTTTTTGGGTGTACCGTTAGTACGTTATTTTTGGATTCAGTGGCGTAATCAAAAAATTGTGGCACGTAACCGCGATCGCGTGTCTCGCGCCAAATTATTAACCAATCCAGATGCAAATTTACAGCAAAAAATTGACTATGCCCAACAATTTGCCACAGAAAATATTATTGAAAACAAAGATTTAGTCTATTCCACAGAAAACGACTTATTAGACCAGGAAATCAAGAATTCTGCCCAAATTGAGGCTGAATGGCAAAAGCGCCTACAAAGTGGAGAATAATTGGTGAAGTGTGAAGGATAAATTTCATCTTTCATACTTCACACTTCATACTTTGTTATTACTTCGCTTTAATCGGCGTAAGAGCTACACCTTGATAATAATGACCCAAAATTTGCAGGTGGTTGATGCCGCGTCGAGCTAGGTTGTATGCGCCCCATTGACTCATTCCTAACCCATGACCAAAACCTAAGCCTTGCAGCACAAAACTCCCATCTGCACTTTTACTCACATTAAAACGGGTACTTTTTAGTTTGAGTGCGGTACGTACCTCCTCACCTTGTAGAACTTTTGTACCTTTGTCTCCCACAATTTTTAAAGCTTTGACGCTGCGAAAAGGTGAATACTTTTCGGGAATTATTTCCTTGACATTGCCTACACCAGAAATTCTGGCACTAATTTCCGCAGGAGAGAAGGTTTTCACCCAATTACACTCGCTGACATTTTGATCATAATCTTGAACAGCCCGCAGGTAAGGCAAAGTATTTCCCCAGACATCTTCCACATTTTCCGTATGTCCACCGGAACAAGCATGGAAAACAGAGAGAATAATTTTGTTGTTATAAGTAAGTACCTGCCCAGTCGTACCATCCACCGCCGCATAAGTAGAAGGAGATTCACTCATAACTCCTTTATAAATTTGCCAGCGATCAGGGCTATCACCTAAATCGTAAATGGGATTATTGCGTTGTTTTTCCCGTTCGTAGAGAGCGTAAGTACGAGCTGCGATCGCTTGGGCTTTGAGAGCTTCCTGTGGCCAACTAGTATCCATTTCGCCACCCAGGACACTGTAGAGGTACTCTTCGGCATCAACCCAGTTAACCGCAGTTAAGCCTTTTTCTGTAGGGACAACTAAAGTTCTACCTCGATACCAGCGATCGCCAATATAAACAAATCCTTTACCTGTTGGTTCAATCCAAAATAAACCAGACTGCCACTTATCTAACGCAATTCCTCCAGAAATTGCTTGAGCATAATAGGCGCTCATAGCAGGTAATTGCCCTAGGGTGCGTCCGGTACTATCCTTAACCAAAGCAGATGTAGAACTCCCGACTTTTACTTGATTAACTCCCCTCTCAATGGCCACGCGTAAAATTACCGATGCTTGAGCAGGAGCAACCAAAGCAATCCACAAGAGGATACCCATCCACCAATGCCGGAATTTAACCTGAGAAAATAAAGAGCCTAAAAACAGTTGGAATTTCATGCTGATCATCTAATCACACTAGTATCTGCTTGATGCTTGGGACTATGGCATCTACCACTCAAGATGAGACAGTTCTCCAACATAGGAGGTTGCCGCCTCCTATCAATTATGCACTGTATTTTTTGGAGAGATGAGAAAAAGTGGCACAGAAAAATGCAGAAATAGGAGATAGGAAACAGAAGAAATATAAATGATAACTATGGGATATTGACAAAATTAAACCTGTTGATGGCTTCTTACGCCATTAGCGATAATACCAATTAAATTTAACTGACTCAAAATTTCTTGCGCTTGCATTAAATCAGTTTGGGTAAGTTGACCCATACGCCCTACCATGACAACTTCATGGCAATATCCAGCTAAAATTCTGGCATCGGCTGTACCTAAAATTGGCGGAGCATCAACTAGCACTAAATCATAAGTTTGCTCAAACCGTTTAATCAGTTCTTTCATTCGCTGAGAACTGAGTAATCTAATAGTATCTTCTGGTTTAGGCCCAGCAGTTAAAACATCAATTAATGGATGAACAGGTTGAATGTAATTATGAATTTGGTTGCTTGTTTCATCTAGCAATAATAGAGATAAACCCCAATCATTTGATAATTGCAGAATTTTATGTAGGTTAGGATACCGAAAGTTAGCATCAATTAGCAGAATGCGTCTGTGCATTCTAGCCGCACTAGCCGCCAGTCCCAATAACAAAGTAGTCTTACCTTCTCCAGATAAAGCTGAAGTAAACATCAAAGATTTGGAATGTAAAGAATACTTGGATATCTGAAGGTTTTGGTAAAGGATATCTAACGTTTCATGGCATGGCAACCAACTATCAGTTTCTCCAAAATCATAGTTTATATTACGTTGTTTATTTCCCGAAATATTTGGTAACCATTTCTTCAATCCTCTTGGCGCTAATTTGGGAACAGACCCCAATAAGCGTAAATTTGTTGACTGTTGTAATTCTTTTGTTGAGTAAATAGTCCGGGTAAACATTCCCCAGCTTAAGGCTACGGCAATACCTAAAATAGGACTAACTAGTAGACCTCCTAACAACAGTGATAATCTGTTAATTCCGATGAGTTTGCCTAAACTTGGTTCTTCTAACACCTGCCATTCCCACCCTCCTTGGGCAATTTTTAAACCCAAAGATTGTTGTGCTTGAAGCAGTTGCTCAAGTTGTTTGCGTTTAGCTTTCGCCTCTGGTAATAAACGGTTATATTGCGCTATTAAGCTGGGATATTTACTAAATTCAAATCTTAGCCTTTGTTCTGTTTCAGCCAAACTCTTTTCGTTGGCGACTAGTCCTAAAGCTGTGGTTTGGACTTGAAATAATTCTTGTAATAGTCTAGGGTCAACTCCTTCGGTCTGTTCTAGATGAGCATTAGGTTGTTTGATGTCTCCTAATAATTGATTGGCCTCTCTTTTTAAGAGCCACAACTGATTCTGACGTTGTTCTTTTAGTTGTTGGATTATGGGAGACTCATCCGTATAGCGCTTCTGCTCTGTTGCTAAAGTTAGTTCAGTCTTTTTAAAATCATTTAATAGTGTTTGGTAGCTACTTGATTGACTTAAATATGAATTTATTCTGGCTTTATGGGCTGAAGTAGCGACTTCTTGTTGTAAGTTATTGTAGCGAGCTTGTACATCTTGCATCTGGGCGCGAGTGATTTGTAACTGCTGTTGCACCTCAGCTAAAGATTCAATCAAAATTTTGGTTTGTATTTCTGGATCAAGCAGATTATGTTTACGACGAAAATATTCTAAGTTTTTTTCTGCTTGATTGACCTCTTTTTTCAGTTGAGGAATGCGAGCATTAATAAAAGCTAGACCTTTATTTAAACGTTCTTTTTGCTGTTGAATATTATAGTTTTGATAAACTTGTTGTAGTGCTTGCAGCACTTTTTTTGTTTTAACTGGATCGCCATCAATGAAAGAAATTTCTAATATTTGTGAAGGGACATTATTAGTTATAATTTTCTCGTCTAACTTGGCTACTGTAAGTTTAGCTTGTTTACCGTTAATGTCTTCTATTGTAATATCAGGATAATCAGATCGTAGTAAAGATACAGCTTGTTCAATGAGTTGGGGACTCAAAACTCTGTTTATCTGCGCTGTGTAATCTAAAACTGGTGGATTCAAGTTTAAAATTTCGCTATCAGTTCCATTCACAATATCACTTGTTGTAACTCCTGGTTGTGGATAAGAACTCATCAGCAATTGCATAGAACTTTGGTAATGAGATTTTGTATTCACAGCAATTAAGCCAACAACTGACATTACTGCACAAGACACACCTAGCACTAAAAAGCGTCGGCGACGCAAAATAGCAGATACATTTTTAATGTTAACTTTGTGAGTTGGCAAGTTGATCATGATTTGCTGTTGATTAAAAATCATTTTAGCCTCTATGAAATTTTTAATTAGTTAAACAATTCACTAGAATTAAATCCAGGAATATTTTTAGCAATTACAAAACTTATTTGAGAAATTTCATAAATCGACCAAATATAATCCAGTATATTTTTTCATACCTTTTAACTATTAAGTGTCCAATTAACTTGAATCCTTATAAGTTAATTAGTTCAATAAAAATATTTTTTGAGCGTAAATAATTCGAGATAAATAGTCAATGCTATTGAAAAATCTTTATTAGATTCTAATTATGGAAATTTTGTGATAGATGAGTTCATTTAAATAACAACATACTGAGAGTTATAAATAATGCTAGTATTTTACGGATAAAATATATTGCTTGAGGTTTTGCTAAAAATAAGTAAATAAAAATACTTGAATATATTTTTTAAAAAAATGTAGCGGAAACTACATCACAATTCAAACCTTAGCATAATAAGCCAAACACAGTAAGTTTTCCCTAATGAAAGGTGGTTTATTCTACGTAAATTGACGAAAATATAAGCCATTAAATGTTAAAAACAATAGCATTATTAATAATTATAAAAATATAAATATCTGTATATAAAAAATATAGTTGTCTTCTTAAAAAATCTGACTAGTTAATAACCGCAGATGATATTTTTACTAACGCTGAGTAAAGACAATAACTTTTTAGCAGTTGTGGCGATTGAGTTAAGTGAAAAATTTATAAACTTACGAGATTCTTCCTGGTAAACGCTGAGGTAGTTTGTATGAACACAATTTGCCTCAATAGGACTAATGAATTTTTAGTATTAATTACTAGGGTTAAATAGGCGTGTACTGAGTTATTCACAATTAGATACTCTTAAATAGATGGAAAAGGCTTAACCCAACCAACTTGAATAGCTTGATTAAGAGCGATCGCAGCTACAATAAACCACAGCACGCTTTCACTAGCCAACACAGCACCAGCTAAACTCCAGTCAAATTCTATCTGCGCTAACCCCCGCACCAAACCAAAAGCCATAACCCCACCAGCTTTCAGTTGAAGATTTTGATCTTGGCGGATGATATAGCGGTAAGTAACACCAAATAATAAACCAGAGAAACTGGCGATCGCCCAACTGACGAATAAGTACCAATGCAGTGTGACTTGCAAACTTGTGAGAATGTCAAAATACCTAGCCAATACTAGAGCGTTGAATAAATTAGTTATCAACCAAGTAACACTCAGCGAAAAAACTCCAATCATCCCAGCCTTGAGGGATTCTAACCGTTCTGCCATCAATTGCGTATCCAACATTCTGTTCATTTGAAAAATGGAGAGTAAGGGATAAGGAGTAGAAACAATCAGATTCAGACTTCCGACTTTCCAGTGTCCAGTTCCAGGTATGATAAATATTAGAGACCTTTTGTAATTATTTGCAAAATTTAGAACTATGGGAATTTTGACATTGGGTTGGGTATCACTGTTAGTTGTGTTCACCTGGTCGATCGCAATGGTAGTTTGGGGACGCAACGGACTGTAGAGGTATCGTGGAAAGTCCATTTCTGAGTATCCTGGCATTACTAGCCTTCGTGCTGTTAATCGCAGTTACTGGTGGCGTTGGCTACTTAACATTGTCCGAATGGCGCGATCGCCGTCTTCGAGAAGCCGAAAAACGCGAACAGCGACGTACATCTCCCAAAAAGCGATAATGCGATCGCAGTTGAATGATTTTTTTGCAGGAATGCGATATTAGCGATCGCATTCCTGTATTGTTTGCAGTTGCCAAACATCAAAACAGAAATTACTGTAAATATAATTTTTTTGTTTTGATTGATCACATTACTCATTAATTAATTGTTTAGATTGACATAAAAACTAGTAATTCATAGATTTGCAGAATTAAAATTAATTATAAATAAACTTATGTAACAGACTCCGGGTTGATTACTAAAATTATTTGTGTAGTCACAGAACAGAAAACACTTCTACCAGCTTCCTTCGACAAGCTCAAGGTGGCGCAGGACATCGAAATCAATAGGAAACAAGAAAAAATTAGGTAAAAATGTAGTATTTTTTTCAAAAATTAAAGATGAGTCCTATATGTAAATTAGATGTAAAGAACATTATTTTGTTGATTACTCTAGATTTAACGATGAAAGCGAATACTAAAACCTTGAACATTACTGAGTAATTTTTAATTTACGTAAAGTCTAATTAATTAATTTAGCTACATATCAAATCTTCTAGTGTTATCTTTCCTACGAATTAGGGAATTCTACAATAGAAGACTTTCAATATTTAAAGTCCTACCAGGAATGGAAAACTCTTCTACCATAAAACCGAATTCAAAACAACCAGAATATCAATCAGATAATTCATCCTCCCTGTATCAGAGTGAGAAACAAAAAGCCTTGTCTGGAGTAATTTCTCGGATTCGAGAAACTTTAGATATAGATACTATCTTTAAAATTACAGTTACAGAAGTCCGACAGTTACTAAAAACTGATCGCGTGGGGGTGTTCCGTTTTTATCCTGAGTTGGGATGGGAAGGAGAATTTATCTATGAAGATGTAGGCTCAGAATGGGTTTCGGCCTTAACTGCCAAACTAAAAGATCACTGCTTTGCTAAGGAATTTGCCGGGCTATACCAAGAAGGCAGAATTCATGCAATGGCTGACATATATCAAGCTGGTGTCAGCGATTGCCACGTCCAAATCTTAGAAAGATTTCAAGTACGTGCTAACATAGCAGCCTCCTTAATGAAAGGAAAAGACTTATGGGGATTGTTATGTATTCATCAATGTAATGACTCTCGGCAATGGGAAGAGTCCGAAATTGAGTTTGTGCAACTTATCGCCGCACACTTAGGAGTTGCTCTACAACAAGCCGATTACCTTGAACAAGTCAAAATCCAATCGACACAACTAGCACAAGCGCAAGCCATAGCAAAAGCCGCTGAATGGCAGAGAATTATAGCTATCACCGTCGAGAAAATTCGCCAGTCTCTAGATATAGAAAGTATTTTCCGCACCAGCACAGCAGAAATCCGACAGTTGCTAAATGCCGATCGCGTCGCTATTTATCGCTTTAATACTGACTGGAGTGGCGAATTTATCTTTGAATCGGTCGCAGATGGTTGGATTTCCCTAATCGATGAACAGTCAACGCAACCACAATTAAAAGAAAATGTTAGCGAGTGTAGCGTTAAAGACTTGGCGGAAACTCCCATCATGGATACTTATTTACAAGATACCCAGGGTGGTACCTTTACCAAGAGCGAAGTATACCGTATTTGTTATGACATCTATGATTATGGTTTTACAGACTGCTACGTCAAACTTTTAGAAAGCTATCAAGCCAGAGCTTACGTTATCATTGCCATTTACCACGGTCAAAAGCTCTGGGGTTTATTGGCAGTTTACCAAAACTCTGGCCGCCGCGATTGGCAAGAAGACGAAGTTTACTTACTTACTCAAGTTAGCACTCAACTAGGTGTAGCCTTACAACAAGCAGAATTTTTACAGCAAATGCAGCTACAAGCAGCAGAAATTAGTAAAGCTGCTGAACGCCAAAGAGCGCTGGCAAATACTGTCGAAAAAATTCGCCAATCCCTAGATATTGACGCTATTTTTAAAACCACTACTCAAGAAGTGAGAAGACTTTTGGATGTGGAACGAGTAGCAATTTATCGCTTTTACCCTGACTGGAGTGGTGAATTTGTTGCCGATTCCATTGTTGATGGTTGGAATCCCAGCGTCAAACCCCAGCCTGTTACAGAACGCGTATTGCTCAAAGAAACACAAGCTGGCAAATATCCCCGTCATGAAGTGTTTGTGCCAATTTCTCAAGGTGAAAAGTTATGGGGCTTATTAGTCGCTTATAAAAACTCCCAGCCCCGTTATTGGCAAGATGAAGAAATCAACTTACTAGCGCAAGTAGGCATACAGCTAGGAGTAGCATTACAGCAAGCAGAAGCATTAAAACAAGTGCAGTTGCAAGCTGAACAATTAGCAAAAGCCGCCGAACGAGAACGCAAAGCCGCCGAACGAGAAAAGGCGTTAGCTGTAACAGTCGAAAAAATCCGCCAATCTCTTGACTTGAACACAATTTTTGTCACCAGTACTCAAGAAGTTCAGCGGTTGTTAGAAGTAGATCAGGTGACAATCTATCGTTTTCGTTCCGATTGGAGTGGGGAATTTGTTGCTGAGTCAGCAGCCCCAGGTTGGGTATCAGTACGCAAACTTTTGAATGTGATTGCTAATGAATACTTACAACAAACCCAAGGAGGAGACTTTGCTAAAGGGCATACTCTTGTAGTTAGAGATATTTATAGCAATCAAGATGCTCATAAATATATATCTTTGAGTCAGTTGATGGAAGCGCGATCATATATGATTGTGCCGATTTTTCAGGGTGATAAACTTTGGGGATTACTAGCTGCGTATCACAACACCGCAGCCCGTAATTGGCAAGAAGATGAAGTGGATTTATTGGTGCAAATTGGGAATCAATTAGGGGTAGGACTTCAGCAAGCAGAATTACTCGAACAAACTCAAAGACAAAAAGAAGAAATAACGCAAACTCTCAAAGAATTGCAGCAAACTCAAAGTCAGTTAATTCAAAGCGAGAAAATGGCTGGGTTAGGGCAGTTAGTTGCAGGTATAGCTCATGAAATTAACAATCCAATTAGTTTTATTTTTGGGAATATTACTTATTTGAATGACTATACTGAAGATTTGCTGACATTACTGCGAATGTATCAGAAATCTTATCCCAGAGCTAAAGCAGAAATTCGAGAATTTTCTGAAAAAATAGATGTAGATTTTATTGCTAATGATTTACCTAAGATGCTCACTTCGATGACGATGGGAGCAGATCGAATTTCGCAATTAGTTTTGTCTTTACGCACCTTTGCCCGACTGGATGAAGCAGAAAAGAAACCTGTTGATCTGCATGAAGGGATTGAAAGTACTTTATTAATTTTGCAACATCGCTTGCAAGGAAATGATAATTCTCCTGTTATTGAAGTGATTAAGGAATATAGTGAATTACCTCATGTAATCTGCTATGCAGCCCAGATGAATCAGGTGTTTATGAATATTCTCAATAATGCGATTGATGCTCTAGAAGACTCTGTGGTTGCAGGTAAAATCACTGACCAACCAAAAATTTGGATTCAGACAAGAGTGACAGCAGAGAGTATTATTCAAATTAAGATTGCTGATAATGGTTGTGGCATTCCTAATAATCTGCGATCGCGTATTTTTGAACCATTTTTTACCACTAAACAACCTGGACAAGGTACTGGTTTAGGTTTATCGATCAGCTACCAAATTGTTGTAGACAAACATGGTGGTCAACTCAAGTGTGTTTCTCAGCCTGGAAAGGGTTGTGAGATGTGGATAGAAATTCCTATGTAGTTTGTAGTTCTGAATTAAGAGATGTAGCGACGGTTAGCTGTATAGATAGCGAAACCCAACATGATTTATAATTTGTTGGGTTTCATTTGTCAAATTAACACTGGTTTTTTAGCTTACCAATTAAGGTATTAAGATTGATTTGGGTAGGCCAGCCTAAAGGAACGTTGCTGGAATTGTATCCGCGATCGCGCAAATCTTGAATATATCGATTACGGATGTATGTTGTATCAAAGTTACCAAGACCATTAAAATAAACATCCGTTAGGTGAGCCGGATCTAAAGCCATTTCACCTCTGTATACTGCGCCATCATTTGAGTCATCCCAACCCCAAGGTGTATTAGCAGAATTGTTGGCACAAGTTGGTGTACCATCACCACAACTACCGCTAGAATCTCCCTTGAATGTTCCCCATGTCGCATAAGTTATCCCTGTGGAACTAGAAGCTTCATCTAATTGATGTTGCCACAAACCACTAGAAGCAAATACATCAATTAACGAATACAATACATTGCGATCGTTCCCAGATGCAGGTACTTCCGCAGTAGTTTTAGAAGGATAATAGATGATTCCGTCTTGAGTGCTACTTCCATTGAAATTTTCCGCAGGCCAAGCTCGTAAGCCATGACCTTTAGCTTCTTGTGTTGTCAATGGATGCGGAGAACTATTGTAACTGTTCGTGGTAAGTACTCCGTCAATATTTTCTGCACCGTTTGTCAAAGAACTACCAGTTGGTGTGTAAGAGTAAAAGTCTGTATGAAATACTGTGACGATACCTTCGAGTTTGCCAAAGGTTGTACTATCTTTACGAACGATCGCCAGCAAACCTTCTAAATCATTTTCGTGTTCTTGGTCGAAGGGGGTATCTGTCCAATCTTGCGGATGAAAGAAAGAATAAGTGATAAATCTGTGAGTACAAGTCTCAGCTACAGAATAGTAAGCATGAGCATTTAGCGGATAAGCGGAAAGATTATCCCAATTATTTGTACCTCGCCAATCTCCGTCATAGTTAAACCGCGTGATATAGTCGCCACTGTATTTAGTACTGTCGGTATCTTGATAGTGAATTGGCGCATGATAAGCCGCTAAATCTAAATCTGTGGGAGTTTGAGCAATTCCTGGTAAACTTGTCAAAGTACCAAGGGCGATCGCACCAATAACTCCAATCGCCATCAGCAAAACTTTTTTGAAAATCATCGGTTCTCACCCTGAATAATCAACACAATTCAGGATAAAAACAGATATTTAAGAATTGATGTGAATTAAGTTAAAAATTACTAAAAATCTAGGTTAGGAGTAAGTATTCTTCTCATTTAAATCTTACCCAACAAAAAACCTCGGCGAAACTAACCGAGGTGAAGGGGAGAAGTACAAATGACGATGAGTGATACAAATACCGAAATCAGAAAATCTTAGCTAACTGCAAAAGCACACAAAACTAAAGCAGCCACAAACGTAGCTGCAATTGCGCCTTGTAAAACATAACGACGTTGTTCCCAAATTGCTGGGTACTCAGCACAGTAAACCTGGGGTTCAGTGGGGTAGTTATTGAGAACGCCGTCTTCATTAATTGTGGTGTACATAGTTTTTTTCCTTAGCTGTTAACTTATGTAAATAAATATAACAACTTTGTAACGAACTGTCAATAAGACTTGACAAAATAAGGCTAAATAATTTAATCAAATCTACTTAGCCGCTGCTGTATAAGGGGTTGACACCGGAAGGAGATCGCATTCCCACAACATTAAATAGGGGTGCAAGACGTTGCACCCCCAGATATGAAACTGGTTTTTAATTAAACCAAGCGGCGAACTCAAAGAATTGTCCCCGGAAAACTTCTAACAACTGCAACCAAGTATTGGTATCGGTGACTCTCCCCAATTGCAGATAAGGAGCAGCACCAGTTCCCTGTACCCACAGCACTAAATCAAAGGTACTGGGCTGAGTAAAAACCTTGTTTAAATTAATACCTCTAACTTCGCGTTTTCGCCAAAATGGAACTAACTTTTTGCCTGTGAGTAAGGTATCAGCCTCATTTAAAAAGGTCAGCCAGCCATCAATCATTGGTTGAGTGACTACTGCATTAGGAATTACGCCCTTTTGTTGAGGGTTGGGTAGCCATTCCCGATCATTATCAGTTTCCGCTAAAATCAATTCCCAAGATTGACGACTTAAAGCTGTGACTGTTTGGAAATTTTGGAGAGCAGTCGTTAAACGTTCTGGTTCCGCAACAGGAAAATTGATCAGATGAATGAACGCAATCATATCGCTAATATCAAAATTACCCCAACCGAATGCGCCCGTACCATTAGCCAGAAATGGATAAGCAGTTTGTGGTTGAGCAAAAACTAAATGAGCCGTGGAATCAAACAATTTACTTTCGTCATAAGCCAAAACCACCTGAGCGATCGCCGAGAGTAAATTGCAATAACCCTTGAGCCAAATGACATCACCCGCATCAAAGGCGATCGCTAAACTTTGGGCAGCTTTTTCTGTAGCTGGTATTCCTGTTAATAAGCTGAAAGTTTTCCAAAAAGATTCATCTTCTTCTAACTTACCATCAGCATTGAAATCGAGCCGTGTTAAACCAAGTCGCAACGGTAGCTTGACTTGATTATCTTTGATGGGTTCGAGAGTATCTTTGACTTGAGTTAGATCATTGAGTAAATCTTGCAGAATCTTACGTGCATCTTGATATGTGACTGGCTGCGGTGTCGGGTTTGTCGGCACAGGAAGACGTAAAATTGGGAAGAATTGAGTCAGAATATTTTGCTGCAAACCATAACGGTACAGTGACTGCATTAACTTTTGAGTTGCACCCATCAATTGCACAACTCCCAATTTAAATCGTGTCTGATCATCATTAGCATTTTCCTGAAGCTTGGTAATAAAAGCTTCCTCTCCCTGTTGAAATTGAGCATTGATCAGATACTGCTCAATATCAGAAGGAGGCGTTGCCGATTTGACTAGCGGCGTGAATGAGAATAACAAACTAATAACCAGTAAAAAAGCACAAACAAAAATACGCATAAGATTTTATGGGTTGAATTCAAATCTTGGCGCTACTTTAACCTAAATAATCGGTAATTCTGCCAAATAATAGCTAAAAGTCTAATTTAAAGAGAATTATGAGAATACAATTTACTACTACAGAACGGCAGTTGAGGTATGGGTGTAGGGTTTTAGCTGTCTAGCCTAACCAGTCGCTACAGATTTAATGTATGCAGCTTGAGTCTATGTAGCACATAGCGTGTGATTGCTAATCTTCAACATTTTTCTAGCCATTCACCAACTTTTACGGAAATTCACGCAATAATTTCCACAATTTATGAAATTATTGGTTACGATTGTCTGGGTTTTACTGCTGGTGGGGTATGAATATCCGTGTGGTGTAAATATAGTTTTATTACTAGCGTTAGTTTAAGTCTCGCTTTATTAGTTACTGGTTGTGAAAATAAAACCGCCCAGTGTCAGCGGCTAATTCAAGTCGTGAATGAAGGAAATGCACTCATTGATCAAAATAAAGGCAAGCAGGCAATCACTAGCTTGCAACTATCTAAAGATTTAGAAGCCATTGATACATCTTTAGAAGAACTAAAATTAGCAGATCCCAAACTCAAAGAATATCAAAGCCGTTTTCAGAAGGTGTTTGATAACCTTAGTCAAGCCATTGCTAAAGCGGCTAAAGCTTTGTCTGCTGCTAAAACAGCCGAAGCTTCACCAACTGGTAGAGAAAAAATCAAAAAGGCCAGAACCGAAATTGATACAGCCTTAACCGCGGCTGCTAAAAGCGCTGGTAAAGAATCAGATACTTTAATGAATGATCTGAATAAGTACTGTAGCCAGTCTGAGTAAAAGTTGAAAGGCTGAAATTTTAGTATTTCCTGAATTAATGTCTACCCTACATCAGTAGGGTATTTTGTTGGGTAGCGGTAATATGGCGCTTTTCAGGACTTAATTCCTATGTAAATATTAAGCATAAGCAGTCAACACTTGGGAATTTCACTAATTATGAATAATATTTCGTTATCCAAACACAATTGGAATGCGTTTCTTTATCAAGATAAACACGCTTTTGTGTGGCAATATGGCGAAGATTTGCTGCAATGGTTGAACCCCAACTCAGGAGAGTTAATCTTAGATTTAGGTTGTGGAACTGGTCAACTTTCAGCCAAAATTGCCGAGTCTGGTGCTGAGGTGATGGGAATTGATAGCGCCGCCACCATGATTGACAAGGCGAGGCAAAATTACTCGCATTTACGTTTTGAAGTGGCTGATGCTCGCAACTTGCAAATAGATCAATCATTCGATGCCGTATTTTCTAATGCTACCTTGCATTGGATTAAAGAAGCAGAGGCCGCGATCGCATCCATATATCAAGCACTCAAACCAGGAGGCCGTTTTGTGGCTGAGTTTGGTGGTAAAGGCAACGTTCAGGCGATCGTGCAAGCATTGTACATTGCTTTTGAACAAATTGGTCTACCCAATCCCCAAGCCTTAAACCCTTGGTATTTTCCTAGTATTAGCGAGTATACTATCTTACTTGAAAAACAAGGGTTTGAAGTTAATCAAGCTATTTTATTCTCTCGTCCCACGCCTTTAGCCGATGGGACACTAGGTATAAAAAATTGGCTGCAAATGTTTGGTAGTGCTTTTTTAGCTCCATTATCTGCCGAGGAACAAATAGAAGTTATACGTATAGTGGAAAATTATCTTCAGCCCATACTTTACCGAGATAATGCTTGGACAGCAGACTATCGACGAATTCGTATCTTGGCGATCAAAGTTTAGTTGATGCGGAACTTTAGCAAATCAAGACAGACATTAATTTTAGATAAATTAGGGATATATGTAGTAAATTTCACTACCTCTAATCCATGAATTAAACGGTGTTAGTTTATGTCTAGACAGAAACTGCTAAGGTATCAAAAATCGTTTTCACTACTCCTCGGTCTCAGCTTGAGTACAATTTATCTTTCGCCAATTTCTCCCTCGCTGGCAGAAAAATCCTCAGTGCTGCTACCTTCTGATGCACCTTTGGAGCTAGACTTATTAACCAAGCCCAACGGTACTGTAATTACAGCCAATACCATTAACCCACAAGGATTAACAACTCCGAGTTTATGGTTAGCTCAAGCTAATTCCGAAAATAAATTGTTGGATAATTGGATAGCTTATCCTGCTAATGCTACAGCGCCTGGGCGAGTAGATGTGATTGTCAATCAGCAAGTTTGGAGCATCCTAGATTATTTAGAACGCTACAGTTTTGTGAATCGCTTAGGTAATGTTGCCAGAAAAGATGTTTATAATCTGCGGGTGTTTAATTATCAGCAGGAACTTTTGGGGAGTTATACTTGTAATTTCCAAATAAACCCAACATTATGCCGCATTCAGATAAATTCTTTAAATAGATTAGGATTGCAGCAATCATCGCAGTGAGGGTGATAGATTTAAAAGTTTTTAGTTCGTAAATTTTTTAAACGCAGAGTGGCGCAGAGGTTAACGCAGAGAATGCAGAGTATTTCCAGCGCCAATTCGCTACAAATTAATGGAATGGTGTACTAAGTTTGTCTGTCTACCACTGTCCTAACGACATTGGCTGTGCTTATCAAGACAAAAATTAGTATTTTGATTGATTAACTGGTTTTGATTTTGGTAAACAGAGATTCATACTGTTTGGCTGTTGATGTCGGTAAGGCCAGCAGGAATTCACTTTTAGAGAAAATTTGATGATTTGTCTGTAACAAACTACGTATTGGTTCTTGAATATCTGTAGCTGCAATATCGGGAAAAATGGGGGAATTGGTTTTAGTTTTGGCAGTAATTTGCTTGGCTATTTCTGGTTGCCAACAAAAATCAATCCATTTAGATGATATGTCGTTTTTGCTGGCTTTTGTGGGACGTACCCATAAATCTGCCCAGATGGCTGTTCCTGACTGAGGGATAACTACATTTAGTTGCGGATAACGTGACAGCAGTGGTAACACATCACTAGACCAACCAACGGCTAACCAAGTGTCGCCAGTAACTAAAGGTTCTAAATAAGTATTAGAACTGTAGAATTTTACTTGTTGGTTTAAGGTTTGTAGTTCTTTTTCGAGGTTGGGTACAGTGTCGAGGTTTTCGGTGTTGTATGATTTGCCGAGTTTCTTTAACACTAACCCGATTACTTCTCTAGGATTATCTAGTAAAGAAATTTGCGATCGCAATCCATCCCGCCATAAATCACTCCAATCTTGTGGTTGCCATCCTAATTCTTGGAATTTATAGCGATCGTATACAATCACTGTACTACCCCAGCGATAAGGCGCAGCCCACACGTTGCCTTGAGGATCTAAGTTACCTTGGTCATTGCGAGTTACTAGTTGTCGCCATCTTTCATCCAACTTCGACCAATATTGTAACTTTTGGACTTCTGCTGCTTCTAGCGGTTGAATTAATTTCTGTTCAATGGCTCTTTTTAGCCAATAATCTCCCAAACTTACCAAGTCAACTACAGTTGTTGTTTGCGAATTCATAAATGGAACCCAGCGAGTCCAAGCTTGCTGATTGTCTGGGGTTTTTGGCTGTTCTTGCCAACGCTGCAATTGCTGATATAAATTTTGTATTTGGTCAACTGGGGCAAATTTTAGCTGCGCCTTTGGTTGCAAAGCTTGGCTGAATTTATCAACTACTTGACTAGGAATAGAACTTTTCAATAACTGAATGCTGAGTTTGGTTTGATTGTTATTACCACACCCAACTAGCAGTTGCGACAGTGCCAATCCACCTATACTGAGTAAAAATGATCGTCGATCCATTGATTTTGGATATATAAACTTAGATTTTAGACTATTGTCTTACATTGCTCTTAAAAAGGGAGGGAATAGGGAGTAGGGAGTAGGAATATTATCTCTGATGCCAACTTAAGTATTAACAAAAATTTTGTAGAGACATGAAACTTCTCTACATTTATTTATGGCGCTTTTCACTGGAGTAGAATACAAATCTGCGTCCATCTGCGGTTAATTATTTTTTCTTTTAACCCCACAGAGTTGAAAAATACTATAAATTTAGCCGTGTAATCCCTAAAATAAATGCCTCCTAGTCATGGAGGCAAAGCGTAAAGCATCCTAATATTTCTGGTGAAACAATAACATATACTTTGTGATATTCAATGAGGGTAATCACCCTTCACTAAAAAGGCGCACATTTATGCGCTACTGGATTATTACTAGGGAAATATTCTGGCTAAGAAGGTGATGATTTCTGTCCAAGCAGAGGTAGTTGCAACAGCGTCGTAGCGATAACCATCATCGCGCATGAAGGTATGTTCAGCTTCATATAAGAATACTTGATGAGGTATATTAGCATCTGTAATTGCTTTAATTAATATATGGCGATCGCTTTCAGGAATGTGAGGATCAAGAGTACCGAGTATTAGCAGCAATTCGCCTGGAATTTCACTCACTCTATGAATAGTATCGGCGATTCCTTTACCGAGTTTGCCGCTGGGAATACCAGTCGGGTAGCAGCAGACAGCAGCTTTGATTTCATTTTGAAAGGCGGCGCGAAACGATAAATGTCCGCCAATGCAAAAGCCGAGAGTACCAATTTTATCGGGATTAACAGCAGCGTCAGTTTTGAGAAAATCAATTACAGCCCGACAATCTGCATCATACTCTGCGATCGCTGTGCGACGTGCATCATCATTACCGCGCATTCTTCCCAAATCATCCGGTTCAATGACAGCGCCAATGGGTTCAAGACGATGGAAAATTTCGGGTGCGGCGACAACATAGCCAAATCCTGCTAGGTAGTTAACCAAGCGAATCATTGGACTACCTAATTGATAAATATCACTGTAAAACAAAATGCCTGGGTAAGTTCCTGCTGGTTTGGGAGAGGCGACATAAACCCGCATTAAGCTGTCATCGACTCTTAACTCGACATTGCGCTTAGTAATCTGCACTTGTTTGGCTCCCAGTCATAGTTGTTTTCATTAGCTTTTACAGCATTGAGTTGTGATATCGGGATAGTAGAGCGAATGCCTGACCACGAAAATAAAGATACATTTAAAATTAGGTAAAAAGCTCATCTCGTCAAAATATGTAAATAACTTGTGTAGGCTCAGAAACCTGACTTCTAAAATAAGTTAGGTTTCTTGTTATTCATGTATGGTTAGTGATACTAGATAAGTTCAAATCAAACAAACAGGAAAAATTAAAATGTCAGGCAAAACTTTATAATCTCACCAATCTTGTGACAGCACTAATGTCTAAGTCAAATATTGATCAGCATCATTAACTAAAAGCAAAAATAATTCAAATTTCGATAAGTAAATTAGTCAAACGGTGTTAAGCTGACTATAGGAATCAAAAAAAGCAAGAACGCAAAAGACTTCAAGAAAAATATTGAGGTAAACTCAATAGAGTCCTTTTGCTCTGGTAAATCCACTTCAATATCGTGACGCTTTTTGCTAACGGTAGAAATCAGCCAGATAAATAGGATACTCACCTTCATACAATCTTGAAGTCAGTGATAACTTGCTTAGATAATTACTAGTAAAAATTGGCTATAAAAGCTAGTATTATCAGCCAGGAATAATTACTCTAGGAGTCTGGGAAGAAAGACTCTTAGTACATCTGGCACTTTAAAAGAAATCAGAAAGGTTACTGAAAATAATGCAAGCCTAATAAACTCTATCTTTGTCATAAAGATTGATTTTACTGCATTAATTACTAGCAGATTGAGTAATTTTTCAGGAATATTTGCAGTAATACCAGCATCTGCGTTCGTCCTTGACGTTGCCGCTGGCATCGCTTGATATCTCAAGATATCATTTGCGGCGATCGCGATGAAAAGTTTTGAGCAGTTGTGGCACATCCAAAAACAGGAAAGTTGTAAGTAAGAGCCATTCAGAGTGTAGTGCAATTTTGGTTGGTTGGGTTTATTAAAACCTGGGGAAATGTCAATTGCCACTGTCACCACTCTTAAGGCTTGAGCAACCGATGGGGATTGAATTACACCAACCTGTAATGTGTATGTCTCGCTTTTCTCAACTTTGCTTTTCATGAGATGGAATTTCTGCACACACCCGATAGCAACCAGGCTACAAATACCAATTTCATCTCTTGAGATTTATCTGAATTTGCATTTAGCAATACTTGCAATATTCCTGAAAGACACATTCTCAGGTATGCAACCTTTAACCACTATTGACTCTTCAACTTTGCAATCACAATCATCACAGGAAAACACCAACCATGGCTATTGACAAAAAAATCAGACAAATCGCTTTCTACGGTAAAGGCGGTATTGGTAAATCTACCACTTCTCAAAACACCTTGGCAGCTATGGCTGAAATGGGTCAACGCATTCTCATCGTAGGTTGCGACCCTAAAGCTGACTCCACCCGTTTGATGCTTCACTCTAAAGCACAAACTACAGTATTACACTTGGCTGCTGAACGTGGTGCAGTAGAAGACTTAGAACTAGAAGAAGTAATGCTCACAGGCTTCCGTGGTGTGAAGTGCGTAGAGTCTGGTGGCCCAGAACCCGGTGTAGGTTGCGCTGGTCGTGGTATTATCACCGCTATTAACTTCTTAGAAGAAAACGGTGCTTACCAAGACGTTGACTTCGTATCTTATGACGTATTAGGCGACGTTGTGTGTGGTGGTTTCGCAATGCCTATCCGCGAAAACAAAGCACAAGAAATTTACATCGTAACATCAGGTGAAATGATGGCGATGTACGCTGCAAACAACATCGCTCGTGGTATTTTGAAATATGCACACACAGGCGGTGTGCGTTTGGGTGGTTTGATTTGTAACAGCCGTAACGTTGACAGAGAAATCGAATTGATTGAAACTCTGGCAAAACGTTTGAACACCCAAATGATTCACTACGTACCCCGTGACAATATTGTTCAACACGCTGAGTTGCGCCGGATGACAGTTAACGAGTACGCACCCGACAGCAACCAAGGTAACGAATACCGCATCTTGGCTAACAAAATCATCAACAACGAAAATCTCAAGATTCCTACCCCAATTGAAATGGAAGAATTGGAAGAATTGTTGATTGAGTTCGGTATTCTCGAAAGCGAAGAAAATGCTGCCAAAATGATTGCTACACCAGCTGAAAGCAGCAAGTAATTTTGATGTAGTCATCAATAATTTCTGAGCAACCAGAACCTCGGTTTTGTCAAAGCCGGGGTTCTGGCATTTTTAATTTTGACTATTGTGCAATCATTCCAGTAAATTGTATGGTCAATTGAGTTCGGAAAGAGACATTTGAGGTTTTGAACTCCAAGTTCCGAGTTCTGATACCGTTTCACTTTAAGTTTGATACAAATAGACCGCAGGGGGAAAGAATAAAAAACCCATAAATTTGTATCATTTTTTTCGTGAAATGCTATGAGGCTGAATGTTGAGCCTTTTTGCTTGAATGTTGAGGTTCAAAGGGTGAATGTTGAGCCTTTGAGGGTGAAGTTTCAGCCTTTTTGCTGGAACGTTGAGGTTCAAAGGGTGAATGTTGAGCCTTTGAGGGTGAAGTTTCAGCCTTTTTGCTGGAACGTTGAGGTTCAAAGGGTGAATGTTGAGCCTTTGAGGGTGAAGTTTCAGCCTTTTTGCTGGAACGTTGAGGTTCAAAGGGTGAATGTTGAGCCTTTGAGGTGGAAGTGTCAGGAAAAAACAGAAAAGCTTGTGAGTTGACTGTGAAAAAGTTATTCAGAGCGATTAATGCTGCGGATATTTGTTAGCTGCGATGACAACAGGGTTATTGTTAAGTATGCCAGTTAACGAATTTGTACCTGCAAGATTACTAGGTGGCGATCGCTAACTAAAACAAACTTTAACAGCACAACTAAATCCCGGCAAAAGTGGGCTAGTTAAATTATCTTCTTTATATAAAGTCGCTGCTAATTTTAAAACACCATTTTCTCGACGGTAAATTTCTACTGTTTCTTTTTCGCGGTCAAAAATCCAGTATTCTTGTACCCCTTGAACTGAGTATAGTTTTAGTTTTAACTGCTTATCTCGTTTCTTCTGGACTTCACCAGGAGAAAGCACTTCAATTACTAACTCTGGCGCACCTGTTAAATGTCCAGCTTCATCTAATATTTCTAATAAACGTTCATTACTTACCCAAACTACATCAGGAATTACGTTATCAGTATCATTGAAAATGATTCCCACACCAGTAGCAGCATCGCCTAACCCTGTTTCTCTAGACCAAAGTTTTAGCTGCGTACAAACATTATCACCAACATTTTGATGTTTCCAATGAGGCGCTCTGGTCACAAACAATTCTCCGTCGATTATCTCATAACGCTTGCCGTCGTCAGGAAATAACTCTAAATCGGCAGTTGTCCAACGAATTTGTTCTGATGCAGTTGAAGTCATACCAATTTGGGATGTCCGATTTTGGATTTAGGGAGTGCATTTTCATCTTTATTTATCACTCCCTACTTCTATCTTAAATTTAACTCGCGATCGCCTCTGTTTTTTCTGCCACTACTGGGATGTATGGTTTTTCAGCACCTTGGGCTAAATATGCAGCTAGTTGGTTTTCAATTTCATCACGAACAATTTGGCGATACTCTAAGAAATGTTCGTTATGGGCGCAAACAGCAATGTAGTGGTCAACAACAGCAGGGTTGCGCTTGAGAAGACTGAACAAATGATGCCAGAATTTCCAGCGAGTTTCCCGCTTAATTCCTTGTCGCCAAATTACAATCAACAATGCTTTAATTACTACCCACTCTGGCATTCTGAATGGTGCTTTCCATTTTGGTGTACCCATCATTAAAAAGCAGCGATAAGTCCGATCTAAATATTGTACTGGGTCGTATAAAGCGCAAAAAGCCTCAACGTATTCTCTGGCCAGTTCTTCTAAAGGACGGGTGGGGATGAAGTTCATCAACGTAGTTTGGTTGATGTTACTTTCGGTATTTTCCCGCAGTCTGCCTTCTTTTTTCAGGCGATGCCACAGGGCGGTGTTGGGTAGTGCTTGTAACATGGCGAAGGTGGTTGAGGGAATCCCTGCTTGTTCAGCAAAACGGACGATGCGATCGCCTGCGCCAGCTTTTTCGCCATCAAACCCGATAATAAACCCAGCCATTGGGCGCAACCCCGCTTTGATGATGGTTTGTACTGCATCTGTCAAAGAGTTACGGGTATTTTGAAACTTCTTGGTTAATTGCAAGCTATCTTCATCTGGTGTTTCAATTCCCAAAAATACTGCCGAGAAACCAGACTCAACCATCAATTCTAATAATTCTTCGTCTTGTGCTAAGTCAACTGAAGCTTCGGTGTCAAATTTAAAGGGATATTGATGTTCCTCCATCCAAACTTTTAACTCTTTCAGCAACAATTTCACATTCCGTTTGTTACCGATAAAGTTGTCATCTACCATGAACACGCCCCGCCGCCAACCCAACTCATAGAGATAATCTAACTCTGCTAACAATTGTGCTGGAGTTTTGGTGCGTGGTTTGCGGCCGTAAAGTACAATAATGTCGCAAAATTCGCACTGGAAGGGACAACCACGCGAAAACTGCACCGACATCATGTCATAAGCATCTAATTCTAATAAATCAAAGCGGGGTACTGGTGTGCTAGTGACATCAGGTTTTTCAGCAGTGCGGAAAGTCCCAGATTTTTCTCCCCGTTGAATTGCTTCCACAAACATTGGTAAGGTGATTTCGCCTTCATCCAAAATCAGGAAGTCTGCACCAACATTCTGCACAGCAGAAGGCGTGGAAGTTGGATAAGGGCCACCAACTGCGACTAACTTACCACGGCGTTTTGCTTCTTGAATTTGCTCCAGTAAGTCTTGCTTTTGGACAATCATCGCTGAGAAAATAACAATATCTGCCCATTCCCATTCTGCTTCTGTTACTGGGCGAATGTTGCGATCAACCAGCTTAAATTCCCATTCTTGTGGAAGAATTGCGGCTACAGTCACTAAACCCAAAGGTGGTAGTAAAACCTTGCGATCAACTAAATCCAGAATCTTTTCATAAGACCAAAAGGTTTTAGGAAATATTGGATAAACTAATAAAATTCGCATTTAGTAGCAAACCTCACACTTTGATTGTTATCCCACTCTAACGGAAATAATTACTTATTGACTTTATATTGGCTTTAGCTTACCTTTAATGGTTTTGCCTGTGCAATTAGTGAACTAGAAATATTTTGTGCCTTATTTTAAAAATATGATGCCTCTCGATTCTTGATGATGTAAGTAAGAGGTCAACATGGTACAGGTATCTCCAAACCCAGACAGCGAAACCTTATTAATTGAGTTACCGAAAGCGATCGCATTGTATGTCACCCAGGAACAGTTTACCGCTTTAGCCGCAGCTAACCGAGATTTGAGGCTGGAAAGAACTGCAAAAGGAGATTTAATCGTAAATCCGCCAACTGGTTGGGAAACAGGGAAACGTAATGCAACCATTTCGGGAGAATTGTATTTATGGTGGCGGAATGCAGGTGAACCAGGTCAAGCTTTTGACTCTTCTCACTCCTCTTTTGTCACACTAAATGGTGCAATTCGTTCTCCCGATGCTTCTTGGGTAAGCCTAGGACGTTGGCAAGCACTGACTCCAGAACAAAAAGGAACTTTTGCTAATATCTGCCCGGATTTTGTAGTTGAATTACGCTCTAGTTCGGATACGCTTAAATCTCTGCAAGAGAAAATGCGGGAGTACACCGAAAATGGCACGAAACTCGGTTGGTTAATTGATCCGCAACAGCGACGGGTAGAAATTTATCGCCCAAGTTTGGCAGTGGAAGTATTAGATAATCCGGCTGAGTTGTCGGGTGAAGAAGTTTTACCAGGGTTCGTAAAGTGCGATCGCACTTTAAATTACTGCTCGAAACAGTAATTTTACAATATTTACAATTTTGTAACATCAAAACTTAGCAATTTATTTTTTCCTTGGCACACCGCTAATTTTTAAAACATCACTCATAGTTGCACAATAATTTGGCAAACTAAAACTCGCAGGATTGACAGCATTTTTATATGTAAAGTGGCGATAGTTCATGCAGAATCTATCCCAAGCTGCCATTTGGATGCGGAACACGGCAATAATTAAATTGGCTAATGATATAGATAGAGGAATACGAAAATAGATTTTTTTGCCTAGATAAGCACAAACTTCTTCAATTGCTTGATTAACGTGTAACCCTTTTTGGCCTAAAACTAATTTGCGTTGTTCGTCTGTTTCGGGCGGATTTTCAATTAAATATTCTACGACGGTTGCAATATCTTGTCCGTGGATAAAGTGAAAACTACCGTCTGCTTGTAAAAAGCGAATTAAATTAATATATTTTGTAACTTCTTGAATGCCAGAAGTGAGGTGTGAATAGGGTTTGTTGGCATCACCGCCTAAAACTAAGGTAGGAAAAACTGTGGTGATTTTAGGTGCGATCGCTAGTTTTTCTTTTTCATGCAAGCATTGGTATTTAGAACCGATATAATCTGTCCCAATCTCACCTGCTTCTTTCAAAGGTTGATTTTTGTTATTTAACACACTAGCAGTTGAAAAATAAATTACCTGTTCGCAGCGTTCTGGGTTTAATAAACTTAGTAATTCTAGTGTTTTGTTGACATTAATATCGTAAGTATTTTCTCCACCCCAGGCTGTTGCTGTTAACACTGCTACATCAATAGTTAATAACAAATCCGCAAAACGTTTAATGTCTTGCATATCGCCTTGCAAGACTGTGACACCAGGACGGAATTGCGTATTAACTTGTAGTTTATTAGGGTTTCTAACTAGTAAAAATAGCTCGTGATTTGTATTTTGAATTAATATTTCTGAAATGTAATGACCGATGCAGCCACTTGCACCTGTAATTAAAATTCTTTTCTGAATCATAATAAGTTTTTTAACTTAAGATTTAAAAATAAGATGAAATGTTCCGCGCTAGAGTTTAGCGTGCTAAATTTTCATCTTCTAGCAGCATCTCAATTACTTCACGCAGATTTTCGTTTAACTCATCTAATGTTTCACCTTGAGAATGCGCTCCAGGAAAACCAGGAACATACCCAACATATAGATTTGTGTCGGGATCACGTTCGATTATCGCTGTAAAAGTTTTCATAAAAATAGATATTTCAGCAATGCAATTATTATGTCTTTGTGGTTCAAAAATTGTTACCACAAAGACACAAAGTTAATTAACTCACCAGTGCTGCTGTACTAAGTTGCTTGGCTGTTTCAAAGAAGAAAGCAACATTTTCTTCTGGGGTATCTGGTAGGACACCATGACCGAGGTTAAGGATATGACCCCAGTTACCAGCTTTGCGAACGGTATCATAAATGCGATCGCGGATGAACTCTTTGGAACCGTAGAGTACACCAGGATCAAGATTACCTTGCACTTTTACGTGTTTGCCTAATCTGGCGCGAGCATCCGCCATGTCTACTGTCCAATCGACGCTGACAATATCAGCACCAGATTGAGCCATTCTTTCCAACACGCCTGCACTACCGCTAACTAAAAGAATTAATGGTGTGTGGGGGTGGGTTTGCTTGACTTGCTCGAATACGCGTTGCTGATAGGGACGGGCAAAGGTATCGTAATCTTGAGGGCTTAATTGTCCCGCCCAAGAATCGAACATTTGCACTACTTGTGCGCCGCAGTCAATTTGGTAACGGGCGTAAACAGCGATCGCATCTGCCAATTTTGTTAGCAGTTGGTGTAAAATTGCCGGGTCTGAGAAGGCCAAGTTTTTGATGATGGAATAGGTTTTAGAACCTTTTCCTTCCACTGCGTAAGCAGCTAACGTCCACGGCGCACCGACAAAGCCTAATACTGTTGATTTGTCGCCCACTTCTTGGCGTAATGCCTGCAAGATGGGTTTAATAAACGGTAGAGCCGCCTCTGGTTCTAAATCATGCAGGCTATCGATTTGTGCTTGAGTGCGAATGGGCGAATGAATGATTGGCCCTTTACCTTCCGCAATGTCCATATCAATGCCCAAACCAGGCAATGGAGTTACAATGTCGGAAAATAAAATCACTCCGTCCGGCTGGAAGGCTCTCCAAGGTTGTAGGGATACTTCAATCGCTACTTCAGGAATTTCGGAGCGATCGCGAAATGAAGGATACTTTTCCCTTAAGTCTCGGTACGCCTTCATATATCGTCCCGCTTGTCGCATCATCCATACTGGGGGACGATCTACTATTTCACCACGAGCAGCCCGCAGGAGATGAGGGGCCGTTGACGAAACACCCATTTAACACTTCATCCTAAGTCACTTTGTTATGTCACTGTTTAGCTTATCATTCTGGGATTACGCTTTTTCAGAAGGCTTGCTTGAAAAGCCCAAGTCTTAGCTTTACTTAACTTAAATATGCAACCTAATTCTAATAATCCAAATCCTTCTAATGTTGCAGCTACTAATAGCAATTCTCCATCAGTAAAATTTTTCATACCCCGCACCCAACGGCGCAAGTTTTTTTTATTGTTTACTGGTATGACAGTTTTAGGTTGGGTAGTAGGTGGTGTAGCTAGTTTGGCGATCGAAAGAATTCTTACGCAAAGTCTAGCTGCGGCTGGGTCTGTACAATTGCAAACATGGAGTTATTGGATAAGATTACTCAGTAATATTGTGTTTGCCTTAGTTTTTGCTGGCGACCAAGCTTTAGTCATACGACGCTATCTCTCTGGTTGGCGCTGGATGATTGCTACTACTATAGGTTGGCTAACTGCTGACTGTGTTGCGACAGCTTGGATTAATTATATTTCCTCCATAGCCAGTTCCCTGAATGAAACGTTATCTTCTGAGTTAGTTATTATCTTTGGATTCCTATCAACAATTGCTTATATTTTTTCAGGTATTTGGTTGGGATTGATTCAATGGTTAGTAGTGCGGCGTTATACCATCAAAGCTTGGTGGTGGAGTTTTGTTCCTTCTATTGCTTTTTTATTGATTAGTTTGTTGGTTTGGTTACTATCTTTTGTGCAGAATTTTCTGCCCGAAGCAATATTGTACGGCAGCCAACAAGGATTTACAGCAATTATCCTAGGAGTAGTCCCAGCTATTGGTTTTTGTAGTTTAAAAAGACGTTTACCAAGACAGACTCAGGCAAGTTAAGCAGAGAATTTTTAGTAGAAAATACACTTATGTTTCACTACAATCCGTTATCCTGTTTACCTTCATCAGCCGAAGTACCAGATTCTGATGATACACCCGTGGATAATGAATTACAAATATTAATTCCTAGCTTATTATACTCTTAGCTAAATTACAGCAAAAAAGCATCGACCCCAACAATTTATAAAAACTATGGGAAACATCAATTCAGTGGTCATTGCTACTGGTACACATGGCAATGAATTTACAGGAATATATCTAGGTAAAAAGTTTGAACAGTTTCCGAAACTGATTCAACGGCCTAGTTTTGATACTCGCGTTTTATTGAGTAATCCCAAGGCGTTTGCAGCAGCTAGACGCTATATTGACAAAGACTTAAATCGTTGCTTTGCATCAGAAGATATCAAAAATCCCCAACTTGCAAGTTATGAAGATATCTTGGCAAAAAATATCTATTATTTACTAGCAGAAGAAAGCAAACATCAGCAACAAGTAATTATTGATTTGCATAGTTCAACTGCAAATATGCAGTTAACTATAATTTTGGGCAGTAAACATCCATTTATCTTACAATTAGCTGCCCATTTAAATGCAATTAATCCTGATGTGAGAATTTGTTATTCTCAACCGACAAGAGATTCTAACTTTTTGTGTTCAATATCTGAATTGGGTTTTGCAATTGAAGTAGGGCCTGTAGCACAGGGAGTTTTAAATGCTGAGTTATTTCAAAAAACTGAAGCTTTAATTTATCAAGTTTTAGACTATATCGAAAGTTATAATCATGGTATGAACCAACCACAAACTAGTACACTTACATATTATCAATATGCAGGAGTGATTGATTATCCGCGAAACGAATATGGAGAAATTCAAGGAATGATTTACCCACAACTTCAGTTTCGAGATTATGAACCACTTAACCCTGGTGAACCAATATTTTTAACCTTTGATGGAACTGCGATCGCCTATCAAGGTCAATCTACAGTTTATCCTATTTTTATTAACGAAGCTGCATATTATGAAAAGGGAATCGCGATGTGTTTAACCCAAAAGAAAACCTTAGAAATATAGTTTTAGGAGTCAGATATGGAACGCGAAGTTAAATCTGCTGATGGAACCGCCTGGAAATGTGTGCAAGTATTTTCAGGACTTTCTGATAACGCAGAAAATCAAGATGCAGCGCAAGTTAAAGGCGAACCTGATACATATTGGGTTGTTTGTACACCCAATGGTGGCTCACAGTCAGTTAGGTTAAAGTTACAAGGTGAATGGTATTATAACTACTCTGATGAAGAATTATTAGACGAAATCCAAGCGCAGCAGTAGTGAGCTTTTTCCAGCAATTAACTGCGTACATTCATTAGTAAAAAACATCTGCTAACCTCTCGGACTTAGCTGAGAGATTTGTACAATCGGTGTGCAATAGGATGGTTAGACTGTACCTAATGGAGCGTTCCAACTAGCGTTCCTATCTTCATTTTTATTCAATCTGCTTAGGACGGACTTCAAACTCAGAACGCATACGGAAAAAGCAGACATCAAACTCAAAGAAGAAATTAGCTTGTCCCAAGATCAAAGGTACATTGGTTGCTTTTGTCCAGGCAAATGCCAGGTTAACCGTTGGGAATGCACTCACTTGAGCATTAACAACGACTGCGCGAGCTTCAAATCGAGCTAAGTTTCCTGACAACAGAACTGACAGCGTTTCATCCTCCCAAATTAAGCCCAATTCTAGCCCTAACTCATAGGGCAAAACATTAACGCTTGCACCTGTATCTAATAAGCCTTCAGCGTTCAGAGATTTACCATTCAAACTGAGCATTAAAGGCAGATACGGCATTCGATCAACCATGCCAAGATTGCTGTCAATAATTTTGTAGGGAAATCTTTGAGTGTCAACCATTCTGTTCTTGTTGCTTTATCGCCAGAAGATTCATTAAAACATTGGCAGCCTCAGAGCAGTTATAGGGAGACCAGACTGGGTACTCCTGGTTTGCAACAAAGAAGTTTGCATCTTCTTCTTTAACTAGTTCTGTTGCTAGAAACTGCATTAGCCGAAGCTTGTCAATTTTTGAAAGCTCTTGGATTTGTGACATGAGTTCAGCCAATGACACTTGGAAATCTCCTCGTAGAAGGTTTAATGGAGAGATTAGGAGTATTAGCTTGTTACTTGGATAGGGCGATCGCTAACATCTACTAACATTTATTTATCTTAATCAATTGTCTAATAGGTTAGTAAACAAAAAAATGTTGGTTTCCACTTCGTTCCACCCAACCTACTAGCGATGCTAATCCAAACGCACTGATAAGAAAATTAGTTATTTAATAGACCTCATCATGTGTGCCAATATCAAGCAGCAAAATAACTTCGCCATCTGAATCAGCATTTTTCTCGATTGAGAAAACGATACGACAATCATAGCCGCAAGAACAAGACTGAAGACCATCGAGTTTACCACTCAACTTATGAGTACCCAAGTTTGGAGCAAATACATCTGCTTCCATTTGCTGAAGAGTGTCTTCAATCTGTTGCTGAAGGTCAGCATTTCGTTTCACAAATTTACGAAATGCTCTCTTAAATTTCGGTGTTAAAACCAGAAATCTCATTCTTCTTCTTGGTTCAAAGATTCGCGCAATTCTGCAATTACACTTTTGGCTGACTGAGATCGGAAATTACCCGCCCGGAAATCAGCTAAACTTTGTTGAGCATCCGCAGTAATCTCATCTCGACGGCTTTGGTGGTGGCGATTTTGGAGAATTTTAATGAGCATTTCTTGTTGCTCGTAGGGTAATTGCAAAGCGGTTTCCAGCACTTGGTCAAGGGTAATCATCATCAAAGCTGCTTGTGAAATTGAGTTGATTGTAATGCTTACTTTGCGGTTATTAGGCATACTAGTAACGCTCTTCTAAGTGTTCGCAGGTTTCAATCGCAGGTAAAAATGGTGATCTAGTTCTGTTTAATAACTCGTAGTACTCAAATTTACTTTCACTCTCAGTTAATTCATCTGGCATTTTATATGAATATCCAATTTCATCAGTTCTTACTAAACATTTCACGTAAATTGGGCGGATATATTCAACTATTCCATAATAAATGTTAGCACTTAGTTCACATAGTTTTGTGAAATGATAACCACCAAAATCATCAAACAACCAGTTATCAATATCTTCTATAATTAGAATCTCCGTTCCTGGGTCTAGAATAACTCCACTATTTTTATAGAGTTTAACTATTTTTTCCAATATCGAATTTGATCTAAGAAGGGAGTGTTTACATCTATTGCCAATTAAATAAATAGCATCTTTCCTAGATAATGTAATTTTTAATTCTTTTCCTATATTAGCAGAGTATATTTCATACACAAATTCAGAATTAAGCCAATTTTCCAATTCTTCAACAGACTTCTTCAGTGCCGCCGTATTTTCTAAATTATGGTCTAGCTGAGGTGATATTGATATTCTGTACAATAACCTTAACAGATTGTCTCCAGCATTTTTTCCTGGAATAATTTCCTTATTAACCCAAGTTGCTAGTTAGTCTCAAAGAGAGATGACATAAAGTTAGAGAAACAAGAAAATCCCTCCAGACAAGACAAAGAGGAGGGACAGATGTTAAATGAAATAGTTACGATCTATTCTGTCATAGATGACTTATTAAAGGCGATCAGCCATAAAGAGGATATTCGTTGTGAAATGAGTGATGCAGAAATTATCACAACGGCAATCATTGCAGCTATGTACTTTGGAGGTAATCATAGTCAGGCTTGTAGCTACATGAAAGACCATAAATTGATGCCAAGAATGTTAGAAAAATCACGATTTAATCGGCGATTACATCATGTCTCAATGTTAATGAACGATTTATTTCATCAAATCGGAATGGCACTAAAAGAAATTAGTGAAAATACGGAATATCTTTTAGACTCGTTTCCTGTACCGATATGTGATCACATTCGCATCTTTAATGCCCATCTCATCCAATCACCAGAATATCGGGGTTATATCGCATCTAAGAAACGTTATTTTTATGGAGTCAGAGTACAGTTATTAACTACCAAAACAGGTATTCCTGTTGAATTTGTGTTTATGCCAGCCAGTGCGACAGATATCCGGGAATTAGGTGCTTTAACCTTGAATTTACTGCCTGGAACTCAAGTTTATGCTGATTGTGCCTATCTTGATTACACTGTGGAAGATGTCTTGCTTGAAACCAGTCAAATCTCGATGCAAGTCATGCGAAAAAGTAACTCTAAACGTCAAGATGCGCCGTGGACTTACTACATTAAACAGTCTCTTCGTCATTACATTGAAACCGTGTTTAGTGGCATTACCAGTCGTTTTCACAAATCTATTCATGCTGTGACATTTGAAGGGTTTTTACTGAAGTTACAAGCTTTTATTTTTGCCTACACTTTGCAACGAGCTTTTGTTGACTAAGTTGCTTTCTTTCACTTTCTCTTCAACTACACTGAACATTCCTGATTGCACTTTCATCAAGGTTGTAGTTCTTACTACCTCTCATTTACCCTGCCTACACAAACCATATTCTTTTTTATCTTCTATTACCCGCAACTTGGGTTATTAACACCTGCAATAACTTCTAGTAGTAATATGAAAAAATACTTCTTAGCTGTACTGTCTTGAGGCAATACACTGGTTACTAGTTTTGATTGATCTTCCGGGAAGCAGCAAATAGAATAATTTACATAATTCGTAATAAGCTCTACAGACGAATTTAGAACACGTATTTCTTGTTGGATGTTCATCTTTTATAGTGTATAATTTTATTCCTGTATAGATAGGCTCTATGTAATCTTTGTTTTGATAATGATAGTATGAACAATATAGATAACTCTTGCCAAAATATACAAAAATTTTATTTTATACACCCTTATTTGGATATTAAACGGAATAGTTCTATAGAATCATATTTGATTTCTGAAAAAGGCTAAGAGATAATACGGAGAAAAAGTTTTGTCTAACAGCGAACAATGATAAACCAGCATCTACAAACGAAAGATTGCAGAACTAATTACATCGAGCTATCACAGGCTTTGTGTCATAAAGGCAAATACATTACAACCCCTTTCCATTCTTCTTGCTGGCTGCAATCGATTAGTAGTAGCAACTCATCAATTGCCTGTCGAATGGGCATTCGGTCATTGACGACAAACATCCCTGCTATTGCCTCTCCTGCAACTAGGCGGTTGTAAGCAAAATCTGGCATCGTTGCACGATCATGGGTCAGAAGGATACGCTTATTGATTGCTGCCCAAGCTAAAATCACTGGATCATTTAATTCTCGCAAACCAACATCCTGAACCCGAATTAAATCAAGATTGAGTTGACGTAAAAATAAGCCTCGAATAATGTCACCGTTAAAATTCTCATCACTTAACAGACTAAGCATAACTTTGCTACTGATTCTGTTGAGATAGTAAACGGTTACGAATTAAGCCCAGATCAGGTTGGATACTAGATAAACGTTGCTGCACTGATTGGGCTAACTGTTCTCTCTGATTCAAATATGTTTCTACCGCAGCTTGATGACGAAGGTAGTAGCCAATTGTGTTATAAACATCAGACAAAGATAGAGTCGAATATCGATGCACAATAGATTCAGGAGATGCGCCATCTTGAAACGCTCGAATCACAGTCTCTAACAAAACCCTTGAATTCCCCACTCGAATCGCTCCAGTTTCATCTTCTCTTAGAGGTGGTATCTCACGTTCCAACACAAGACTCATGGCTTAACCTTTCTCCAGTACAAAACAATCGTAACTTAACCTTACAGCACAATACCCGAATTTCTCACCATTATTCCCAAGGCCTAATTCAAGTTTAAATTTCGGTTTTTACCGAAACATATTCTAGATCAGGATTATGAGAAGTGAGCAATCCGGGTAAGGCTTCTTGCTGTTTAATTAACGATAATCTGGGGTTTGAATATTCCGCAGACGGGCAGCATCACGCATATTATAATCAGCGCGAGTAAAGCGATTTAATTGTTGTTCAAAAAACTCTCGATTTGCTTGCAAATGTTTGGGATTAGGGTCATCTAAGGGATATAAAAGTGCAGTTCTCAAGGCTTGAATGACCGCAGAAGTAACATTATACATTGAGCGTTGGAAACTAATACCCAACTGAATCAACATATCATCTTCACCACGGCAATGTTGTTTATAGTAATCAACAAGATATTGTGGTAAGAAGTGCAACATATCTTGCATTAATAATGTTGGTGGAATACCAGCAGTTCCTACAGGAAAGACATCGGCGTAGAGAATGCCGTAGTGGAAATCTTTTTGGTCATCGGGGACTTGTCCTGCTTGGGCGTTATAAGATTTTGTGCCTCTAAAGGGGGCGGTGCGGTAGAACACAGCTTCTACGTAGGGTAATGCTGCTTCATACAGCCAAGTGAAGCCTTTTGATTTGGGGATAATTTCGTAGCATTCGCCACAGATATAAACATGATGGTAAATTGGACGACCTGCGATCGCAAATATGCCATTGACCAAAAAGTTCATCGCGTCAGGTACACCCTTAAACCCGCCTTCGTCATAGATGTCAGACATTTCAAAGAACACTGGGGCCATGACTTCCCAGAACAAGCCGAGGTTAGAGTAGTATGACATCTGGCGGCACTGTTCCAAAAACATATCGGGAAACAGTTTGTACAGTCCCAGCATTACAGGGTTGCCTTGGAAGAACGCTTTAATTGCCCTGTCAGCGTTGGCTTTGTATTCTTCTGAGTCGAGATAAGCGTCAAATTGATTAACTGGCGCATACATATGCCGATGCCAAAGCATTGCCCGCATACAAGCTTCAGCAAATTCCATATTTATGCGATCGTGGGATAAGTGATGCAATAACTTTGGCATTTTCAAGGTTTCACCTTTTTCCATAAATGCCAAAAGTTCAGGATGGGCAGTGGCTTCACCGCGCCAAATTCTTAAATCAGCAGTATCGCCAGCATAATGATTATGCAGGTCTAAATACTCTTGCGGTAAGAAGTATTTAAAAAAGGCAAATGGCTCTAAAAATACCTGTTCAGCTATATATAATAAGTCACGCCAGTAAAAATCCATCGGTACAGCATAAGCTTTATAAATACCGATAATTTGCATTAAGTTTTCTGGCGTGTCCGGCAGCATTGAACCCCCTGCTTCTAAACGATGAATTACTTCAGCAAATTCATGACGAGAAGGTGGAAGTTTAGTAGTAACAGTTTTTTCTGGAGTCTGTACCATGTTAGTTCCTGGATGTTAAATGTATTTTTAGACAGTAGAAATATTGGTTGTTTGTAATTGCTGACGTATCTTTAAAGCATGAAAAATACTCAAAACATCATGCGTCCAAACTGGCAATATTAACGTCATTGCAATTTCTTCAATGCTGTAAATAGTTCCAGCGATACAAGTTAGCCATAAAGTTATGCCAGCGTAGTTAAATGCAAACAGTGCCACAATGGCAATAAATAATGTGATTCCCCAAAACTTGGCTGAATAGGTGTGATAGCTTGCAGGTTTGCCATACTTAATTAAATTAACTATCCACCAGACGACTTGAGCAAAAATCACCATCAATAAAGGTAGGCGATAAGTAATTAGAATATCCCGATATCCCAGCCAAGCACTCAAAAAGATACAACTAAAAAGGCAAGTATCAGCCCAGCTATCAGCTTGTCGCAATTTGGCATTGCTAACACCCAACCGCCGGGCAATAATGCCATCAAAAATGTCGGAAAGAAAAGCAGCAGTAAAACCTACTAAAAACCAAATACTCGTATCACCATCCCAGGCATCCCACAGGAGGAAGGGTGCTATTAAAAAGCGAAATAGTACAAGACCACTGGGAATTAAGGTGAGATTCATATTTTCTCCTGTATCTGTTGCGTAAATCTATTGTTACTATTTCAACGCAACTTCAGGAATTACGGTTTTCTCCGCTGGGATAATTGCCGCTACCATTGCTGTGGTAGTGGGTTCACTCCATCGCACTAACCAAGTAGGTTGGACTCCCAAAAAGATGATTAAGCTCGCCAAAATTAGTGCTGGTACTTTCTCAGACCACAATACTTTGGGATAGTAAGCTAAATCATTGTCGAGTCTGCCAAAACAGGTGCGGTTAAGGAGGATAACGAAATATACCGCAGTCAAGCCACTGGCGACGACACACAATATTGTCGGGATGGGGAAGACTGAGAAGCTACCTTGAAAGACGATAAATTCAGCGATAAATCCTGTTAAACCGGGAATACCAGCACTAGCCATACCACTTAATACGAGTAAGGCACTAATTAAAGGTATGCCACGAATTGGACTCATTAAACCGTTGAGTTTATCTAATTCTCTTGTGCCAGCTTTGGCTTCCACGACTCCTACTAAATGGAAGAGAATTGCAAGAATGATGCCGTGGCTAAACATTTGGGAAACTGCACCGACTAAGGCCAGGGAGGTACTAGCGGCACTGGCTAGTAATACATAGCCCATATGACCGATAGAACTGTATGCTACCATCCGCTTGATATCTTTTTGGGCGATCGCCACTACTGCCCCATATATTGCGCTAATTGCCCCCCAAATTGCCAAGGTTGGGGCAACAGTACTCCAAGCGTTGGGGAACATCCCCATCCCAAACCGCAATAAACCGTAGGTTCCCAGTTTTGCTAACACACCACCTAACAAAATTGCAATGGGTGCGGAAGCTTCAACGTAAGCATCAGGTAGCCATGTATGGAAGGGAACCAAGGGAATTTTTATACCAAAACCGAGGATGATTCCTGATAGTAAGAGAAGTTGCAGTCCCGCAGAGAGGGTTTGAGTAGATACCGCATCAATGGCAAAGCTAGTGGAACCTGTCAGCCACACCATACCCAAGAAGGTTGCCAAAATTAATGCGCCGGAAACAGCAGTGTAAATCAGAAACTTAATTCCGGCATAAGCCCGTTTTTCGCCGCCCCAAATCGAAATTAATAAATAGAAGGGGATTAATTCGAGTTCGTAGAACAGGAAAAACAGGAGTAAGTTTTCCGCGAGGAATGCCCCAGCAACGCCACCGCTAACCAACAAAATCATTGAGTAAAATAAGCGGGGGCGTTCAGTGTTTTGATTACTGCTGTAAATAGCAATCCAAGTGAGGAGGCTATTTAAAACCAGCATTAATATTGATAGCCCATCTACTCCTAATTGGTAGCTTAAACCTAGGGTTTCATTCCAAGGTAAATATTCTTGAAACTGCATCCCAGGAGTGCTGAGGTCAAATTTAAATAGGATGAATAGATTCCACAACAGGATTAAACCAGATATGGTAAGGGCTACCAAGCGCACGCGATTTGGTGGAATGGCATTACTAGGCCAAAACCCAATAATTAAAGCAGCGATGATTGGTGTCCAGATTAAAACACTCAGCATGGTAGTTTAGGGATTTATAACCACAGATGACAAATGACTAAAACATCAACTCTAAAAATTGCACCCCCCAGTATGGCCATGTAACCCACATTCCTAAAAGACCAATGCCTAAGAGGACAGTGAAGGCATAGGTTTGAGTTTGACCAGAGGTGCTGTATTTCAAACCTTCTCCACCAAGTAAGGAGAATAAACCAACGAAGTTAACAATGCCATCAACTACAAAGCGGTCAACCATATCAGCGAATCTAGCCAGTTGGGCAACACTGAAAATGATGGTCATCCGGTAGAGTTTGGGGGTGTAAAAGTCGTAAGCCAACAAGTCTTGCAAACCTTTCCAAGGTAGGCGAACTGGTTTGGGAATATTGCCGAGGTAAATTACACCACCGACGCTACAACCGAAAATACTCGACCAAATTAGTAGAAGTGCAACATCTTTATTCAGGGTTGCCCAGTCTGGTAACAGGGATAAGCTTTGCAACACTAAAGGCAAATGCAGGACAAATCCGAATAAAATCACCATTGGTAGTACCATCGGCCAGTGAACTTCCGGAGATCGCTCACTCATTTGCTTGGGTTTACCACCAAAAATCAAGCCAAATTCTCTAGATAAACTAACGGCTGTCAACGCGTTAACGGCTATCACTATCCCGACTAACCAAGGCTGAGTAGCCCATAATCCATCGGTTAATTCCACTAATGCCCAAAAGCTACCTAGTGGTGGGAAACCAATTAGTCCTAATGTGCCAACGATAAACGCTAAACCAGAAATGGGGCGACGTGACCAAAGTCCGCCTAGTTGAGTAACATCTTGGCTGATGCTGTTCCAAATAATGCCCCCGGTACTCATCACCAACAGCGCAGCAGATAAGGCGTGAGTCAGAACTAGTAACAGTGCAGCATCATCTTGCTGTGTGCCTACAGCGATAAATACCAAGCCCATGTAAGCACTCACAGAATAAGATTGGCAGCGTTTAACGTCAATTTGGGCGATCGCAATTAACGAAGCACCAATTGCTGTCACTGCACCAATCGCTACCATGACAGTAGAAACTAGAGGTGACAAAGTTAACACAGGTTGTAGTTTAATCAGCACCCATGCGCCACTAGCTACTACTACTGAGTTCCGCAAAATTGTACTGGGAACAGGGCCTTCCATCGCTTCATCTAACCACAAATGAAGGGGGAATTGGGCGCATTTACCCATCGGCCCAGCAATCAAGGCTAAACCTACTAAAGTAATTACTGTGGGGTCAACTTCAGCAGTTTTTGCCCATACAGCGAGTTCGTTGTAATCCCATGTTCCGGCTAGAGGCCATAATCCTAAGACCCCTATCAACAAAAACAAGTCTCCTACCCGCTTGGTTAAGAAAGCGTCTCTCGCCCCACTAACTACCAAAGGTTGACTAAACCATAAGCCAACTAGCAGGTAGGTTCCTAAAGTCAGGACTTCTAGAATTACATAACTGAAGAACAAATTATTGCATAAAGCTAAGGCACACAATCCCGCTTCAAATAAACCTAATAAAGAATAGAAGCGTCCCCAACCCCAATCCATTTCCATGTAGCCAATGGCATAAATTTGCGCCAGCAAATTTAACCCCGCAATTACTACCATTGCGCCTACACTAATTGACGAAATTTCGATAGCAATGGTAAGGTCTAAACCAGCTGTTGATAGCCAATGAATAAATACTTCTTGGGATGGATGATTCCAAGTTGCTTGTAAGGCGATCGCACTATGGAGAAACGCCAAAAAAGTCATTACTAAATTTACATAACCTGCGGGTCTTGGCCCAGTCTTACGAATGATCCCTGGCGACCAAGGTACGGCTAACAATCCGCCAATTAAGGCATATAAAGGAACTAGCCAAACAGTCTCTAGTAGAAACTGAGCCATGAAATTACCTCTAGATTTAAACAAAATTTAAGGCTACGGAATCAAGGAGCTTTGATCCCGACGCTAACCACTATTCAAAAACGCAAGTTTATATTTGCTTAATTTTGTTAGATTAAGCTTACCTTTATATGAAACAAAATGGAATTACTTGATTAGATAAATCAACGATAATTAGTCTAATTAATTCTTATATATCTATGGATTGAAATAATAAATCTTATCTATTGATTAATATCTATGGCAAAACCATAGATAAATTCAGATAGTAATCATTATTCCTCTCTTGGGTTAGTTGAAGTGAGTTACGAGGACTGATATAGTGAAAGTCTTTGAATTTTTGGAAAAGTCAAGATTTTTAATTTCAAACTTCACACTTTTCCCCAATCCGCAGCCCCATAACCACTAAGTCACGTTCCACCCCATCTAATTCAGCCACTTGAGGTAAATGTCCCCAGCGTTGAAATCCAGATGTTTCAAAAAGTTTCAGACTGGGATGATTATGGGCAAAAATAAAGCCTAAAAGCGTTTTTAAGCCTAAATTAGGGCTTTGATGAATTGCTTGGTCTAAAAGTTTTCGTCCCAAACCGCAACGATGAAAAGCTGGCGCAATATAAATACTAATTTCAGCAGTGGCATGATAGGCGGGGCGACCGTAAAATGATTGGAAGCTTAACCACCCTGCAATCACTCCTTGTTGTTCAATTACCCACAAAGGGCGAAAATTAGGCGCTCGGCCATGAAACCAAGCACGGCGACTTTCCACAGATACAGGTTCTAAATCAGCAGTAGCGAGACGGCTAGGAATCGCCGCATTATAAATAGCTACGATCGCAGGTAAATCAGCTTCAGTCGTATGGCGGATAGTCATCGCTACCGTGTCGGAAAGGATATTGTAGAAAATATTCAAAAATCATACAGTGTTCATCAACAGAATTCTATGCCTGATTTAGTGCTAGTTGGTGGTGGTCATAGTCATGCGATCGCACTAAAAATGTTTGGCATCAAACCATTACCAGGAGTAAGTTTAACTTTAATTACACCAGCATTAGACACACCTTATTCGGGAATGCTACCCGGACACATTGCTGGATTATATAATTACGATGAGTGCCACATTAATTTGTCAAGATTAGCTGACTTTGCCCATGCACATTTATATATAGACCGAGCCATTGGCTTAGATTTAGAAAATCGTCAAGTAATTTGCGCTAATCGTCCCGCGGTAAATTTTGATGTACTGTCCATTGATATTGGCAGCACTCCAGCGACAATCTCTGTACCAGGTGCAGCTGAATACGCTATACCAGCTAAACCAGTAGCAAAACTCTTAGAATGTTGGTATGAACTGCTGCAAAGCGTTCACAAAAATCCTCAACAGCCAATAAAAATAGCTATTGTCGGCGGTGGTGTTGGTGGCGTAGAATTAGCACTCGCAATGCAAGCACATTTACAGCAACTCTTGATTGCGAACCAAAAACCAATTCAAAATCTAGAAATTCATTTATTTCATCGCCACCATAAAATTTTGCCGCATAATCATGACTCAGTGCAGCATCAGGTAAAACAAGTTGTAACCAGTCGAGGTATTAAGCTGCATCTAGGCGAGTCTGTCTCTCAGATTAAATACATAAATGAAGAATTACTAGCAGTCAAATGTGAATTAGGGTTAGTGGTAGAGTGTGATAAAGTTTTTTGGGTAACACAAGCCTCAGCACCAGACTGGTTAAAAACTACAGGACTCGGAACTGATGAACAAGGCTTTATTTTAGTTAATGACACCTTGCAATCTCAAACTCATCCACAAGTATTTGCTGCTGGTGATATTGCCACAATGATAAATCATCCCCGTCCGAAAGCTGGTGTATTTGCGGTACGTCAGGGTAAGCCATTATTTGAGAACTTACAACGAATTATCTTAGGCAAACCACTCAAACCTTACATACCACAGCAACAATATTTAAGTTTAATTGGGACAGGCGACAAACGAGCGATCGCCACCAAAGGCGCATTCACCTTACCACCCCACCCTTTACTATGGTGCTGGAAAGATTGGATTGACCGCCGCTTTATGAAACAATTTAGTAGATAAGCAGGTATTATCGACCTGAAAAATAACTAGCAATCGGTAGAACGCGTTAGGACTTACTCAGCAACTCTCTCAAACTTTTATTCCTCCATATCCTTGGTGTTCTTTATGATTTGATGTCCTTTAACTGTGTATAAGTCCTACGCGTCTATAAATTTGGCAGCGATAGCCTAAAAAGAGTTGTTAAAAACTAAAGTCCCTGAAACTTAATAGTTTCAAGGTTTATCAAACTCAAACTGCTGTTTTCTTCAGCAAAGGATAGCCAAGCTTTTCTCGCTGTTCTACATATAGTTGTGCTACCTTTCTTGCCAAATGACGAATTCTGGCAATATAACGAGTTCTTTCCGTTACAGAAATTACTCCTCTAGCATCTAGCAAATTGAACGTATGCGAACACTTCATTACATAATCTAAGCTTGGTAAGACTAAACCACGCTCTGTTAACTGATTAGCTTCTTGCTCGTATAAATTAAACAGTGTTAGCAGCATCTCAGGATTTGATGCTTCAAAGTTGTAAGTACTCTGCTCAATCTCATTTTGCAGAAAAACATCTCCATAAGTAATATTGTCTGTCCACTGGAGCTTTGTAAATGCTTCTACTTGCTGGAGATACATCGTTAGTCGCTCTAACCCGTACGTAATTTCAATCGACACAGGTCTGCAATCTATTCCGCCACATTGTTGAAAGTAGGTAAATTGAGTAATTTCCATCCCATCTAACCAGACTTCCCAACCAGTACCCCAAGCGCCTACTGTTGCATCTTCCCAGTTATCTTCTACAAACCGAATATCGTGGTCTTCAGGACGAATACCCAAAGCCCTCAAAGAATCAAGATAAATTTCTTGGATATTATCTGGTGATGGCTTAATCAGAACCTGATACTGATAATAGTGTTGAAAACGGTTAGGGTTTTCGCCATAACGACCATCTGTAGGACGGCGACATGGTTCTACATAAGCTACAGCCCAAGGTTCCGGCCCCAAAGCTCTTAAAAATGTATGGGGATTTTTAGTACCAGCCCCCTTTTCAATATCGTAGGGTTGACCAATCAAGCAACCGAAATCGCGCCAGAAGTGGTGAAGAGAGGCAATGACGGATTGAAAATTCAAGGTGTACCTTCCTGAGAGAGTATGCAAAGTGCATAGACTATTGTGAACGAGAAAGGACGTGGGGAGGGAGATTATCAGGAAGGGAAAAAGAATTGTGGGAAAGTAGTTGACACAGAGGGGGAGGTTAGATATATTAGATAAGTGCCTGAGAGAAGCGCTGCGAAGCGAAGCTCGGAAGGAACCGAACCATGAAAAGATTATAGTTTGAAAGCAATAATAACACAAGTAGCCTGCGTCAAGTAAATAAAGTAACCAGGCTGAGGTTATAAAAGAACAGCCAAAGAGCTAAACAAACAATTCAAAACGGAGAGTTTGATCCTGGCTCAGGATGAACGCTGGCGGTATGCTTAACACATGCAAGTCGAACGGTCTCTTCGGAGATAGTGGCGGACGGGTGAGTAACGCGTGAGAATCTAGCTTCAGGTCGGGGATAACTACTGGAAACGGTGGCTAATACCGGATGTGCCGAAAGGTGAAAGGCTTGCTGCCTGAAGATGAGCTCGCGTCTGATTAGCTAGTTGGTGTGGTAAGAGCGCACCAAGGCGTCGATCAGTAGCTGGTCTGAGAGGATGATCAGCCACACTGGGACTGAGACACGGCCCAGACTCCTACGGGAGGCAGCAGTGGGGAATTTTCCGCAATGGGCGAAAGCCTGACGGAGCAATACCGCGTGAGGGAGGAAGGCTCTTGGGTTGTAAACCTCTTTTCTCAGGGAATAAGAAAGTGAAGGTACCTGAGGAATAAGCATCGGCTAACTCCGTGCCAGCAGCCGCGGTAATACGGAGGATGCAAGCGTTATCCGGAATGATTGGGCGTAAAGCGTCCGCAGGTGGCGATGTAAGTCTGCTGTTAAAGAGCAAAGCTTAACTTTGTAAAAGCAGTGGAAACTACATAGCTAGAGTACGTTCGGGGCAGAGGGAATTCCTGGTGTAGCGGTGAAATGCGTAGAGATCAGGAAGAACACCGGTGGCGAAGGCGCTCTGCTAGGCCGTAACTGACACTGAGGGACGAAAGCTAGGGGAGCGAATGGGATTAGATACCCCAGTAGTCCTAGCCGTAAACGATGGATACTAGGCGTTGCGAGTATCGACCCTCGCAGTGCCGGAGCCAACGCGTTAAGTATCCCGCCTGGGGAGTACGCACGCAAGTGTGAAACTCAAAGGAATTGACGGGGGCCCGCACAAGCGGTGGAGTATGTGGTTTAATTCGATGCAACGCGAAGAACCTTACCAAGACTTGACATGTCGCGAATCCTCTTGAAAGGGAGGAGTGCCTTAGGGAGCGCGAACACAGGTGGTGCATGGCTGTCGTCAGCTCGTGTCGTGAGATGTTGGGTTAAGTCCCGCAACGAGCGCAACCCTCGTTTTTAGTTGCCAGCATTAAGTTGGGCACTCTAGAGAGACTGCCGGTGACAAACCGGAGGAAGGTGGGGATGACGTCAAGTCAGCATGCCCCTTACGTCTTGGGCTACACACGTACTACAATGCTACGAACAGAGGGCAGCAAGCTAGCGATAGCAAGCAAATCCCGGAAATCGTAGCTCAGTTCAGATCGAAGCTTGCAACTCAGCTTCGTGAAGGAGGAATCGCTAGTAATTGCAGGTCAGCATACTGCAGTGAATTCGTTCCCGGGCCTTGTACACACCGCCCGTCACACCATGGAAGCTGGCAACGCCCGAAGTCATTACCCCAACTTTTAGGAGAGGGGGATGCCTAAGGCAGTGCTGGTGACTGGGGTGAAGTCGTAACAAGGTAGCCGTACCGGAAGGTGTGGCTGGATCACCTCCTTTTAGGGAGACCTACCCAACTGTAAAATCGGTTGCCAAAAGCAAGATAGAGAATACAGATGGTCAAACCTAGGTCGGTCGCAGGAAATTGTGTAAGCTTTCAAACTATGGTTTGGTTCGTATTGGGGCTATTAGCTCAGGTGGTTAGAGCGCACCCCTGATAAGGGTGAGGTCCCTGGTTCGAGTCCAGGATGGCCCACCTGAACAAGGAAAAAGGAAAAAGGAAAAAAAGAATAACATAATTATTTCTTTTGCCTTTTGCCTTTTAAATTTTGCCTTGTTGATGGGGGTTTAGCTCAGTTGGTAGAGCGCCTGCTTTGCAAGCAGGATGTCAGCGGTTCGAGTCCGCTAACCTCCACCTAGAAAGAAAAAAGAGAAGGAAAAAACAGCAACTAACTCTCGTTAGACTGCTGGGTAAAAAATCCTAGCCAGAACCTTGAAAACTGCATAGAAACGCGATTTAATTGCAGGCAGACACAGACATCGAAAGATGTAAGTGAATGCAGGTGAAACCAATGTATTGTGGTCAAGCGAATAAGAGCTAATGGTGGATACCTAGGCACACAGAGGCGAAGAAGGACGTGGTTACCGACGAAAAGCTCCGGGGAGTTGGAAGCAAACTATGAGCCGGAGATATCCGAATGGGGAAACCCTATGTACTACCTGTTGAATATATAGACAGGAAAGAGCCAACCCAGCGAACTGAAACATCTTAGTAGCTGGAGGAAGAGAAATCAAAAGAGATTCCCTCAGTAGTGGTGAGCGAAAGGGGAAGAGCCTAAACCAGTTGGTTTACTGACTGGGGTTGTGGGACAGCGATATCGAATCTAGAGGCTAGACGAAGCAGCTAAGTACTGCACCAGAGAAAGTGAAAGTCTTGTAGTCGAAAGTCAAAGGATAGTAGCTGAATCCCGAGTAGCATGGGGCACGAGGAATCCCATGTGAATCAGCGAGGACCATCTCGTAAGGCTAAATACTACTGTGTGACCGATAGTGAACCAGTACCGCGAGGGAAAGGTGAAAAGAACCCCGGAAGGGGAGTGAAATAGAACATGAAACCATGAGCTTACAAGCAGTGGGAGTCCGATTAAACGGATGACCGCGTGCCTGTTGAAGAATGAGCCGGCGACTTATAGGCACTGGTAGGTTAAAGCGAGAATGCTGGAGCCAAAGGGAAACCGAGTCTGAAAAGGGCGATAATCAGTGTTTATAGACCCGAACCCTGGTGATCTAACCATGGCCAGGATGAAGCTTGGGTAACACCAAGTGGAGGTCCGCACCGACCGATGTTGAAAAATCGGCGGATGAGCTGTGGTTAGGGGTGAAATGCCAATCGAACCAGGAGCTAGCTGGTTCTCCCCGAAATGTGTTGAGGCGCAGCGGTAACGATTAAATCTGGGGGGTAAAGCACTGTTTCGGTGCGGGCTGGGAGACCGGTACCAAATCGAGACAAACTCAGAATACCCAGAGAACACGTTGCCAGTGAGACGGTGGGGGATAAGCTTCATCGTCAAGAGGGAAACAGCCCAGACCACCAGCTAAGGTCCCCAAATCATCACTAAGTGATAAAGGAGGTGAGATTGCATAGACAACTAGGAGGTTTGCCTAGAAGCAGCCACCCTTGAAAGAGTGCGTAATAGCTCACTAGTCAAGCGATCTTGCGCCGA